>JAKBBN010000099.1 GCA_021808485.1 Planctomycetota bacterium | reverse complement strand
GCATCATTTCCGTGTCATATTTGGTGCGCGCCAGCAGCCGCTGGGCTTCCAGCAATTTGCCCTGCATGCGGAATTCCTGGAGCCGCTGGTCAAGCTCCTGATGGATATCCCGCACGGCCCGCTGCAAATTTTCTTCATCGGTCATGTAATGTTTGGCCGGATACACAAAGGCCGTCTGTTCCTCCACCAGCCGCTCGCCGCTTACCGGATGGATGTGCCAGATATTTTCAATGTCATCGCCGAACATTTCCAGCCGCAGGGCCGTGGTTTCATATGCCGGAAAAATTTCTAGCACATCGCCGCGCACGCGGAAGGTACCGCGTTTGAATTCGATATCGCCGCGTTCATATTGCATATCCACCAGGGATCGCAAAAGCTCCGGTCGCGGCACGTTTTGCCCTTTTTGCAGCGAAAGCACTTTTTTCCGGTATTCCTCCGGTGATCCAAGACCGAATATGCAGCTTACGGACGCCACTGTCACCACATCGCGCCGGGCGATAAGACTGCTCGTGGTGGCGAGGCGCAGACGGTCGAGGTCGTCATTGCGCGCCGCATCCTTTTCAATATATATATCCCGCTGCGGAATGTAGGCTTCGGGTTGATAATAATCGTAGTAACTCACAAAATAACTGACCGCATTTTGCGGAAAAAGATCGCGGAATTCTTCATACAGCTGCGCTGCCAGGGTTTTGTTGTGGCTGATCACCAGCACCGGCCGCCCCAGCCGCGCGGCCACGTGCGCCATGGTAAAGGTTTTGCCGGAACCGGTTACTCCCATCAGGACCTGGTATTTGTCGCCGCGGTTAAATGCGCTGACAATTTTATCAATCGCCTGCGGCTGCTCGCCAGCGGGGTTAAAGTCGCTGACCACTTTTAAATCATTGGATAATGCCGTCATAAAATCCCTTGCTCCGCGGGTGATTATCCCGGTCCGGCGCGATAGCGTTTCGCCGTTAATTATAGCCGGGATTTGTGATCGCGGGTCGGCGTTGCCGATTCGCACGGCATAGGGCGATTCCGGGGCTGACACGGCCGGTTGCCGGGGAAAGTGTTCCGCGGCGCGGGCTGAAAATGACGGGGCAAATGTGCGGCGTATTTTATCAGGTGGTCCGGGGATAAACTGGATTCAGCCCTGCGAACCGGCTATCCTGAACGATTGATGGTGCCTTTAAGGCGCGGAGGATAAACAATGGATATGAACGGTATCGCGGGATCGCATGTTTCTGCAGTACTCAGCCGGCGAAATGTGCTGAAGGGCGCCGTCGGCGCTGTGTTGGCGTCCGCGGCGGCCGGCAACGAGTCCCGGGCGGCGGATTTGTCCCCGGATTATCCGCGCGGGGCCATATATATTCCCGCCCGCGCCTTCAATGCCTATCAGCAATGGCGCGACTATGACCCCAAAATCGCGCAACAGGACGTTCAACTGGCCCGGCAACTCAATTTGAATGCTTTTCGCGTGTGGCTGAGTTATGAATTCTGGCTGCACGATTCCTCCGCCCTGCACCATCACCTGACGGATTTTCTGCAGACCTGTTCCGCGGCCGGCATTCGGGTGATGCCGGTACTTTTTGAAGGCGACGGCGTGGAGCCCACGCCGGCGAATATTATCGATACAAATCCATGGAGCGCCTCGGATCTACTCTCGCCGTCCACGGCAATTGTCGGCAGGCCCCACCTGTGGGCGAAACCTCTGGACTATCTTGACTGGTTTATGCACCATTTTCGCGATGACCATCGCTTGCTGGCTATTGAAATCAACAACGAACCGTTTGGGCGCCCCCGCCACCGGTTTGCTTATGCCATGTTGCAGCATGCGGCAAGAATGCGAGGTGCCATCAAGCTTACCGTCGGAGGGGCCAACTTGGGTCAGAGTCGATCGTTTATCAGCGGGGGCTCGCAAATACTCCAGACACATCCGGATTTTCCATCTTCCATCCACGAATTGGATCAGGTCATTCGCCAAATGAAAAAGTTGCACATGGTGCTGAACCGGCCGGTATGGTTGACCGAATGGCAGCGGGTGCGGCATGGCGGCAGTGGATGGGGGCGTGGGGTGCTGGCACAAAATGCGTGGCAGCCGGATTACGCATCGCTTGCCCCCACCATTCACCGTCACAAAATCGGCAATTTTTTCTGGAGTCTTATGCTTAAACCCGCCTGGTTGCTGGTGCAACGGCGAAAGGGCACGCTTAACGGTGTGTTCCATGAAGATGGGGCGGTATGGAGCGCGGCGGATGCCCGTGCGATTTCCGGCGACGCGAATCTGAAGTGCGTGGAGCGCGCCGCCTGGCCGGAATGGGCCGCCGCCATTCCGCGGCGACTCGGTATGCCGGTGAAAATTTCCGGATAATTTAGGCTGGTTTGCGTTCACGCTGCCCGGCCAGTAGAGCCGCCTTGCCGCATGTGAAAATATCTGTGTCCATAACCGTGGACTTTGTTTGAAGTTCGCCTACGCGGTTGAGATTGACCTGCGGCTGAATCGGAAATGCGGCCTTTGGCCGGTGTTCGGCAGTGAGAAAAGCCTCCGCCGACTCTACCCCGCCCGGTAAAGAAGCCGATCGCAGGGATTGTATTAAGGCCGCTGGTTCAGGTCGAAACTCGTGCGGTGGCGACCATCGAGCCGAAGATCGGCAAAAATCGGGTGAGGCTGAATTTGTCGTTTTCCCTTCGGGTTGGCGTTTGTGTTGCTATAATCCGGTCATGAGTGACGAACCGCAGTTGATCATCCGAATTGCGCCCGCCGCCGCTGCCGATGTGCCATGGGTGGCCGATATGTGCTTGGCCGTAGAGCGCCAGCACGAAGAATATTCGCCATTACGATGGAGTCTGCGGCCGGATGTATCGGAGCGATATCCCCAATGGCTCTCGCGGATCATAACGGATCCGCAATGGCTGGTTCTATGTGCCCGGGTATTTGAAAGGCCTGATGGCCCGGGCGAGCTTGCCGGTACTGTGGTGGCCAACCTGATGGACGAAATTCCGATTTATCAATGTCGGCGTTACGCATTTATCCACGAAATTGCCGTGCTGCCGGAGTTCCGTCGTCACGGCGTGGCCAAACAGTTGCTTGTCGAGGTGCGCCATTGGGCCGCCGGGCAGGGCGTGTCGCAAGTTCGACTGATTGCCGCAAATAAAAACCCCGCCGCCCAATCCCTTTTTACCGCGGCCGGTTATCAGGTAACTTATCTGGAAATGATTCAGTCCGCGTCCGGTTAGCTTGCTGCAGGTATTTTACTCGCCCGCCGCCCGCGTAACAGGGGGTGCAGCGCCACCCGCGGCAATTGCCAAAAGTGACGCCGGTTCCGGAACCGGGCATTACGCGAGCACGCTGGTTGCCACGCCATAAACAGCCGCGGCGGTTAACAGCAAACCGCAGGCTCCGCGCGTGAGCTGATTGGGACGATTGATGACTTTGGGGTCCATGACGAATTCTCCTGCTTTGGCGCGGTATTTTAAAAAAAAGTCGGCCTGTGCAGCAGGAGATTCGTTAAGTCGTAATATTTATATTAATAGATACATGATAAAATTCTCCATAGTCAAATGTCATGCTATCCTGAAAAGTAAATATTCTTCCCGGCGTCGTGTACGTTGCGTTACAGTGCAAACGGGCGCGTAAATTGATATCTGATCGCCCGATCAATTGTTCGCCTTAAGATGAAACGGCGGGTTAATGCAAGATCGGCTGGACGATTTGGACTTCCCCGCAAAGGGCCGGTGCGGGGCAGGCCCGCCATGGGAACCGTTTTGCGGGAGCTTTCTAATACCGCCAGCTGTGCACGTCCGATCCCGGAGGAGCTGTTGCCAGCATGTGCTTTACCATTGCGGTGATATCCCGTTCGGGGGCGGTTAAGGCGCTCATGCCGGTAGTCATATTCGCACCGCCTCCCCACCAGCCATGGGGCCGCCCAGGGCCGTATTCAAACGAACCGCCGACATGCGGATGGCGTGTTGAAGCCAGAAACGTTTGCAGCATGCGGACAGCATTGTTCAGATAAAAAGTATCCATGGTTCCAACTGTCAGGTGGATTTTACCCTTTAACATTGGACCAATTGCGCTCCAATGACTCTTAAGATAATGGCAGAGATCATAATGTGATCGCCAGTATTGCGCGATTGTGCGGTGAATTTGGCCCGTATGTGGATTCCAAATCGCCGATGGATAGCCATTTTTTCCTTCCGGACTGAATACCGCCTGCCAAGCGTCAAACTGCCGGGATGAACGGCCTTTGGAACCGAGCACCCGTTCACGCAACATTTCCCTCGCCATGGTGGTGAGGACCGTTCCGTCCGTTCTTCGTGCCGCGGGACGGGGTACGCGTGAGAATGGCCCCAGCCGCCAGAAAGCGTTTTTATCGCGGTACAGATTAACATCCATGAACGCATGAAAATTGACGGGGTCCGGACAGGCGGCCCAGACACCGTTGAATTGACCGGGATAACATATCTGCAGCGCCAGGGCTTCCCAGCCACCGGTGGAATATCCATAGAGGGCCCGGGCCCATGGTTGGCCGATTCCGCGGTATTTGTTTTCCACAAATGGGATCACTTCATGCACGATGGCGTCCCCGTAGGGGCCAATATTCGCCGAATTGACGGCGTAGGCGTCGTCATAATAGGGGTTGGGCGTATTGGTGATCATGATCAACACATGCGGCAATTTCCCCGATTTCCAATCCCTATAAAGGCGGTATTCGTATGCAGCCTGGGTGGCGGCCCAGCCGGTGGGTTTTGGTGGCGCCGGCCGGGATTTCATGGGAACAGGGATTGCAAAATCCCGCTGGAAATGACTCTCGTACAGGATCAGGGGGTAATGCGCCGAAGGATGTGAATACCATCCGTGCGGCAGAAGCACCATTCCGCTGATATACATCGGACGCCCCCAGAATCGGCTGATTAACCGGCTTTTCAGCCTGAAGCGCCGAAGGTACCGCGTGCTGTGCAGGCGCGGCAACGGCGGAATCCTGCGGGTTAATTCCAAATGGATCACACCACCGGATTGCGGATTGATGTAACAGCGGCGGGGGATGCTGTACAAGTTGCCCGGCTTTCTGTTCCATTGTTGGCCTTCCCCCCGATCCATCGGTAAACGAACGACTGTTCCATCAGCGCGATGAAATGTTGTATATACATTGAACAGTGCTTGCACATAATATTGTCCGGGTGGGATATCCTGCTGTCTCGCAATCGGGTAACCCGGGGCACGATTCGTAACGCTGAGTGTCCGGCCCGGCAACCAGTGGCGGCATTGCCTTCCAAATATCTCCGCCGTGCGGATGCTGTCATTAACCTGGAATCTTGGTTGCGGGGAATCCTTCACTGAAAGAATAACGTACAATCGTCCTTGAAGGCCTTGCGACTGCAGCGTCGCGGGGTATGAGACGGAAAATTGCAATGCCTTCGACTCGCCCGCCAAAGCGGTTGTACCTTCAGCCAGCATTGCCACTGTCACGATTGCCCAAAGCAGAAAGTGTTTGGAGAGTTTTAATAAAATGTCATTCATCTGCATTCGTTTTGTGTCGGGCACTGGTTGATCCTGAACTCTGTGTAATGGCAAATGCCGGTCCGCTGCAGCATGCCGTGAAAGATCGCAGTCGGTTCTTCAAACAGTGTTCCAAGGCATTGGAGCATATCGAGCCAAGCCCGTGTTCAAGGTTATACGATCGGCCTCCGGCCGGTTCGTTGGTGCGGGGCGTCTTGGATAATGACCTCCGTATCAGACGGCGAGTTATCCGATTTGCCCGCAGTCCGACACCAGCAGCCTCTGGTACAATCTCGAAACAATCTTAACATATCCTCTGGAATAAACGATACGGCCGTTTTGCGAAGCCGCCAACTTGAGTTCTGTCCGGTGGTCCAAAGGTCCAACTATATCGCGGCAACGCGCCGCCAATCCTGCAATCTTCATAGCCATTTGTATCCCAATTGCAGCTTTAGGGATAGCATAATAGCGATTGGCACGCATAAACTGCCATCCGAAAATTATTGGAGCCTCAACTATGCATGGAAAAAAGCAAGGTTGGAGTCGGCGCGGATTTCTTGCGATGACGGGCATGCTGACGGCGGTCGGGTGGACTGGAACCGCAAGGGCGGACGCCGCCGCTTCATCCCCAATGCCGTTAAGGCCTTTCGCTGATCCCCGTCGCATTCGATATGACGGAAAGTCCCTGTTCCTGGAAGACAAGCCTTTCTTTTCCTACGGCGGATGCTTTCATTATTTCCGCTGTCCGAAACCGTTATGGCGGGCGCGGTTTGAGAAGATCAAGCAGGCCGGCTTCAACGGCGTGCAAACGTATGTGGCCTGGAATTTTCACGAGCGGGAAAAGCCCGCAAGCCCGGATGACATGTCGAAATTTCAACTGCTGGAGGACCTTGATGACTGGCTGACCATGGCAACCAGCGACTTCGGCTTGAACGTGACCATTCGCCCCGGACCGTACATCTGCGGTGAGTGGGATACCGGCGGCCTGCCTCAGTGGCTTTTACCTTTGCGACCGAAAAGTTTTAAGGGCATGTGGCTGAGAAGCGACGATCCGACGTTCATTCAGTGGAGTCGCCACTGGTATCGGGCCGTATGTCCGATCATTGTTCCCCACCAGATCACGCGGAAAAAGCCCGGCGAAGCCGGAGTTATCCTGTTCCAGATTGAAAACGAGTACGACTGCATTTCCTTTCCGGATCAGGTGAAACGGCGTTACCTCGAAGCGCTGGTGGCCTCTGCCCGTGAGGATGGCATTGATGTGCCGTTGTTCATCAATTGGGGAAAAACCGTGCTTGGGAGTCGCAATCCATATTTGCGACAGGTATTCGATGCGATGGATATCTATCCCGGCTGGAGAGTGGATTCGAGTATCGGCAATTACCGGACGATGCGCCGGGCGCAGCCGAATGCTCCCCTGATGACTGCGGAGTTGCAGGGTGGATGGATCGTTGGAGTAGATGATGTCCAGCCGCTCAGGACCAAAGAGGATCATTACGTTTGGGATTTGACTCCACCGCAGATTAACAATTTGACGCTTTTCGCCATTCAGGAAGGCATCACAATCATCAATTATTATATGCTTTTCGGCGGCACCAATTTTGGCGGTTGGCCGGCCCGTGGGGTCGCCACTACCTACGACTACAGCGCGCCGATTCGCGAAAACGGAGGCGTAGGGGCGAAGTACCTTCAGGTCGCCGGTCTTGCGGCGATGATCAAGGAGCATGGCCCGGCACTGGCTCGTTCGCATAAGATACCCGTTCGCGCGTCCTCCGGCTTTTCGGATGTTCATGTGGCGGCACGCAAAGGGCCCGACGGCAGTGTTTACGTTTTTATCCGCACGGATCAGCACGTTTCCCGTCGCTTCGGTGTGGCGGAGATTTTCGGCGACGGCCTGTCGGTCAAAAAAAAGCCCCTCAAGGTGCACTACGACCTGGAACCATTCGGCTCGAAAATTCTGCATCTCCCGCCGGGATATACGGATTCAGCTCAAGGCCGCTGGTATCCGGAAGTTCCGCAAGAGCCAATTCGTCCGAAAGTTCTGCCCGGGGCGGTAACAATCCATTCGGTGCGCACGATGGCCGACCCGTTACCAACAATATTTCGTCCGGTCACCGCCGGAGAGTCGCTGGCCGACCTGGGAGTTTTTGCCAGCGGATTCTCCTACTACCGTGTACGTGTGCGCCGGTCTGGGGAAGCACGCGGCAGGCGGCAACTGGTTCTTGACATGCCTCCGGGCGACGGTGCGACCGCACAAATTGGGGATCGGATCGTCTACGCTCAAAAAAGCGGTGAGAGCAACGTCTTTTCATGGCCGTTCACTGACGTGCCCGATACGGCGGAAGCTACGTTGGTGTATGAAAACTCCGGGCATCCGAATTTCGGATCGGTCATTGAAAACGAATACGGGCTAAAGGCGGCCGCCTTGCCTAGCGTTTCGCCACAAATGTTGATACGAAAATGGCGAATAAAAGTGACACCGCCGCCAAAACGGCCGACTGATGCGCCTGTCGGCCCGGACGTTCTTGATGCCGATTGGGCCGGGGTGGACTGTTCCTCAATCGAAACCAATATCATGAAACCCAACCAGTGGGCGGTGTTTCGCACAACCGTGCATATCTCAACGGCCGCCATCCGGGCGAAGAAAACCTGTCTGCGATTCGGACGCATTGACGACTACGGTTGGGTATTCGTTAACGGCCGTCTCATCGGTCAGAGTACTTCCTCGTCGCAGCCATGGACATTCGATGCGGCCAAGGCGTTGCAACCGGGACGGAATGTAATAGCGGTGTTGGTGCACAACATGGCCCGATCGGGCGGCATTGGGCGGGTGTCATTCACGAAACGTCCAGATTTTGGAGGGGAAATCGAATTTCATGGAACTCCCATCGGACTGACGCGCGGCTTTTACCGATCGGATTTTGATGACAGTAAATGGGTGAGCCACGCGGTGGGTTCCGGCGCCGGGCAAGAAGGGCTGCTGGTATGGCAGCGCATGGAGTTTTCCCTGCCGCAAATTCCCGTTGGGGTCTGGCTTCCCTGGTGCCTGAAGATTGAGGCATACGGCAACGGTTTTGTATATCTCAATGGGCAGACAATAGGCCGTTTCTGGCAGAACGGTAAACAGCGGGAATATTTTTTGCCCGACTGTTGGCTTAAGCAAAAAGGCCCCAACGTGATCGCACTGTGCTTGCGCCCGCTGGACCGGCCCGGCGGAGTTCAATCAATCAGCGTCGTTCCTTATACCTGGTATGCGGAATACCGGGATTTGACGGGTTGATTGCAATCGGTCTGAACGAATTACGAACCAATGGCGATTGTTCGGCATCGGGCAAACGCCGTTCTTGTTATGGATATCCTGCACCCCATCGGCAGGATGCGGCTGATATTGCGTTTTCGGCCAAAGTGTTATTCCATGCCGCTTGGCGAGAGAGCATCGCCGCCCGCCCCTTTATAATGGGGCGCCTGAAACGCCCCGGACGCGTCGACAGATAAACCGGACCGAGGTACATTACACTCGTGCTCCGGGAAACGGGCCGGATATCTGCCTCAATTAAACCGGGTATCCTGAACAGGCTTGGCCGGGTTCGGCAAAACAAATATGGATGATCAACGCGCAGCGGCGGCAACGTGGGATGCATTCCCTGTGCTGCCGGGGATAAAAGTGAACTGGCGGCTGACGCCGGCCGATTCGAATGCCGCGGAGGTTTCACCAGTTAATTGATCAATGACAGGTTTTACCGGGCTTTGCCGGGCTTTGCCGGACTGACACTATGAAAAACTTTCTGTCATATTCCTTACCTTTTTTGCTCGCGTTTATGACGGGCCTGTCGGCTTCCGCGCAATCGCCTGCCGCCAAATCACGGCCGGACAATGCCATTCCACGGAAACAGTTTTACCAATTGTGTTTATCAGCAGTGGCGAAGATAACCGCGAAAACACCTCAAGGCCCGTTCTTTGTAGACTCCTATGCCGTGCGGGCTCTGTGCGTAGCGTACGATATGACCGGCAATCCCAAATATCTCAACGCCTGTCGACAATGGTGTCGGCGGATGATGAAGTACCAGGAGCAGATGACTCCCGCCGGCGCCTATTACATGAACTACAATCGCAGGCCGGGGCAGGTCCATGGTGATTGGTACGTGGCGGATAGTTCGTCAATTGCAATGGCGTTGGCCGCCACGGCGGTGCGCTGTCATGGCGCCGCCCGAAGATCTTTTCTTGATTCCGCGGAGCGCTTCGCGTCGCTGGTCATGAAACACTATATCGATTCGTCCGGCGGTGTCAGCGACGGCCTGTGGGTGCGATCACATAAGGCATGGTGGTGCAGTTCCGCGTTGTTTGGTTCGTTATTGTTTGTTCTTTATGCGGATACCGGGAAACACCGCTATCTGAAAGCCGCGCTTCGCGTGGTGAACTGGATGAATAAGCTGAATTTGAATGATCAACGCTTCTTTCCGTTGTCGCAGCAGGGACCGGCGATGATCATGTATGTCATGGAGTGCTACTCCGCCGGATGGCCATATATTAAAAAAGAGCCATTGCTGGTGAAGCCGGCCTTGGTTCAAGTGAACCGGTGCTTGCATTGGATTTGCACACAACAGCAGATTTCATTGTCCCGCCGCCGCTGGGTGGTGAACAAAGGCTGGGGAATGAAATACGGCGGTCTTCCGTTCCACGAGTACGTGTTTTCACGGTATCTTTCTATCGCCGAGGACGTCCAGTTAAAAAAAGCCGCGGACCGGGAAATGCACCGGTTGGCCCGGGTTGTATTTGGCGATCGGCGGAAATGGTCGCAGCTTTCCGCGTTTCTCATGATGTCCTATGCCCAATTGCTGTCCCCTGGTGCGATTTATCGAAGCTGCCGGGCACATCCCACGGCGCCCGCAGGTATCCGAAGGTCGGCGACTCGCCGGCCTGGTGCCGGGGCCTTTTTCCGCACGTCACAGCCCTGAAAAGTGTCCGGATAGATATGGGCGAGGACTTCCCGGCGGTCCTGGGGTGTGATGTGGCCCGCCATGGCGGTTTTGGGCGTTGCCACGAATCGGCAGCGGATATCAAACACGCCCGGCCGCTGGAACCCGAATTCCAAAATGTGGTCGGTTGAAGGCTGCCCTCAAAATGGCTAGGTAACCCTTGAATTATCCCGGCGTATGTCCCGAATTTTAAAGGAGTTTCCGAACGGTCCGGGATCGCGGATATTGGCTGAGGTACTCCCTGTCAACTGGGCGCAAAACAGGCTTTGCTTAGAGCCTGTTTGAGAAGTTCATAAAATGCCGATAGGTAAGGAATGAAAAGGAATTCATACCC
>JAKBBN010000098.1 GCA_021808485.1 Planctomycetota bacterium | reverse complement strand
TCAAGAGCCTTTCGATTGATCCGCAGCAACCGCCGATTGAAAAGCTTCTGCAGCATTTCGGTCATTGACCGGCTCGCCGCGGTTCCGGCGGCTAAGCTTGCCATGGTACGCGCGATGAGGTCGATTAAATCAACGGCACTAAAGCGGGTATTGCAGGCGATTATCCCGGGCCCAGCGTGGTAATGGTGAGCGGTGAGAGCAAATAATCCCGCAGCAGGGATGTTACTTCGGCCGCGCCCGTTTTCCGCAGCACTTCCAATTCCTGTTCCAACGTGCGGTATTCGTGATTATAAATCCAGCGACCGAGAATATTTCTCATCCGGCCCAGCGGCAATTCCCCCTGCAGAACCGCACCGGTTTCAATCTTGGTGCGGCTGCGGATAACTTCCGAGTCACTTACCCCCCCGGCAACAGCTTTGGATATTTCCGCAAGCATGATTTCCTCCACCTGCGCTGCGCGGGAAGGATCACACGAAGCCCCGGCAAAAAAACTTCCCATTCCATCATGCGGAAAAAATGAAAAATCCGCATCGTCCGCCAGCCCGGGTTCGACCAGAGACCAGTAAAAGCGCGAGCCGTCCGAATCCCCCATCACATCCGATAATATCTGCGCCGCATAGCGCCGGTCATCCTGTGCGGACGGCCCCGGACAGATCATGGCCATGTAGTGCCGCCTAAGTTTGACATCCGTTATATGGCGGCGATTGGCTTTAAGCTCCGGCGTGGAATAATTCCTCCGCACATTCACATGCGGCCAGGCGGCGCACGTTTTTTCGACATCGGAAAGAAATGCGTCGAAATCAATTTTACCCGCCACGGCCAGGGCCATGTTGCCCGGACCATAGTGCGATTCAAAATAAGCCTGCATCTGATCGCGTGTGAGCGCGGAAATCGACTCTTTGGGCCCCAAAATCGACTGGGCCATGGGGTGGCGGCCGAAGTGATCCTGCATAATCGCCTCGTATAACACGTGCCCCGGCCGGTCCAGATACAGCGCGATTTCCTCCAGAATCACCTTTTTTTCCATATCGAAATCATCATTGCGCAGGGCGGGCCGCATCATATCAGCCAGCAGGTCAAGGGCCGCGGGAAGAAATTCCGGCAGAACATGCGCCCAATAACAGGTTACTTCATTGCTGGTGAACGCATTGTTGCGGGCGCCCATGGCGTCAAATTCACGATTGACCTGCGCCGCGGTCCGACGTGAGGTTCCCTTGAACATCATGTGCTCAAGGAAGTGCGACACGCCGTTGACCTCCGGTGATTCATCACGCGATCCGGTTTTTACCATAAATCCGATGGCCGAACTCTGGGCGTCGGGAATGATTTCCGCAATCACGTCAAGGCCGTTTGCGAGTTGCGCCTGCTTGAAATACACCATGAATTACTCCAGAAATATTGAATGCGGACCGGACGGTTTTGCCGTTTGTCTTGCGACTTCCCCTGTCCCGGTCAGATATCGGTATTGACAGTAAGCACCGGTTCAGCCGGGCCGATGGTCACCACGGTTATTTTCTCTGGCGGGTGCGAAGCCAAAAATGAATTTAAGTTTTCCAGAGTCACGGCTTCAATTCGCGTTCGCAGTTCATCAAGCGTGCGCGTGCGGCCGTAATAATGAAAGTCCGCCGCCAGTGCCGCAGCCCGGGACGCGGAACTTTCCCCCTGCATGATCACGCGGCTTTTCATGCCGACGCGTGTGCGCTCCAGTTCATCTGTCGATACGCCGCCGCCAAGCCGTTTGAGTTCCACCAGAAATGAATCAAGCGTTCGCTGCGCCCGGTCCGGCACCGTTCCGGCGTAACCGATAACCACTCCCGGTCCGGGAGATTTGAGGCTCATATATCCGGCGTGCACCGCGTAGCATAGTCCCTGTTTTTCGCGAATTTCCGAAAACAGCCTTGCGCCCATGCCGCCGCTGAGTACGCCAACCGCCATTTGCGCCAGCAGACTTTCCGGATCGCTTTCACACACCGTATCGTACGCCAGGCCGATCTGCACCTGGTTGGATGACTGCGTGATGTGCTGCACGCCGCGGGGAGCTGCCCGCATCAAAGGTTGAGCCGACGGCTGTGCCGCCCAGCCAGCAAAGCATTTCTCCACCAGATCATGCAGCATATGAAAATCAATATTGCCGGCGACCGCCAGAATAGCGCCGCGCGGATTGAGCCTTTCCCGACAATCCTGCCGCAATGCCGAAGCGGTCAAAGCGACCAGATGATCTTTCCGCCCGATCACGGCGCGGCCGAAGGGTTCCGGCAGGTGTCTTGCCCGCAGCATAAGGTTCAACTTTTGCGAAGGTTCATCCTCAATGGCGTCAATCTGTTGCATGGCCAGGTCCCGGGCGGGCGCGAACCCGGCTTCCGGCAATTGGGGCCGCTGCACAATATCCGCGTAAACTTCCAGGACTGCCGGCAGATTGCGTGCCAGCATCGAGGCGCTGAAGCGCATAAATACTGTTTCCGCACCCGTGGCCCGTTGCACACCCAGGGAATCCAGGTAATCGGTCAAAGCCCGGTTGTCCCGGCTCCCGGCGCCGCGCATCACCCAGTCCGCCAGCACATTGGCACTGCCCAAAGCATCCGACGGATCTGTGGACGCACCGGCCGCAACCAGCAGCGTCATTGCCGCGGATTGGACGGATTCAATTTTTTCCGCAACCAACGTAAGGCCGTTGGGCCATTGGTGGCAATATTGGGCGGACGATGCCGAATGTTGTGGAGATACGGTTGTTGTCATGCCTGGCAAAATTAAACTCCTGCTATCGCCGCCGATTTCCTGCACCGACAGATTAAGTATCGGGTCGGTGCAGCGCCTTTTGAACGATGGTATCATAGTGTCTGATAGGTTTGAAGGAAAAGCAAGCCGATAAATTCAGCGTTTGGCGCGGCATTCATCAGGTCAATCATCCTGTGCATCGGCGCTTTGCGGTTCAACCGGAACATATGCCGCGGCCTTTCCGGGCAGTACCTCCAGCCTTTGCGCGTGATCCATCAGAAACTCCACCCGCGGTACAATGGTCATTCCTTCGGTGGCCTTTGCCAGCTGCCGTGCCGCCCAGCCGATATACGTGCGCCGTGATACATGCGAAATCAGTAAAAGTTCATTCTGCAGTTGCGGCAATACTTCCACGAGATCGGACATGTGCATGTGCTGCCCGACGGTGGCGCGCCTGCGGTGGCCGCGTTCAAAGAATGTGCACTCCGTGATCAGGACGCGGGCATTTCGTACGCCTTCCTGCAACAGCGTTTCACCCATGCTTGTATCACCGGTATAGGCAACGAGCGGAACATCCAGGGTATAGGTGATCCGTTCGCCGCGGGCCTTCATATCCCGCAGCACATGCCCGGGAAGATTTTTTTCCGCCAGGTCCGGCTTGAGTTTTTCCCGGCGGTCAATCAATGTAAAGCCGATGGACGGAACGGTATGCCGTGTGGCAAATGCCCGGACGACCAGCCCGCGACGCAGCTCAAATTCATCGCCGGGTTGCATCGGCACAAGACGATGTTGCACCACTTTTCCCTCCAGCGCCGCCCAGGCATGGATAATGCCCGACAGGCCGTCTGCAATGGCCGCCGGACACAACACGGTGCCCGGCACCATTCCCTGAAAGAAACGCTGCGAAAGGTAGTACACAATGCCCGCACTATGATCAATATGACCATGGGAAAGCAGGCAGAAATCACTGGTAAGCATCGGCCGCGGGCATTTTCCGATATCAAAAACCGTGTTGAGTTCCGGAATTTGAACCGCGGTTTCTTCGCCGGCCACGCTGTATCCAAGAATGTGAAAATACGGCGTTTTGACTATCGCGACCGGCGGCAGAATCGGCGTTTCGCGCGCTGCCGCATTGCCGGTGAGTTTTCGGGGAGCGGGAACGCCGCCTGCGGAATGCGTCGGTTTTTTTTCTTTATCCATAGCCACAAAATCTAACACAAGCCGCGGTCTTTTGACAGTGCCGGAATTCAAGGTGACGGCGGTGTTGCCGCGGGTCGTCGGGCGGAAGCCGTTTGTTCAAAAATTTCCATGAGTGTTTGTGCGGATCGCGCCCAGGAATAGAGTGCGGCCCGGGCCAGTGCGCGGGTGCGGAGTTGCCGCCTGTACTCGGGGTCCTGTGCAAGAGCCAGGATGGATGCGCTAATCATGGCCGCATCATCATGGGCAAAATAGACCACGGAGTTGCCCGCGAGAGCCTCCAGCGATCGCATGTGGCTGCACGCGACCGCCGAACCGCAGGCCATAGCCTCCAGCACGGAAAGCCCAAATCCCTCAAAGCTTGAGCCGCAGCAGGTGAGCTGGGCGTTGCGATACAATTCAGCGAGTTCCCGGTCATTGGGGGCTTCAATAAAAACCACGCGATTGGAGTCCTTTTGCTGCATGGCGAGCCGATAAACCGGCGCCGCCGGCCATGGATCTCGCCCGGCAAAAATAAGGCGAAGACCGGGCTGGATCCGCCAGACGCCGAGCATGGCATCCCAGAGCCGTGCATAGTTCCTGCGCGGAATGTCCGCACCAACCATCAGCACGTAGCGTCCCAGCGGGCCATACCGATCCAGAAGGATTCTGCCGGCTTCCGGATCCGGGGCGGGCGTAAAGACCGGATCCAGACCGTTGGATACCAAATGCACCTGCCGGCGCGGCACGCCGTATAAACTGATGATGTCATCCATCGTGCGCGTGGAAACGGTGATGGTGCAGACAGCCTTTTTCACCGCCTGACGGTACAGGGTGCGGTTTTGCACGGCCTGCGGCGTATCGCGTACGGCCGGATCAAGCTCACAGGATAAATCGTGGATGGTATGTGAGATTGCCGCCGCCGGCATGGATGAAAACGCCGAAATGTCCGGTGAAAAACTGTGATAGATATCGGGAGTGTCCACCGCAAGGCCGGATAAAAAGGGCAACCGGGCGGCCTCATGCTTAAGCCAGTCGCGCTTGGACGGACGGAAGAATTGGATTGAAAAACCGGCGCCCAGATTCTTGACAAAGGTCAGGTCATACGATGAATCTTCCGCGGCATCCTGCCGGATAAGCAGGACAAACTGATGCAGCAGGCCCTGCCGGGACCATTGGGTGACAATATTTCTGGCATGCTGCTGAACACCGCTGATATTTCGCGTTACCAGCGGCCCGGCATCAAGCATAATACGCACGCGCCACCTCCGGCAATTATTTTGATGTTCGGCCCGGCCGTCGACGCTGCCGCCCGGCCTTCAATCGCATGCGGTCGCAATTAAAGCGCTCCGGCTTGACGCAGCATACCCCCGTCAATAAAGCAGGTGGAGCCGGTCATATACGCCGCGTCATCGGACGCCAGGAATACCGCCAGATTGGCCACTTCCTCCGGCTTGCCCCAGCGGCCGAGCGGTATTTCCGCCATCAGTGCGTCCTCCATGGCCTTGTTGGCTTCAACATCCGCGTCAATGGGCGTAAAAATAGCCCCTGGGCCGATGTTGTTTACCGTAATTTTGTGCGGGGCAAGTTCAACGGCAATAGTCCGCGTCAGCATGCGCAGGCCGCCTTTGGTGGCGCAGTACGGCGCGTTGGTGGGCATGGGCAGGTCTTCATGAATGGAGGAAATATTAATAATCCGTCCGCCGCGTCCCTGTTTCACCATCTGCCGTGCCGCCGCCTGACAGCACACAAACGGCCCCTGCAGGTTTACCGCCATAATTTTCTGAAACTGTTCCACCGGGAACTCAAGAAATGGGTGTTTAAACTCAATACCGGCGTTATTGATGAAAATATCCAGCCCGCCGAAAGCCGCCACCGTTTGATCAATCATTGCCTGCACCTGCTGCGGATTGGACACATCCGCGGCCACCGCAATGGCCTTGCCCCCGATGGCTTTAATCTTGGAGAGTGTATCATCGGCAGTACCCGGCTTACCGACATAATCCACCACAACTGCAGCACCCTGCCGTGCAAAAACCGTCGCGATCGCCTGGCCGATGCCGGACGCCGATCCCGTGACAATGGCAACTTTTCCCTGCAGTTTCATCTGTTCGCTCCAAAACATGTTTATTATCCTGCGGACTGCTCACAATTTTTCCTGTCCGGCGAGGCCAAAACGGCTTGCCGCAGGCTTGGCGCCGCAGCCGACAGATTGATTTATAGCCGCCCTTTGCACGCGGTTCAAATGACCGACGGTCATTTTATCCAAAATTCCACCGCCAACCGGCCCTCCGACGGGCCCCACAGGCCGCTGCGTGACGGCCAATACCCGGTCCAACCTCTTTTACGATAAGCGGTTGTCGCCGATTACACGATTTATGCACAAATTGAACAATTGCGGTGTGGAAATCCGGTTGAAAAAGTTTTTTTTTGAACGGGTTTCATCCACTTCGTCACACATCATTGCGTGTGGAAAAGAAAATTGAAAAAGTACCATTGAGAGCGCGCTGACAAAATGTTATTACTATCTCGCCGAGGCGGTTTCTTGCGGCTTTCGCATGTCGGACATATTTATCAGGCCCGGAGGGCTTGCAGAATATGCATCGCGGCGAATGGCGGCAGAGGCGAAATTGCGGCGGGCGGACGGAATTGTCCCGCCGCGTTTTCTAACGCCGGTCAGGCAGGTACAGACGTCATGACACGGTTGATGCAGCATCCGAACCGGAGGCTCACGCCCGTTCCATTGACTTATTAAACGCGTCGCAGCGTCCGCGACCGTTGCAGCACATGACTGCGGACGGACATCGGGCCGGCATTCTACAGCCCGTTGCTCCCCCGTTTTCCCGTTTACGCCGGCGATGGACCGCCGCGCTTCTTGCAGAACCAGGATGGTTCACGGCCCGCGGAATTTGATCCACGGGTTACAGCCATACGGTTTACAGGACATGCGTGGAAAGGAGTCTCCGGTGAGTGTCATGACGGATATCAGGGAAGAGTGCGTCGGCCTGGCGGGCGGAGTTATGGAAAAGCCGGTGGAGGGGCCACGGCTGAATGTTCAGGATTTTGCGGAAAGGCTTGAAACCGTACTGGGGCCGGCACACTGGGCACAATGGTTTGCCGGCAAGACGGCATGGCGCTGCGATCCGACGGCCGTTTACCTTGTGGTAGACAACGGCTTCGCCGCCAAATGGATCCGGCAGAAATTTATCCGCCAGATTACCGAAGTATCCGCGGAATTGGCCGGGATGCCGCTGCGGATTGAAATTGAAGTTCAACCCGGAAAACATTTGTGCACCGTTCCACCACCGCAGGCGCCGGCCAAATCAACCGAAGCCCCGGCGCCCGCCGTCACGGCACCCTTATTAAATCCGCGTCATCTTCTGGAAGATTTTGTTCCCGGCCAGGGCAATCAGCTGGCGTACCACGCAGCCTGCCGGGCCGCGGAAGAACCCCCGCGCCAATACAACCCGTTGTTTATTCACGGTCACTGCGGATTGGGAAAAACCCATCTTCTGCAGGGCATCTGCCACCGCTTCGCCCGCCTGCATCCGGCCAAGCGATGGCTTTACATGACCGGTGAGCAGTTCACCAATGACTTTCTGGAGGCCATCCGGCACAACCGTATGGAGCACTTCCGGCGACGGCTGCGACAGGCGGACTTGCTGGTTCTGGATGACATCCATTTCCTGGCCAGGAAGCTGCGCACACAGGAGGAGTTCCTGCATACCTTTATTCAGGTGGATTCGCACGGCCGGCAAATCGTACTGGCCAGCGACCGGCCCCCGCGTGAAATTGAATCCATGATTGAATCATTAACCAGCCGTTTTGTCAGCGGCATGGTGATCCGGGTGGATGCCCCGGATATGCCCACACGGCTGGAAATTTTGCGGAGAATGGCCCGGCGCCGCAATTGGAATCTTCCCGATACAACACTGGTTCGACTGGCCCGGGAACCGGCGGCCACAGTGCGCGATCTGGAGGGGATGGCGCACCGGTTGATTGCGCGCAAAGAACTCGTGTCATCCGACGAAAATTCGCCGGAAAACCCCACCGTTAACGAAAAACTGGTGCGGGACGTATGCGACCGCTATAAACCCCTCGCACCGGCGGCGCCGGATGTGATTGTGCGCTGTGTCGCGGAATACTTCGGCCTTGCCGCCAGGGATCTCATCGGACAGGGCCGCCACCGTCTTCTATCGCAGGCCCGCGGCATTTCCATGCAGCTTGCCCGCCAGCACACCGGGCTGAGTTTTCCGGATATCGGCCGGATCATGGGCAAACGCAATCATTCCACCGTAATAGGTGCGTGCCGACGCGTGGAGGCCCAGATGGCCGCCGGTGAAATCATACATTGGACGGCGGCAACGGGGCCGCGAAGGGAATCCGTGGCTGATGTGATGAATTACCTGGGCAACCAAATACATCGTCCGGGACAGTGAATCCGCCCGAGTGTCCGGGCGGATATGCCCCCCCCATCCGGATGCGGCAAAAAAGATTTACAGTGAATCCGCCGGAACCGGCCATCGCTATGATTCAGCGCCGTAGTCGGCATAACGCACGGCCCGCGCGGCGGAAATGCCGCAGAAGCACCGCCATGAGGAGGCGGCTTTGAATCTGCCTTAGCTGGGGGTCTTCCGGAGCAATTTCCATGGCCTGGATCAACCAGTAACGAGCCCTGGCCAGATCATTCCGGCTCAAATAAGCCAATGCCAGATTGGACATTGCCAGCATGTATTTTGGCTGAATTTTGAGCACGGCCCGACACTGTTCGATACCCTCAGCCAGGCGATTTTGCAGAAGCAGGGTCACCGCCAATGTATGCCGCCCCTCCACATGATGTGGATTCAATTCCACCAGTCGCTGCAGCGCGGATTGGGCGGATTCAAACTGATTCATATCCATGAACAGCCGCCCAAGTTCCAGCAGTGTGGCTTCATCCAGATCCGGCTGGGCGAGTTCGCAATTGGCGTGGTACACGGCTTCCGGACGGTTTTTCTGCCGATGCCGGATGCGGGCAATCTGCAGATGCGCGCCGACATAATGCCGGTCCTGCTGCAGAACGAATTTAAACCGCTCCAGAGCCAGGCCGTTATCTCCCTGGCTTTGTGCAAGCACGCCAAGCTGGTAATGAGCGGTCGGTTCTTCCGGATCAAGATCCAGAACCTGACGAAATTTTTCGCCGGCGGCGGCGGGTAACCGCATTTCCATCAGCAGTTCGCCCATGTCCAGCAGCGTGTCCAGATTGCCCGGATCGCACCGCAGTTCTTCCATTAAGTGCCGCCGTGCGTCAGTCAACTGCCCCTTGGCCCAGTGCACATCGGCAATGCGGGCATGAATCTGGGGGTAGTCGGCATCTATTTCCAGCACCTGCCGCCAGCACCAAAGTGCACGGTCATAATCCGCCCGGGCAAACAGCGAGCCGCCCATGTTATAAAAACAGGCCGGACATTTTTCCTTGTATTGCCGGGCCAGATAAAACATTTCCTCCGCCCGCTCGTGCTCGCCAAGTTCGCTATAAGCGGTAATGCGATTGCAGTAGCAGGGTTCAAATGCGGGATCCAACTTCTGGACACGTTCAAAAAAGCGAATGGCCTGTTTATAGCGCCCGATGCGGACGCAATCGGTCCCGGCGGCATTGAGTGTTTCCAGGTCTTCCGGATCCAGAGACAATGCCTTGCGATAGGCGGCCAGTGCTTCATCATGGCGTTCCATCATGTCCAAGGTAATACCCAGATTGAAATACCACGCGCCGATGGTGGGGTTCAATTCGATGGCGCGCCGCAGCTCGGATACCGCTTCTTCCCAGCGGCCGCGTTCATACAGGTCATGCGCACGTTCAACACGCTGCTCCGCTTCCTGCCAGTCGCTCATGGATGGATGCTCCAAATCACAGGCTTCATGCTAACAAATTAGCCCCGCGAATCCAAGCATGGTGCAAAGTTGATACAGAAATTGACGCGGGCTGCGTCCGACGGGAATCGCGGGCCCGTCAACAGGACCGGATATTTGGCGGGGAAAAAACCGGCATTGACATCGCCTCCGGATTTATGTATACCTAACAAATACCGAACATACTTCCGGTGCGTCAAACCCGTTGTTGGAATGATCGGCCGGATATTCAGAGTTTGTTGTATGGGCCGTTTTATCTGTATATACCTGCCGGACTGGGATATTCAGTGTGCACACTGCGTGCAAAACGGAAAATTTCAGCCGCTGGAAATGCGCCATGCCCCCCCCGCTGCTTCTGATAAAAAGCGCCGGCAGCAGTGAACTGGTTATGCGCTGCTGCCCACAGGCACGCAGCCGGGGCATTACGCCGGGAACGCCGCTGGCACAGGCCCGGTCCATATTGCCTGCCGCCGTCGTGCGGCGTTTTGACCGTTTTGCGGCGGAGCACAAACTGCGGCAACTCGCCGGGTGGGCGATGCGTTTTACACCACTGGTGGAAATACGCCATGCCGCATCTGAAGAATCTCACGTATCGGCAGGGGCGGCGGTGCTGCTGGATATTCAGGGAGCGGCGCACCTGTTTGGCGGCAGCCGCAGCATGTTAGCTCGCCTCCATAGGGCCTTGAAAAATAATGGATTGACCTGCCGGCTTGCCGCAGCCCCCTCCTTGGGTGCGGCATATGCATTGGCCCGGTTTTCCGGACGGCCGGCGAGCCATGTTGTCTTATCGGAGCTTCCAGCCGCGCTGTATCCGCTGTCGGTGGAAGCCTTGCGTATAGATGCCGCCTTAACCGCCGCACTGGCGGAAATTGGATTAACCACCATAGCGGATAGCCCCAGCAGTTCACACTGCCGCCGTACCGACAACCGAGGATGGCCGGCATCCACCGCCTGACGTTTCTGGTCAGGCGTCCAGTCCAGACTTTTTTTTAGCCAGGATAATTCCACCTGCAACCGACCTATCTGCTCGTACAACTGCGCCAAGCGGCATGTCGTCGTCGACACGCTGGGGATGATTCTGGCGGTGGTGGTGCATGCCGGCAGCCTGCAGGAC
>JAKBBN010000097.1 GCA_021808485.1 Planctomycetota bacterium | reverse complement strand
AATAAAAACCGAACAATCTTGACCCCGCAACCTCAACCGCCCGGAACCCGGATAATCCCGTTGAGCACCAGTCGCGGGTCCTTCGCCGGAAGTCCCGTCCGCATACAATACGGGCCGTGAAGCCCTCCAACTGGCTCATCTGGACTGGACCGTTGAGCAGTGGCCGCTCCAGGCGACCGACAGCGGTGAGCGCTGCGATGTGCCGCGGCATGTGGCCACCGCCACCGCCCAGCAATTGCTGGCCGCGGCCCAGGCGCGCCAGCGCTTGGCGGATTTGAAAACCTTGCAGCGCCAATGGCGGCAGGCCATGAATTCGCCGGAAGTCTTTCCAGGGCTGGCTTCTACTGTTGGCAATCACCAAAACCGCACATCGTCGGCGCAACCGAGTTCCTTCTGGTGGCTCCCAAGAACTGTCCGCCTCGGAAAGGCCGGCAAATTCTTCGGGACCTGCATGAGCTGCGGGATAAGGGATTCACCAAGCCGGATTAGCTTGATCGGTTGTCAACGCGTCGGAGGTAAATGTGTCCATGCAGGTGGTCCGCAAACGTAAATTCTTTGGCGAGCGCGGTTCAGGCACAGGGCGGTCGTTCTCGGACCTGCTGGTTGACGACTGCGTGTTTCACTGGTGCGTACTCTCCCAGACGGTTGAGCCGGATAAGCTGGCGCAGGTGCGCAACGTGCAGGTATGCAATTGCCGATTGTTGCATCCGGTGGCGATTGGGCCGTCGGTTATCCGGAATGTCACGGTGGAAAATATCGAGACGCAAACGGAATTGGTGTGCTGGCATCCGCTATTGCAGCACGTGACGTTGCGCGGCCGCATCGGCCGAATAAAAATAGAGACTTATCCATGTGTTGAGGCGCGGTATTTCAAACCTGAACCACTGCTGCGGGCGTTCGAGAAGGCTAACGCTCAATACTATTCCGAAGTGGATTGGGCCTTGGATATCAGAGAGGCGCACGCGGAGATGTTGGACATACAGGGCGTGCCGTGGCATCTGATCCGGCGCGACCGGGAGACACAGTTATTCATCGACCGGCGGGTGGCGGATGATCCGCATTGGTGTGAGCACATTCGTGCGGATAATCATTGGATCGATTATGTCGAGGAGCGGTTTATGAATCCGGATATCGACAAGCTGCTGCTGGTGGCCCCGAAGGCCCTGCCTCAGGCGGAATACGAAAGAATCCTGAGCGATTTGCACGAACTGCGGCAGGCGGGAAAGACGACAGCGGAGTAAGAGTCGAAATGCAGGCGAGGATAATTCAGCAGGCTTGCGTACGTCAGCGGAAAACCTTCGGTCACCGTAGGCAATTTTGCGGCCTATCTCTATAACGCCTCCGGCACCCTAATCCGCAAAACCCGGCGCGATACCACTTGGATCAGGAAATCGCGCCACACATGCGGAAGCCGCGCAACTTGCGAGGTCGGTGTGCTTCAAGATTCGGTGTGCTTCAAGATAAGGGGGACTTACTGGTTGTCAAGCGGCGGTATGATATGGCGGCCGTGACGAATGATACGCCAAGGTGGTCGTCGCCGTGGCCGGGCCCCAACGTCGGCTCCCGGATAGCGCAGCACATCGACGCTCGTCGGGGTAAGGCAGGGGAGTTCCACGGGGCAGACGCGGCGGAGGCGGCCTCAAGACGCTGATTGCCCGCCAGCGTTACCCGGACACACGATATCGACCGCAAGAAGCCCCGAAGCGTCGCGCGTGGCCGGCGAAATACGAATCCGGCAGCATGACAGGGTAAAAGCCAGATCGGCTCCGAATTGTCTATCCGCCCGCCCGCGCCGCACGTAAACGGGGGATCAGCGAGGCGTCGACCCGGTGGGCGGATTGTTGGCCGGTTTTGCCCGCCCGCTGGAACACGACACGGGATGCGGCCAGGTTATGCGGTTGATCGCCGGCGTGCGGAGAACCTTACGTGAAACCTCAATCCAAGTTATCCACAACGCTGCCGGTTCACTACTTTGAACGACGGAAAGACTGGGCCAGTTGGCTGAAGGAAAACCACGAATCGTCGCCTGGAGTATGGTTGCAACTCGCAAAAAAAGGCAGCGGTTTACCGTCAGTTTCATACGATGAAGCCATTGAGATCGCGCTTTGCTTTGGATGGATAGATGGGCAAAAACGGGCCCACAGTGGGCAATTCTGGCTCCAGAATTTCACTCGACGCTCGGGCAAAAGTGTCTGGTCGAAGATCAATAAGAACAAGGCGCTTGCCCTGATAAAAGCCGGAAAAATGGAACCGGCCGGACTTCGGGAGGTTGATCGCGCCAAAAGTGACGGACGCTGGGATTTAGCGTACGACTCGGCCAGTACGGCCACAGTACCAAATGACCTTCAGTCCGCACTGGACGGTAATACGCGGGCCGGGAACTTCTTTGCAACCCTTGATAGCCGGAATCGATACGCCATTCTGTTCAGAATTCAAACCGCGAGGAAGGCCGAAACGCGCGCGAAGAAGATTGCCCAGTTCGTGCAAATGCTGGCACGTCACGAAAAGGTGCATTCATGATTAATTCATCAATGCTACCCGATTGCCGCCGAACCCATCTTCCAGCCGACCGTCCCGTGCAGCGGCGCAGCGGCTGAATTCAGGCGTTGGTCAATACCAAACATAGAGAACAGCCGGAGCATTTCTCAAATACCTTGATCCATGGAGGCTGTCCGCGGGAAATTGCGGTGTGTCTTTCTTTGCAGCAATCCCGCTGACTCCGTTATTGCTCCGGCACGGCTCCAACATCCCAAGCGCTTTCCCCGTGAATCCCCAGGTCCAGGCCTTCAACCTCAATGACATCCGGCACCCGCAGCCCGACTGTTACCTTCAACAGCCAGCCGATGATCAACGTTCCGGTTGCGACAAATCCCATTGTGGCAATCGCCGCAATCAACTGTACAAGCAGTTGATGAACATTTCCTTCTATCAAGCCGCGTACGCCATTGACCGCGGATGCGGCAAATATGCCGGTCAGCAGCATGCCGACAAATCCGCCCACGCCGTGTACACCGAATGCGTCCAGCGAATCATCATAACCAAGACCGATTTTCATCTGCACGGCCAGATAGCATGCCGCACCGGCCACGATGCCGATGATTGGCGCCGCCCACACCGCAACAAAACCGCATGCCGGTGTGATGGCGACCAGTCCGGCCACGATGCCGGAGGCAAGTCCCAGGCTGCTGCACCTGCGATGGTGAATGTATTCGGCAATATTCCATGCCACAGCCGCCGCCGATGCCGCAATGGTGGTGTTCAAAAACGCAGCGCCGGCTACCGCATCGGCCGCACCGGCGGAACCTGCGTTGAATCCGTACCATCCGAACCATAAAATTCCGGCGCCTAAAAACGTGAGGGCCAGCGAACTAGGCTGCAGCACATGGTTCGGATAGCCCTGGCGGGGGCCGATGACGCAGGCAATCATCAAACCCGCCACGCCGGAGGCTATTTCAACAACCGTACCGCCCGCGAAATCCGCGACATGCATCCGGTTTAACCAGCCGCCGCCCCAGACCCAGTGAGCCAGCGGGTCGTACACAAAGGTGGACCATAGGAGGATAAACAAGATAAATGAACTGAACTTCATTCGTTCCGCCAGCGAACCGGCGATAACCGCCGGGGTTATCATGGCGAACATGGCCTGAAACATGCAAAAAACCGTTTCGGGAATGTAATGTCCATTCTCATTGACCAGATGATGTGGGGAAAAGCCGGCAAGGCATATGTCTGAACTGTTCCAGCCCAGCAGTCCGAAATGATCGTGTCCAAAGGCCAAGGAATAGCCCACGATCACCCACTGCAATGTGATCACGGCCAGCGCTGTGTAGGAGTGCATCATTGTGGCGATGACATTCTTGCGCCGCACCATGCCGGCATAAAATAGCGCCAAGCCGGGAATCATGAACATCACCAGTGCGGAGGAAACCAGCATCCACGCCGTGCTGCCTGTGTCAACAATATGGGCAATCGGCGCCACGGATTCAACGGGGTGGGCACTGCAGCGGGTCGCAACGGCGAAAAGTCCGGCGAACACCGCGGCCAATACCAGCGGCATGCTCCGGATGGAATTCCTCCGTTTATCATTGGTGAAAACCGACAAAGCTCCGTTCATTTTTCCTCATCCTAGAAAATGTCGTCGATAATTAAGGTTAATTGCCTAAAAACAGTTTGCGATATGCAAGAGGACCTTAAAAAAGCACGGTGTAAATTCATAAAGCCTGTTAAATGCGCTTTATCCGGGCACAATTATTATTATTTAGGCAAAAAGTGCAAACATGCCTAATAATTATGATGTAATTCGTTGTATTTAAGCAAATCCATCGATAATCGCCGCAATATTAGGCATTGATCGGGCGGTAATCCTTGAGTCGCGTTGGCTCCGCTCCCGGTTTGTGCTCCACGATAGCCAACCTATTTGTATGGACAAAGTGTTTTGAGACATCCGGAGGACGGCCGTATAATCACATCGTAAAGGGCCATGGCGAAAAATCGTGCGATTCGCTCGCCGAAAGGCCCGAAGCATGAAACTGGAGACTTGTGTGAGTCAAACAACACCGGCGGCGGCAATTCAAATAATTCCCCGCCACGGACGGACGACCGTCAGTACGGGCAGCATCTGGGAGCCAAAACTTGGTTACAGCCGCGCCGTGCGCAAGGGAAATCAGATTTTTGTCAGCGGCAGCGTGGGCATCGAGGCGGACAAGAGCTTTTCACCGGATGCCGGCAAACAGTCGCAACGGTCTTTGGCAATTATTCGATCCGCAATTGAGGCGCTTGGCGGACGAATGGAAGACGTGATGATGACGCGGATTTATTTAAAGCGGATCGGAGACTGGGAAAAAATAGCCGCCGTCCATGGGGATGTTTTTGGCGACATTCGCCCGGCCACGCTACTGCTGGAGGTGGCCAAGCTGATTGACGATGCGGCGTTGGTGGAAATTGAAGCGACGGCAATTGTGGGATAAAGTTATCCGTGCGGCCGTGCGATTGCCCGGCAAGGATATGTGCTGTGCCGCTGTGGCTCTGAAAATGGGTAAAACAAAGCGATGAATCACCGCAATTTTGCAATCATGACGCTGATTATGGCCTGCAGCCTGCTCGCGTTTGCCGGACCGGGGGCGGCATCCGCCAAAAGCAGGCGCGGGACGGCCGCGACAACGGCATCGCATCACGGTGATTCCGGAAAATCGGCGAATGCCCGCTCCAAGGCAGGGAAAGGCGGTTTACCGGGCCTTAAGCAGAATATGCTGCTTTCGCAGCAGGTGGGCCGGGTGAGCACGACCGCGGTGGGTGGGTATTATCGTTTTATCTGGCTTTATCCACACGCCGGCTGGCCGAAGACGATTCGGCTGCTTCCCAATGCGGCATTGGCCCAATTGACTGCGGCAAATCACGAAATAAAACGACCTGAAGGCGCCGGACGGACGCCTCTGTTTCTGGTCAGCGGGCAGGTGTCGCTTTATGGCGGCAAGCCTTATCTGTTGCTGTCCCCCGGCGTTCAGACGCTGGCTAGGCTGCCGCACAAAAGTGGGACCGCGGTGGCTGTCGGAAAAATCAGCCGGCGTCGCGCGGCTTTGGAATCGCCGTCGAAAATCCTGGCGAATCTGCTTAGGCATCATATCGCCCGTGATCTTCCACCCTTGAAAACGCCGTTGCAATCCGCCTATGTGCGCTCGGCGTTAAATTCCCCTGAATTCAACGCGGGGCATGAATGGCAGGTGCGGCCGGAAGGGGCTTACATCTGGAATCGTCGTGCACGATTGATGCACAACCCGGCGACGCATCAGTGGTTTTTGGCCATGGAATCCAACGGTTCCGGCAAATACAGTCCCACCATAATGGTGATGCCCGGCCCGCTGCTTATGGAAATGCAGCGGATTGCGGCGCGGCATGGCACCCTGATTGCGTTTCGTGTCAGCGGGCGGGTAACGAACTTTAACGGAAAAAATTACCTGATGCTGACCTATATACAGAAGTTTCATTTTCTCGGCCGCGATTAAATGCCGGCGCCGCGGAGACTCCGGACCAGATGCAAAATCCATGCGAACCGCAGACATTTCATACCGCCTTGAAAGAATGGGCCTTGCTGTGCGACCTGCTGGCTTCCGGCAGGCAAAGCCTGCTGCTCCGCAAGGGTGGAATCTACGAAAGCGGCGGTGAATTTGAGCTGGAACACAAGCAGTTTCTCCTGTATCCCACTTATGTTCATCAGGATGCCGCCATGCTCAAACCGGAATATGCCGCGCAGGTTATGCCGACCGCGCAGGAGCCGGCCAAAATAGAGATCAACTGCTGGGCAAGGGTGTACTGGATTGCGCAAGTGCCGGATCGAGTACGGATGGAGCGGTTGGACGCCATGCACATCTGGAATCACCGCATGTTGGATATGCGGTTTAACTATCGGCCGAACTATCCGTTGTACCTGGTGTTGCTGGATGTTTACCGGTTGAAGCAGCGCCTCGAAATACCGATGCATGGCGATTATGTCGGCTGCCGCAGCTGGGTAGATTTGAAAGCACCGGTTGAAGCAGGCCCCTCAATCCCGGTGCATTCACCGGATGAACTGCGTCAGATGCGGGATTGTATTCTCCGTGAATTTGAATAGACTGGCCCCGCAAGCCCGTGATGCGTATGATGTTGCATCCCGGATACGGCCGGTAGATCGTGTTTTTGAGTGCATTGGTTATGACATTATTCAATTCAAGCGGAATTCCAGTGATGCCTGTTCCCTATCAGAATCCCGGTGCGGCCGGCTTGTCGGCTGTGGTGGATTCCCGACGGTCTGTTGACCCGCGGATTGCCGGCGATTACCAGCGCTGGCGGCAGATGACGGTTGACGAAATGCTGCTGGAAAACCGTGTGGTATTTCTGGTGGGGGAAATCGACAATGTGTCGGCAACCAACGTGATCATGCGGCTGTTGTATCTGCAGTCCGTACGCAAAGATCATGATATTAACCTGTACATCAATTCTCCCGGCGGTTCCGTTAATGACACGCTGGCAATTTACGACACGATGCGATTTTTATCCTGCGATGTCGCGACCTTCTGCGTCGGCACGGCCATGAGCGGCGGGGCCGTTGTGCTGGCGGCCGGATCCAAAGGCAAGCGATATGCCCTGCCCCATGCCAAAGTCATGATTCACCAGCCGTTCGGCGGGATTTACGGGCAGACGGCCGATATCGCCATCCAAGCCGAGGAAATCTTAAAGACCAAAGATACCCTGACCGATTTGCTGGCGCAATTGACCGGACAGCCGCGGGAAAAAGTGGCTGAAGATCAGGAGCGCGACAAATACTTTGATGCGCATGCTGCCAAGAGCTATGGTCTTGTGGATGAAGTGCTGTCGGAAGCACCGCCGGCGACCCCGGTGGCCGTGCCTGTGGCGTAATGATCCGGAATCTGTAGCTGCGTTTGCAAAATCGCTTGCGCCCGCCGGCTGAATTGGGGGCGGCTCTTTGCGGATGCACAGTGCCGGGGTTATGCCTTAAGCTATTGTCCGGAATTTTATCATGGCGGCTGCGGTGCGCATGTCGTCACCATTTTTGCGAAATTATGAAACTTGGAGCGATGTTACGCGTACTAAACCTGCACGCGGCACATTGCGCCGATGAAAACTTGTGCGTAATACGATATATCACAGCGAGTAAGATTAACTGCGGGGCGTTTAGCAAGGAGCATATACAAGATGGGCACGATGATGAATTTGGCAGCTGCGACCAACTGGATTAAATTTTTCGGGCATTTTCACCCGCTCCTGGTGCATTTGCCGGTTGGTTTCCTGATTTTGCTGGCTCTTCTGGAAATTGCCGGCCGGTTTAAAAAGTACTCCCACATTACGGCCGCCCGTGGCTTCATCATATCATTGCTTGCCGTTGCCGCGGTGGTAACCGTTACCTGCGGCTGGATGCTGGCGGCCGGTGGCGGCTACAACCATCGTATTTTGTTCTGGCATCGCTGGCTGGGAACATCCGTGGCGGTTTTGAGCCTTATATTGCTTGCGGTCTGGGTCCGTTGGCGTAAAGCTGGTGTGGCATACTATTCCGTTCTTATTCCGGCAGTGCTGGTAATGGCCATTGCCGCTCATTTCGGCGGATCACTGACTTTCGGCAGCCGCTATTTAAGCAAATATGCGCCGCCCGCCCTCAAGCCGCTGCTTGGCGATTCCGCCAGTCTATCCGCGAATGGAAGCATTGCCGCCGGGCCTTCTGTGACTGCGTCGGAGGCGTTCTATTCCGTTGCGAAAACAAATCAGAGCGTTTCGCTGCAGCCCGTGGACCTGGCTGGTTCCAATTTTTACGATCATTACATTCAGGGGATATTTACGGCGGACTGCATTCGCTGTCATGGCCGCGATAAGCAGAAAGCCCATCTTCGGCTGGATTCCTATGCATGGCTGCGCCGCGGCAGCCGCGGCCATCCCGTGGTTATTCCGGGTAACCCCAATCGGAGCAGGCTGTATCGCATGATCACGTTGCCCCGCTGGAACCATCATCACATGCCGCCGCGAAGCCGCCGCCAGTTAACGGCCGGCCAGATTCAATTGATCCGCTGGTGGATTGAAAAAGGGGCCAGCGGCACCGCCACGCTTAATCAGTTGAACCCTCCGCCAGCAATCAGGAGAATCATCCGCGGCCTTCCAAGAACGGGCCGCGGCGAACGATCCGCGCCGGCCGGTTCGGCAGCGCATCAAACCCTCGCGCTGGCGTTTTAAGCGGTACCTAAATCGTTTCGCCTGGTAAAAGCAGAATCGCCGCAGCAAACGCTGCGGCGATTCTATTTCCGTTCAAACGCAGTGCATCAGCCCGGCCGTGGCGGATAACCGCAATTTCATGGCTTTTACGTTACCGGCATGGCTGGCGGTAGCGTTAACGTTTGCCAAATACGTGATTTTGCCAAGGGCTGGCATGGTTCACGCAGCCGTTTATCGGAATGATGCCGGCGATTCGGTCCCCGGCCCATCGGCCAAAGACACCTGCAAGTGTGACACTTTTACTTCGGCAAAGGGGCGAGAACTCTATTCCAGTACAACATTCGTGTTTGTCAAAATTGACAAAGCGTGCGACTTTGATTAACTTGTGTAACTGTTGCAGTATCTGTTTATATATCATGATTTTGGTGTCATATGGTGTTGCCTTCATCTTCCTTGCTTAAAACCGCCGCCCACCGGGCGTTTGATAGTTGTCTTGTTATACTGCCGCTTTGAGGACTTAAAATGCAAAAAAGTAAATTTCTCACAGGAGTTACACTTGTCGCCGCTGCGGGGCTTGCCGTCCTGACAATTCTCGTAACCGGCGCCATGGCCGGCATCGCTGCAAAATCGGGCAATCCTGGTATTGCACCGCCTGCCGGCCGGCACTGGTATCTGACCTGGCATGATGAGTTTAATAAAGGCAAAGCCTCCCTGAAGGGATGGCATTACGACCTTGGCGGCGGAGGTTGGGGCAATAACGAGCAGGAGGTTTATACCAAAAGTGCGCGCAATGCCTTTGTTGCCCAAGGCTGTCTGAATATCCAGGTGATTGGTCGCAAATTCGGCGGTCGTGTGCGCTATACGTCGGCACGGATTACCACGCGAAACATATTCAATCAAAAATACGGACTCTTTGTATTTCGCGCCCGCCTGCCCAAAGGCCGCGGCCTTTGGCCGGCTATCTGGATGATGCCGCAAAAATCGGTCTTCGGGGCCTGGCCGCAGTCCGGTGAAATTGACATCATGGAATCGCGCGGGAATTGGGTGCATCACGTGCAGGGAAGCCTGCATTCCGGAAACCGGTGGAATCAGGACAATACGCAGACAAAAATCTATCGCCTGCCCCACGGACAGTCCGCCACTGGATGGCACACCTACGCGCTGGAATGGGAACCTGTCGCAGATCCGCATCATCCGGCAAAAAAACTTGTGCGGATAAGCTGGTTTGTGGATGGATACTGCTATGAAACACGGCAGGGGGGATGGACCGTTCCGCAGTCGGACGCATCACATAATCCCAATGCACCGTTTAACCACGCGTTCCATCTGATCCTGAACATGGCTGTGGGTGGAAATTATGTCGGCGGGAAAACACCCGGTCCCGGCCGGTATGCAATGCGGATTGCATACATTCGTGCGTATGGTTTGACCGGGCATTGACGCGGCAAAGCGGATGCTTGGGGTATTCAAATCACCCGGCCCGTTTGAAGACAACCGCCGAATCCAACCGGATGCGAGCGGTGTCAAACGGGATTTTTCTCCGCAACCGGTGCAACCGATCTTTCGGGCAGATCTGTCGGCGTCACGCCGGCACGCGTCTCGATGGAATCCGCGGCCTGTTCCGGCGGTAACTGGAACAACTGTACGATCGCTCTGGCCAGATGCATTGTTTCATGGCCGCCGGTGTCATGGCTTTGACCGGTTAGCTGCGAAACCGGAGCGTGCAGAATTTTGCCTATCAGCCGGTGCGTCATTTTGCGAACAGCGTCACGCTGCGATTCGGTCAATCCGGGCTGCCCGGCAAGCATTTCCTCCACTTCCCGTTGCCCCATCGAACGGACATGGTCGTACAGCGCCCGCACCACCGGCCCGGCGGACCGGCTGCCGGACCATTGGCCGAATTCCATCACATGACGGCCGATCAGCGCCCGGCAGCGATCCACCTGATCGCCGCGGCGGTCCCGATTGGCCTGCGCGGTCATTTCCAGGTCATCAATGTTATAAAGAAAAATGTTCTGAACGCGGCCAACCGTCTGGTCAATATCACGCGGTACGGCAATATCCACCATGACCAGCGGCCGATAGTGCCGTTGACGCATCAACCTTTTCATCTGCGCGGCGGTGATAATCGGTTCGCGTGATCCGGTGCCCGTCAGCACAACATCCGCTTGAACCAGAAGATCATCGAGATTTTCAAACGGCTCCATCTGCAGGCCATATTTTTCCGCCAGGGTTCTCCCGTTTTCAATGGAGCGATTGGTGATAATCATCCGCTCTGC
>JAKBBN010000096.1 GCA_021808485.1 Planctomycetota bacterium | reverse complement strand
AATGGCACGGCTGTGCCAAATGGGGCGAATGCTCGGGACAGGAATCGAACCTGCACTCCTTTCGGAACCGGAACCTAAATCCGGCGCGTCTGCCAGTTCCGCCACCCGAGCCGGAACACGAGACACTATATCATAAATCGTGACTTTGCCTGCCCGCCGTTTTCGATTCTCCCCACGGTGCCGGTGCCGGCTCGAAACGATCAAATTTTTGATTCAACGGTGCGGCGATTTGAGCCTGCCGCTTGAAAATCGCAATACTGAATAAATTGTCGCTGGTCAATTTCCGGGTGAATTGCCGATAAAATGGGCGGCAGCGCAACGGATTGGCCGTCCGCTCGCGACACGGCGACGGTCAATGTTCTTGGTGCCGGGCCCTGACCGGCCTTATACTTAAGCCCGCAGTCTTAGCAACTGGCTGCCTGAAGTATAAGGCATGCAAGGCTGCGTCCAGTCAGCGCCGGCGTCTACGGCCGGCGAAAATTGAATTTAAGGTTGGGATGGGTTGACGGGCATGGAACTGCAGATTCGTTAAACTTGGCGGAAGGTATAGCAGAATGAGCCCACTGGAAAGACTTAGGAAGAGCATCGAAACCGTATTCTTCGGCCGGTCGGAGGCTATTACGCATTTGCTTGTGGGGCTGCTGGCGCGCGGACATGTGCTTATAGAGGATGTTCCCGGCGTGGGCAAAACCGTGTTGGCCCGCTCGCTGGCGCGCAGCATTAATTGCCAGTTCAGCCGTATCCAGCTTACGCCGGATCTGCTGCCCAGCGATATTCTGGGAGTTTCCATATACAACCAGGAACGCCAGACTTTTGATTTTAAGCCCGGTCCGGTGTTCGCCAATATTGTGCTGGCCGACGAAATTAACCGCACCACACCGCGCACCCAAAGCGCCCTGCTGGAAGCGATGAATGAAAGCTCCATTACCACCGACGGCCAAACCATGGCCCTGCCGCAGCCTTTTATGGTTGTGGCAACGCAAAATCCGTTTGAATTTGAAGGAACTTATTTTTTACCGGAAAACCAGCTGGACCGTTTTCTCCTGCGAATTCAGCTGGGGTATCCGGAACGATCCCGCGAATTGGCCATTTTGCGGGAGCAGCCCGGTCGCAACCGGCTCGACCGTCTGGACCCGGTCCTGACCGCCGATGAAGTGCGTGTGCTTCAAGGGCAGGCTACGCAGGTGAAAATTGATCCCGTCCTCATGGAATACATGATGGATATTGTGGATGCCACCCGCAAGCATGACGGGCTGCACACCGGTATTTCGCCCCGCGGTTCGCTGGCCCTCATGCAGGCGGTGCAGGCCCGCGCGCTGGTAGCCGGCCGGGATTATGTCACGCCGGATGATATCAAGGAAATGGTCGCGCCGGTCTGTGCGCATCGTGTCATTACCCGCAGCTATATGGCCAACGGCGATGTCAGCACGGCGGTGCGTATCATGCAGGAAATTCTGCAGAATGTGCATTGCCCGCTGTAAACGCGGGCCTGGTAATTCAGAGATTATTCGTGAAGCCGCTGAATCGCCGTACATATTATGAACTCACTTCCGCCGGATTTGTTTTCGCCGGCGTGGTGGCCTTTGTGTTGATGGCCGCGGTCAACAGCCAGACAAACATACTGTTCTGGGCGCTGGGTGTGGTAACCGGTGCATTGCTCATTTCCGCGGTGCTTGGTTCGTTGCTGCTTAAAAAACTGGTGGTGACGCGCAGCGTCGCCGATCATGCCATAGCCGGTGAGCCGGTTGAGGTGCAGTACCGCGTTGCCAATGCCAAAAGATTCATGCCGTCCTGCGCCATTCGCGTGACGGAGGCCCGCCACACCGGTGAACTCGCCACGCTGCCGGAAGGGTATTGCCTGCATCTTGGGCCGGGGCAGACCACATTTGTAACCACCTACCTGGTTCCCAAGCACCGCGGTGTGGTGGAATTGCATGAGCAGCGTGTCTGCTGTTCGTTCCCCTTCGGCTTTATCAACCGCGCCGTTCACACCGTGCTTCCGCAGAAAATAACGGTGTTCCCCCGCGTCGGCATGCTCAGCCGCGGCCTGCTGGCCAGATCCCGTACATTTTCGTCCACCGGTTCGGTCAGCAGTCCCAACCGCGGCGGCGCCGATGAATTCTACGGTCTGCGCGAATATGTCGCCGGTGATCCGCTTCGCTCCATTCACTGGCGGCGCAGCGCCCGGACCGGAAAACTGGTGGTGCGAGAACTTACCTCCGATACCCCTCCGACCATTGTTGTCGTCGTCGATGTCCGCGTATGGCGCGACCTTCCCGACGGACGGGTTAAAGCCGAACAGGCGATTGAACTGGCCGCAAGCTGGATATGCCGTGCCATGATGGATCATTTTGCCGTCGGACTGCTCATCCCCGGCGCGGCCCATGCCGTTCCCCTGACGGTTACTTCCGGCCGGCCCCAGCGGCAACTTCTTCTGGAATCGCTGGCCCTGCTGGAACTCAAAAAAATCAATTCCTCTCCGGCCGTTGCGCCAACTCCACCGGAGCATGCCGCCAAACGTGCGGAATATGTCGTCATTGCTCTTACGCGCACTTCGGCTTCCATTGATATGGTGCCCGCCGGCAATGCCTACACGCTGCTGTGCCTTGATGATCCGGACAGCGGCAGCTGGCTGCACTTTCCCGGCGGCCATGGTCCGCAGGAAAGTGTGTACATGATTCCGGAAGGTCTTACCGCCGCGCCGGCTGCTCCCGCCGCGAATGCCGCCGGCCAGTCCGCCGCCGGTTCCAGTACAGGCTCCTGAGCGGAAAAATTGGATTCGGCGCCCGCTGGATCGGCGCGGTGGATCGGCTTTTTGCCGCACGTCCGGACGCAAAAATCTTGACAATGCGCCGGCGAAAGTATATTGACGATTTATGGAAAAAAGCAGCGAAAACAGAACGGCGACCCCGGCCGGCCCGCGGTCCAACTATCCCTTCTGGTATCATCCGGCGCCGCGGCAGTTTGATCTGGCGTGGCCGCGCTATGTGAAATTTGCGATCGCATTTGTTTTATTGATCGTCGCATTTTTTCTGGATACGCCGATTGCCGGCTGGCTGTATCAGCATCCGATTGTCTTTAAATCGGATGTGAATCTTGAAATGATATGGGCCATGCAATTCGGCCAATGGACCTGTTCGATTATTGTGATCCTCGCCGTGGCCATGATGGATACGAAGGGCCGCCGTCGGGCGATAGCCCTGGCCGTCGGCTGTTTGTGCGCGGTTGCGTGCTGCTACCTGTTCAAGGGGTTATTCGGTCGCACACGGCCCTGGGTTTTAAAAAACGGTTTGTATCATTTTCTTGGTCCGGCGTGGGGATTCGGGCATGGGGCGTCCTATCAGTCTTTCCCTTCCGCCCACACCAGCGGGGCTTTTGCCCTGGCCGCAGGGCTGTCATGGTTTTATCCGCGGGGCCGGGGATTGTTTTATTTCATGGGGCTGGTCGTGGCGTGGCAGCGCGTGATGCGGCATGCGCATTTCCCATCGGACGTGGTCGCCGGGGCTATTTTGGCGGTAACGGTGGTGCGTACGGTACTTTGGCTGGGGTGGCCGGGGCGGCTGATTGCGATATTTCCACAAAAGTGGCGGACTTGGATATTCACGGACAATGCCGCCGTTCCGGCGGTAGAATGAAAAACCGGGCGGTCCGCCATGCTTGCATATCAACTGGAAAAAAAGGGTGGATTACGGGACTCGAACCCGCGACCCCGAGGATCACAACCCCGTGCTCTAACCAACTGAGCTAAATCCACCATAAGTGCAAGTCGGTCAGTTTAAGATTTTCTGTCGCGATCGTCAATTGCTGCGATCAGGTATTGTTTAAAAGTTTAAAAGTCCACGTGGCGCTGTCAAGGCCGGGCGGCGCTTTGGGGTTTGAAATACCCATGATATACCATTTTCAGTAGGCATTGGATCAAAACGCGCGGCCGTTGAAGCCGGTCGGGAAAACCGGAATGGGGCTGCAATGGTCGGCGGGCCGGTGATGGAAAAGCAGGACTGCCGGCAATAACATTATTTGGATATCGAAGTTCGACCGGGTGTGCGGTGGGATCGTATTTGCTTTCCGCGGGATAGAACCGTAAATGTGGAAAATTGGGGAAAATCGTTGAATCTGGTCAATAACTTGCCGCAAAATATCGGATAAGCTATTACATGGGAGGCTGGAGAGCGAAGGCGGGCTTTATAAAATCCTGCATGGCATACTATAATACCGTGTCCGGTTTCGCGGCCCTGACGGCCTGCGGACCGGCTATGAACGAGGTAACTCATGGCGGACCCCAAACCAGGCCCTTCCGGCAACCAGGAAAATCCCGGCGGCGCACCGACGCCTCCGGACAATAAGCCCGGGCGCGATAAAAACAGCTTTCTTATGAGCCGCAGCACGCTGGCATGGCTGGTGATTATCGGCGTGGTATCGGTGCTGCTGTTGCTGCTGAAAACGGGCACCGCTCCCAAGCAGGTGAGTTTCGATAAATACCAGAAGCAGTTGCAGCAGAATAACGTCAAGTCCGCGGTGTTTCATCACAGCGGCAGCATTGTCTTTACGCTGAAAAAGCAGTTGCCCGGCGACCCGGTCAATACGGCCATGAAGTTAATGACCCGCCAGCCGCACAAATTTGTGGCTTGGGGCTGGAATAAGATCAGCCGTGAAATGGATGCGCATGGCGTGACATTCAAATACCATCCCAGCAATCAGTTAATGCCGCTGTTGGAGGGGATCCTCCCCTGGCTGGTGTTGATTGCACTGGTATACTTCCTGTTCATCCGGCAACTGCGTTCCGGCGGGGGCGGCATCGGCATGATCGGCAGTTTCGGGCGCAGCCGCCACCGGATGATGTCCAAAGAACATACCAACCTCACGTTTAACGATGTGGCCGGTATTCAGGAAGCCAAGGAGGAATTGTCGGAAATTGTCGAATTTCTGAAGAACCCGCGGCGGTTCCAGAGGCTGGGCGGCCGGATTCCGCGCGGCGTGCTGTTGATCGGCTCGCCCGGTGTGGGTAAAACGCTGCTGGCCAAGGCGATCGCCGGCGAGGCCGATGTGCCGTTCTTTTCCATCAGCGGTTCGGATTTTGTGGAAATGTTTGTGGGCGTGGGTGCATCGCGGGTGCGCGATTTGTTCAAAACCGCCAAGGAAAGCTCACCCTGCATTGTATTTCTGGATGAAATTGATGCGGTGGGCCGGCGGCGCGGCAACGGCTTTTCCAGCGGCGGGCATGACGAACGCGAGCAGACGCTTAATGCCATACTGGTGGAGATGGACGGTTTTGACACCAACGATCAGGTGATTGTGATCGCGGCCACCAACCGGTCGGACGTGCTGGATCCGGCGTTGACGCGACCGGGCCGGTTTGACCGCCAGGTAACCGTGCCGCTCCCGGACATCAAGGGACGTTATGAAATTCTGCAGGTGCATGCCCGGAAGGTGAAACTTGGCCCGGATGCGGACCTGCTCCGGCTGGCTCGCCAGACGCCGATGTTCAGCGGTGCGGATCTGGCGGCGATTATCAATGAATCGGCCCTGATCGCGACGATGCTGAATCGTGAAGCGATTGAAATGACCGATCTTGAGGAAGCCCGGGATAAAATACGCTTTGGCAAGGCCCGCCGCAGTCGTGTTGTGGACGAGGAAGAGCGTGTCTTGACGGCGTGGCATGAAGCGGGTCATGCCGTGATCCAGTACTTTACCCCCGGGGCGGATCCGTTGCATAAAGTGACCATCATTCCCCGCGGCCCTTATGGCGGAGCCACTTTTTCACTGCCGGAAAAGGAACGCATGACGCACAGCCGCGGTTATCTGCTGGCGGAACTGCGCATTTTATTCGGCGGGCGCGTGGCGGAGGAACTTTATCTTGGAGAGATCTCCTCCGGCGCCAGTCAGGACATTAAACAGGCCAGCGTCATTGCGCGGGAAATGGTGTGCAACCTGGGCATGAGCGATGCGCTGGGGCCGATCCGGTTCGGCCATGACGAAAACACCAATTGGTATGAAGGTGCGCGGGAATACAGCGAAAAGACCGCGGAATTGATTGACGGCGAAGTGCATCGGCTGATCACCACGGCGTACGGCGAGGCCCGCACCCTGTTGATTGAACGGAAGCGTGAGCTTGCCGATCTTAAGGATGCCCTGATCAAATATGAAACCGTGGATGCGGAAGATGTCAAACGGTTGATGACCGGTCAGTTGCTTTCCAAGCCGACGGTGGGCGAACTGTTGGCCGCGGAACAAAAGCGGGGTAGTGCCGGCGGGCTTACAACAACGGGCGAGTCGCCGGTAAATCCGGGCATTGGAACTCTGCCGCAGCCGGGCTAAGCGGGCGATTCGGTCGTGCGGCATCAGATACGGAATTCGGCGGGGGGCATGCCAATTAAAACGGGCGGCGCTAAAAGCGCTGCCCGTTTTAGTTTAATCAGGCTTAACGGCCGGGATATAAATGATCCCGGATCATTCCGGATGATCCTGCAATGATCGCGAAGGATCGCGAAGGATACGACCGGGGCGGATGGATTATTTAGAATCGTTCTTGCCGGACTTCTGGCCCTTATAGCCAAAAATCGTCATGAGGGCACCAAATAACAGCAGAATAACGCCCCAGTACAGGTCCACATTGATCTTCTGATGAAGATTGGGGGCATTGTGCGGCGAGATCACGCCGAATACAGCCAGAATGATGCCCACGGCCAGAAAGAAAAGCCCGATCGGCAGACGAAGGTCAATCATCGTAAATTCTCCATGTCAGTCCGTACCGGCGATGTGCCGACGGCGGTTTCGGTAATCCTGCTCACCAGAACAGCAGATTCAGCGCCAGCGTGGCCAGCAGAGCAATAATTCCCAGCACAAGCGGCCGTTTGTACCACGGCAACGCGGCATCTTCCTTGGGCTTGGGTGTCACCTGGTACACCAGGCCGACCAGATCGGATTTAGGCTTTTTCAAGGTCATCAGGCTCACCACATATGTTACCAGCGCCCCGCCAAGAAACGCCCATACCGCACACCAGAAGGTGCCGGCCATATCCGTACTGAAATATTTGCCGATAATATCCAGTTGTCCGGCCCACGGACTGCGAATGATCAGAAGTACGCCTGAAATCACGCTGCCGGCAATAAGACCCCAGAACCCGCCGGCCGGTGTGGTACGCGTTGAGAACATACCCATCAGAAACACGGCAATCAACGGGGCATTGACAATACCAAACACCTGCTGGGTGTAATCCATGACGCTGGTCATATTTGCGCACACATAGGCAAAGCCAACGCTCGCCAGCACGCCCACAACCGTCATGACTTTACCGACTCGCAAATAGTGCTCGTCTTTGGCGTTGCGGTTGATGTACGCCGCATACAGGTCATAGGTAAACACGGTGTTAAACGCCGTGACATTGCCGGCCATGCCGGACATGAAAGACGCCAAAAGAGCCGTCAATCCAAGCCCCAGCATCCCCGGCGGGAAGTAGCGTCCCATCATGATGGGAAGAACGTTATTCCAGTTTTGTGACGCGGCGAGGCCAGGGTGCGGAGCCACGAGCGGGTGCATTTTCAACAGCGGCAAAGCCAGCACGCCGGGTAAAATGACAATGAACGGGAAAAACATTTTGGGGAAGGCGGCCAACAGCGGGGTACGCTGTGCGGAATTCATATCTTTGGCCGCCAAGGCACGCTGCACTACCAGAAAGTTTGTGCACCAGTATGAAAAAGAAAGCACAAAACCCAGACCAAGCACAACACCCGGCCAGGTGATATGCATTGGATTGGCTGTTCCACCGGAATCGCGCCAAGTAGTCAGCCATTGGCTGCCGGTAGGCGCCACGTGCGCCGCAACGGCCGATGCCGCATGGGCCAGTTTAGAGCCCGTGGCCGCAATGGCCGGGGCTCCCGGGCTCATGGCATCCAATGCATGCTTGAAGCGGTTCCAGCCGCCGTTGGCAAACAGTTCCAGAAAAACGATGGGGGCCGTTCCGAGTACGATCAAAAAGAACTGCAAAACTTCATTGTAAATGCTGGCGGTAAGCCCGCCGACAAAGGTATACGCGAGTACAACCAGCGCTGAAACCACGATGGCGAGGTTGAAATTCCAGCCCAGCAGGTCCTGAAAAACAAGGCCCATGCCATACATGCTTACCCCGGAAAGCACCGGGGTAAGACCGGCGAAAAAGAGGGCGTTTACAAAGCGGGTCTGTTCGTTGTAGCGCTTTTTCAGGAATTCCGGAACGCTGCGCACCTTGCTGCCGTAAAAAAACGGCATCATGGCCACACCCATGAACACCATGGCCGGTATGGCGCCAACCCAGTAGAAATTGGCGGTCATCATGCCATATTCGTAACCTTGCTGGGCCATGCCCAGAACCTCCAGGGCGCCCAGGTTGGCGGAAATAAATGCCAGGCCCGTGATCCACGCCGGTATGCTCCGGCCGGACAGAAAGAAATCCTCACTGGTTTTGCTGCCTTTTCCGGTTACAAAGCCGATGCCGATCACAAACGCCAGATAGACAAACAGAATCAGAAAGTCCACCGGATGCATGGTGATAATCGGGTGCCCGGTTGAAGCCGCCGGCAATTTTGACGGCAGGGTGGTGGTGACAGCAGATAGAACCGTTGTGAACAGCATTCGTTTACTCCAGCCACGGGTATAACAAAAAAGAAGACCCTTGAATCCCGAGGTTGCGGACATTACCCATTTGGACAGGGGGTGCCGTCACCACAGGCTGTTGGTCAGTCGGGATGCTATGTTAACAAACGGATGGTGCGCGTCAATCGGGGGATTGCAGTGTCGGCCGGTCCGTCGGTCACTTACCGCGGATCAGCGCGGCGGCGTCAGCCTTGATTTGCAAGGATGGTTCGCAGTAAAAGGCAGCGCGGGGAAGGCAAATTGTTGCATTTCCTGTATCTATTTCCGCAGGCGATAGCGGGGGAATCCGCACGACCGCTGGAACAGGCAACGGTGGTTCGCCAAGCTTGGGAAGTTCCAATACGGAAGGTTTAGTCCGGCTGCGGGCGGTTATTTCTCAACAAAACCGACCGGCGCGGCCAGCATTACCTGATTGGCCTGCAATACATCCACCAATTCCATCATCTGGGCGGCGGTGTTGCGATAGGGCCGCGGCAGGGCGGAGATGATCATATTCAGGCCCATGGGCAGTTCCGTACTGATGCCCAGTTTCCGGCGGATGACCTGCGCCAGGCTGTGGGCCTGCGGATATACCAGCACCTGGTATTTCCCGGAAATGTGTGCTGTCGCCGCCGCGGCGGCAATGACGCTGTCCAGAGAACCGACGCGGTCCACCAGTCCGGCTTTTACCGCCAGCTGACCGGCAAACAGCCGGCCGCGCGCCACCGCCTGGATATGGGCGATTTTGCCATGTCTGGCTTCCATGACGCGGCGGGTGAACAGGGCGTACGTGCGGCGCATCAACTGCGTCACATAGGTGCGCTGATCCGGCGTGAACGATTGCGTCGGACTGAACAATCCGGCGTTTTTGCCCTTGGAGAATGTTTCCACGCCGATGCCTACTTTTTTCAGCAGGTTGCCGTATACCACCTTGCCGCCCACCACGCCTATGGACCCGGCAATGGTGCCGGGATCCGCGGTAATGCTGGCGCCGGCCGTGGAAATGTAATATCCGCCGCTGGCGGCCTCGGCTCCCATGGATACGCTCAGCGGCTTTTTCGTGCCCGCCGCATGCAGAATCTGCCAGATATCTTCACTGGCTTCGGCGGATCCGCCCGGCGAATCGACGCGCAGTACAATCGCTTTAACCTCTGAATTCCGTAGTGCCCGGTTTACCTGCCGGCGGATCATGGCCGGGGTAATCACCGCATCATTTTCTGAATTGGATGGGGAGTTGTCCATGATCACCCCATCCGCGCAGATAACCGCGATCGCCGGCTTGTTTGACCGGCTTTTGTGCCGCGATGGCGATCCAAGAAGTTGGAACAGCGCCAGCGGACTGCTCAGGTCAACCGGATGATGCACATCCCCGTGCACATGACGGACCAGAACACATCCGCCGGTGAAGTGATTTTCCAGCCACGGTTTTACCTGCTGTGGGGCGAGCAGTTTATCAATGAGTCCGATTTTTTTCGCCGCGGAGGCTCCCATCCAGCCGTTGTTAATAGCGGCTTTTACCGTGGCCGGCGCAATTTTTCGATTATGGGCAATCGTCCGGACAATCTGGCTGTACCATGCGTTTACCAGGCCCTGTATCTGGGCGGCAAATGCCGGACTTGCCGATTCCCGGGTAAGGGGTTCTTCGGCGCCTTTGAATTTGCCTATTTGCACCATGTCCGCGTGGATGTGGAATTTAGCCAGAATTCCCTTAAAAAACATCAACTGCAAAGCCACGCCCGGCAGAAACATATCGCCATGGCGGGCCATGATGACGGTATCGGCGCTGCTGGCCAGAAGGTAGGTGTTGGTGTCATAATTCGAGGCATAAACCGCCACTTGTTTGTGGGCTCTGCGCAGCTTCCGGATCAGCCCGTCCACTTCCTGCGCTTGTGTAAGACTCAGGGAAAACGACTTGAGATTGAGAAACACACCGTCCACGGACGGGTTTTTCGCAAGCGCGGTGAGCTGGCTCATGACACCCGTCAGGGAAGGTTGGTGGACCGGTCCCAAATTAAACAGTGAAAATGAAAAACCCTGCGGACGCGACAGCAGCGGTCCCTCCAGCGTAATTTCCGCCACGCGGTGGGCGGCGGGCGCCGGTGCGGCGGCCGGAGCGACGCCGGCGGACAGCAACATGCCGCCCAGCGCCATGGCCGCGGCCATCAATCCCCGCGGAAGAATCCGGATCGCACGGCCTGAATTCAGGGCTGTGCCTTTCCCGCGTCCAACTTCAGATGTGCAATTCAAACTGCAATTCATGGCTGGCTGCTCCAAAAAAAAACCACTGCCGACCGCTGCCCACGGAATAGGGTCCGGTCAACTTGAAAAATCAGATGCTCCGTATTGTAGTCGATTCATATAACAAAAGGCCACTGCCCGCTATTTTTTGCCGCGGAGGG
>JAKBBN010000017.1 GCA_021808485.1 Planctomycetota bacterium | reverse complement strand
TGCAGATTTTAGTCGCTCAATAAATGCCGTGCAATGGCCTGTTGCGAGGGAAACATCGTCATGGAATTGTTGGCGTAACCGTTGGCCACGATCATCGGTCCGTTGATGAGCAGCCCATTGTTTATCGCCATCATCCGGCGTTCCGCCGCGAATGCATGGCCGGCGGCAAACTTTCCCGCTATCGCCGCGCTGCGGCTCCACAATATCTTGCCGGTTTTACACGATACCACGATGATATGTTCAGGGGTAAGCAGCACCGCGGCATCGTTCTGAAATCCCAGCAGTGCAACACGCTGTTCCTGGGGGAGGTGCAGTGTCCAGATGGCCCGGCCGGAGCTGGCGGCACAGGCCCGCAGCCGCACTCCGGCGCTGTTAATATGCGCCGCAAGGAACAGGTCGTAGCGGTTCCAATGCGGATCCACCTGCAGCGGCGCCAGAAGGAATCCCCGGATCGGACGGGCCACGCTGAATCCGGTGTGTTTGCCATAATTCAGTTTGGCCCGGTGAAACAGCGAACCCGCCGGCGCATGGGTTTTGATCCACCTGATAATTGACGCGAAATCCGCCGGCGCCACACCCGGGAATGGCCCCGGCACCGACGCCGGATAGCTCAGCAGCCCGTAGCGAGCCAGCGAGGCCGCGGCATTCCAGTGGTGGAGGTCCGCGGTGTTGCGGGCCATGCTGGCCAGCCACCAGGCTTTTTGTGACACCGTGGAAAGGCCCTGCCGCATGGCCAGCAGAATTTCACCGGCCTTCCGAAACCGCCGCGCCGCCCGCAGCCGATCCGCCAGCAATAGCGCCGCGGATGTGCTGGCCGCACTGTTTGGGTAGCGCAGCACAATTTCATGCAGGATTGCAACACCCTTGGATGCTTGCGCCTTGGCCAGCAGGGCCGCGGCGATTTGGTCATAATGCGCGTATGCGGCTCTGCCGAATCGCCGGATAATCTCCCGGTCGATGGTAATCCTTGCCACGGCCGCGGCTGACATGGTGGTGTTTCCCGTCCGCAGTGAGGCGTTTCTCATGGCGCGGCCGGCCAATATCCCGGTCAAAAGGCGCAAAGCCGCCGGCGCCTGTTTCAGGCGGATATCATTTAGGGCCGCGCGATAACGCCACAGCGCCTGCTGGGATGCCGTCCGGGCGGAAAGTTGAGCCTGACCGAAGAAAAATGCCGCATCTCCGGGACGATCAGGCAACCGCTGGGACCGGCGGCCGAACGCAATGCATACATCGAAAATGCGCCGGGCGATCGCCAAATCCTTCCCGCCCAGATCCGTGACCGCGCGCGCCATGGACTGCCGCGCGATATCGTAATGCCCGGTGCGATACGCAACCTCCGCGAGGGTGAGCCGCGGGACAGGGTTATGCGGCGCGGCGGCAATTCGTTTGGCCAGATAGCGCTGTGCGTCGCTCCAGCGGGAATAGTCCATCACGTTCTGATCATTTACCACCACAACCTGGTGTGCTGTAACCAGCAGATTCCCCGCCCGGGTCCCGGTCAGGTTACCGCCCGGCGGCCAATGCATAAAATCACGCGTAAGGCCGTTTTTGACATTCACGCGTAAAAGTCCGGTCGACAGGGGCAGATAGACGGCGTAACGAGTCAGAAACGGTCGCGCCTGCAGCCGGCCGTAATGACTTAAATGACGGCTTTTCCACACAATTTTTCCCGTGCGGATATTGACCATTTCCACGCGACGTCCAACCGTCACCAAGCCGCCCTTAACCGCCCCCAAGGTCAGATACGCGGCGGACAACTGCCCGGGCTTCCACTGCCGCACCATATTCCCGGTCCACCGGTTGAACACGTAAAACCGGCCGCCGGCCGCCGGTTGCTCGCCTGAATTATTGTCCACAACGATCAGGTCATTGCGGTAAACGATGGGCGGATTGATTTTCCAGGGCAGCTGCCGGGGCACGGCCCCCCAGCCGACATTGGATTGCGCACGGTGCGCCAGCGCGGTGAGTGTAAGCCACGCTATGCGTCCGCTGGCGGCGTGAACGGCCAGCACCGCGCCATTGCCCGTCGCCACATAAATAATTCCATCGGTCATGGCGGGGATAATATCCAGCGGCGTTTGACTGTAGGTGGCGCCGGTTACCGTGCACAGGTACCAGCTGTGCCGGACGGTTCCATCGGCGGCATTCAGTCGCACAAGGAATATCCGCGATTGCCCGGCCCCAGCCTGCGAGGACGAAATAAGCATATAAACACTGCGTGCCGTCGCCATTGGAGATGACACTGCCGTACAAGCCGTGGATCCCGCCAGCATCGACGCCACGGGAACCGTCCATTCCGGTTTTCCGGTCCGCGCATTCAGGCACACCAGCCGTGTGGACGCGGCCTGTCCGTATGGCGAATAGTAGAGCATGGTCTGATTGAGTTGCCCGGTGGCGATAACCGCATACAGCCGCCGCCCCTGCGCGGTGACGCTGTAATGATCTAGGCTTTGCAGCAATGTATTGAGATTGCTGCTTAAACGCGACGCCGGCAAATGACCGCGCGGATAACGCCACAATTCATACCCGGATGCGATGCTCACCGCGCGCACGCGCCCCATCGAATTCAAATACAGCGTGGAGCCCTGCCGGGTGGGAAATGAAAACATGATGCCGCTGGATGGCCGCATGCCCCGGCCCATCTGCAAACCAAACAGCGCCAGGCGTTGCTGCATGGAATTGCGCCACGCGACGCTCATGGTCCCTTCAAAGGGCGGCCGGTACAGTCCTTCATTGACGGCCGAGTGCCACATGACAGCGCTGGGCGCCGTATCAAAAGCCGGAATTTTATTGCGGCGATAATCACCCTGAAATGTTTTCCACCGGCGCGGCGCCGCTTCACCGGTCCCGCCGCCGGCGATTCGCGCCGTCTTGAACGTCGCGGCCAGATTCTTTGATAAACTCACACGCTTTCCCGCCACCACACCCATCGCATGCGGATACTGCCGGGCCAACCGCGCGGCCAGGCGCAAGGCCAGCGGCTTTTGTCCTGCAAGCCAGGCGGCCAAAGCGGCGCGATCAAGCAGTTCCGGTATTTTTGCCGCCATCGCCGGGTGATCGGTCAGCCGCAACCATATCCGGGCGGCGGCGGCGAAGGATCCGCGTTCAAACAATCGGGATGCGGCCTCCTGCATGGCGCCGGCTGCCGCCGCGGATGGAAAAAAACTGCGACCCGCGGAAATAAGATCGCGTATCTGTCCGGTACGACGGGCTTTGGCCACGGCATGGGCCGCCTGCAACCCATAAAGCTGGTCGTACAATCCCTGCCGCACGGCCGGCAGGCGCACCACCAGGTGCCAGATATAGGATTCCACGGATTCGTATGAATCCGGGCCGGTGGCAATCACCCGGCGGCCGAACTTTTCCACAATCTTCTGATATTCCCTAACCGCCTTGGATATGTGACCGCTTTTAACCAGGTGGTTGGCGGTACGCAGCATATCGCGGGCGCCGAACGAATCATCCACCTGAATGCGGGAAAAGGCCGGGTTGCCGCCGGATTTTTGATGATTTGGCGGCGGCACGACGCCAACCGGTATCATCGGACCACCGGGATTTATTACCACTTTTCGCGCGACAAGTATTTTCGCGGCAATGGAATCCTGCACGCATACCGCCGCCGCTGCCATAACGGCCAGGCCAAGCGGCAAGCTCCGGAGCAGCACCCGGGCGGTTACCGCCGGCCAAACGTCGGCGGACCATCGGGTTTTAACGGCGATTGTGCGAACGTGCATTCTCATTCCGGCACCAGTCTTCATGAAGTAAAATACCGGCCCCACAACGGCGCAAGTCTGGCCTGTTCGTCCGGCGAAATTTGCCGCTTATCCGACCAGATTCCAAGGGCCAGCGCGCGCTGGGACGCAAATTCACGGGTTCTGGCCTCCCAAATCCGCGGCACCGCGGTACGGATAAGATTCAGCGCGTTATCCGATGCGCTTTGCAAGTGAGATACGATCTCTTTCATCAATTCACCCAGCGGCTTGTCCGTCGGATGCGGCTTCCAGCAATCATAATCCGTAACCAAGGCGATGGACGCATACGCTATTTCCGCCTCGCGGGCCAGTTTTGCTTCGGGCATGAGCGTCATGCCGATGACGCTTCCGCCCCAGCTTTTATGCAGTTTGGATTCAGCGCGGGTGGAAAACGCCGGACCTTCCATGCACACATAGGTTCCGCCGGGATGAATTTGGACGCGATCTTTCAACTCTTCGCCCGCCGCGGCGACAATCGCCCGCAAATCCGGGCACACCGGGTCGGCAAAATCCACATGCACCGCCGCCCGCTCATAAAACGTGCCGACTCGGTGCACCGTTCGATCAATAGCCTGATCCACAAGCACGAGAGTCCGCGGCGCCAATCGCTCGTCCAAACTGCCCACGGCGCCGCTGGCCAGAATCCACCGGCAACCCGCGAGCTTCATGGCAAATATATTGGCCCGATACGGCACTTGCGTCGGATTCAGACAATGACCGCGGCCGTGTCGGGAAAGGATGGCAACAGGCACCCCCTGCCATTGCGCCAGAATCAGCGGGCCGCTGGGCGGACCGAATGGCGTCTGAATGTCCACCGCCTGCCCATGTCCGCCGGCAAGCAACTGCTCACCCAGGCCCGATCCACCGATAATGCCGACACGTTCCGTCACATTTTACCCCGGTTTTACCTGCCACCCCGATTGCAGCCCCGGCTGCCGTGCGGCCGGCAAACTGCGGCCGCGGCACATCGAATGCGCTTACAGCTCCGGCCGCCGAAAATTATATGCGTTCATGTGCGTTCCGGGGGCATAAGGACGTTATAACGCATCTTCCGCCGGCACATACAATCGCGGATGCGGCGACATTCGCGACTGCACACATTGGCCGCACATGTAAAACGAAAGCTGGGCCGGGTAGTCAATACTGTCCGTATCGTCTCCCTCCACCCATTTTCGGCAGAAAACGCCGGTCATGCCGCACAGGGCGCATGACGTAGGGCTGCCGCCGTCGCTCCGCAAAAGAAGATCGGTCAGGCATGGATATTTTTTTCGCATGCCGCGGCCCTGGGCCCTGGCCACACGATGTTCCAGCCGGTGATTTTTCAACCATGTGCCGACCACTTCCACTTCGGATTTTGAGCAGAACCGCGACCAGACGCGATCCACGGGATCCCGAAAAAAGCCCATATCTTCGAGCCGTTCCTGTGTTACCGGGTCGGGAACCGATTGCAAGACAATGACAAACCTCTCTGACATACAAATAAGTTTCCGAGATATACAACCAAAATGCAATGCCTCGCCGCGGGCTATTTTTCAGGTTGATTGGCCCGGCAGTGTTCCCAAAGAAGAGCCGCGCCCTGCAGCGCCAGGTCCGGAATAAACGAATCAACCAGTCCGCTGTCCGCAAGCAGCCGCCGCGCGTCACCGCCGGTGGCCACGACATGCGGCCAGCGGCCCAGGCCGTCGGCAATCTTTTCAACAAGTTCCCGCACACCGCCTCTGGCCATTGCGTAAATGCCGGAATTAAGGGCCTCCATGGTATTTTTTCCCATCGGATCGCTCACCGGATCAAGTGTGGCGACGGGCAGTTGGGCCGTGCCATCGTGCAGAGCCTTTGCGCATAGCTGCAGCCCCGGGCCGATCGCCCCCCCCAGAAATAAACCATTATCGTCAATACAGTCCACCACCAGGGCCGTTCCCGCGCTGATTATCACGCAGGCCTGTTCGGTATTCACATACGCGGATAAAGCGCCAAGCAGCCTGTCTGTGCCTACAGTCGATTCATCGGCGAGCGCCGTTTTCACCGGTATCGCCATATCGACTCCGGCAATAAGTACCTGGCTGCCCGTGGTCCGCCGGGCAAGTTCGCACACCGGCCCGGTCAGGGCCGGAAATACGCTGCTCACCGCCACGCCATCAATCTTTTCCGAACTTTGGTCCATAAGGGTCCGAAGCAATCCCGGCAATTCCGCCTGCCAGTCGGCACAATTGATTCTCTGGGCCGGGTCAACGGCTTTTCCATCCGTAAACAATCCGGCGCCCAGGCGGGTGTTACCTATATCCAGCGCTATAACTGTCATGTCGGCTCCATTGTCATACCTTTGAAATCGTAAACGAACGGCTAAAAAATGGCGACTCTGTGCCGTGGGCAGGTATTTTTTTCACATAAGACTTGGCGATAATCAAACTTAAACCACTTTTCCGTCATGCCGACAGTTGGCGGAAAGTCCCGCTTGCTGGTAAACTGCGGTTCTTAGATTGTTGAGGTGACCTGATGTCGGTTCAAACCATCGTCCCCGCGCTGCTGGCGCTGCACAAAATAGATCATGATATGCAGGAATTCCGCAGCCGCCTGGCCGCACTGCTTAAAGATCAGGTCGCAGTTGAAAACAATATCGTCCACCTTCGCGAAAATATTGCGGAGCATGAATCCGCGGGCAGGAAGTTACAGGCCGCCATTTCGGGGCATGAACTGGATATCGCGTCGCGGCAGGAACGCATTGAAAAAATGCGCCAAAGCTTAAATACCACCAAGAACAACCGGGAATATTCCGCCATTCTCGTGCAAATATCAGCCGAGAAAGCGGAGGTGGGAAAAATCGAAAAGGTCGCCCTTGAACTGATGCAACAGCTCGAAGCGAACACCAAAAGCACGACCGAAGCGATGGCGCAGCTTGAAAAAGCGCAGGCCTCCCTGGCCGATACACAGAAAAAAAACAGCGAACAGGTGGGACACGTCAAAGAATTGATCAGCCGGCTTGAGGCCGGTCGCGGCCACGCGTTGGGCAACGTTCCCCCCGATGCGCGAAGGCAATACGAGCGCATCCACCAAAAATATCCCGGCAATGTCATGGCGGCGGCGGAATTTGACCATGATGATCTGGAAAATGTCACTTGCGGCGGGTGCTACATGAGCCTGAATGTGGAAGATGTGAATGTTCTTCGCGGCAGAGATGAAATCCGTAAGTGCAATTCCTGCGGCCGTATTTTGTATCTGAATGAAATGCTTAATGCCAATGCCGTTCAGCCGACCTGATATTCCGCCGCCATAAATCTTTTTAAATCCTGCTTTCCCGGTTCAAGGAGTCATCATGCCCGCGCAGCCTCACCTGGTACTGCAGTTTGATGGGGGATCGCGCGGAAATCCCGGCCCGGCGGCCGTCGGTCTGACCCTGCGGACACACGAAGGGCAGACGGTTTATGAATTGGGTGAGTTTATCGGCACCGCCACGAACAATGTCGCTGAATACCAGGCTCTCATCCGGGGCGCCGAAGCCGCGGCGGCAATCGGCGCCGGTCAATTAACTATTCGCGCTGACAGCGAACTGGTGGTGCGGCAGATTATGGGAATTTACAAGGTACGAAACGCCGCTCTTCAGCCGCTGCATGCCGAGGCGTTGGCGCAGCTGAACAGGATACCGAAATGGACCATCCAGCATGTCTATCGGGAAAACAACACTCGCCCGGATGCGCTGGCCAATATGGCCATGGACCGGCGAAGCAAAATTGAGCCGCTCGGCCCGCCGGCCAAGCCCGCCGCTGCCGCATCCTGAACCCGGAACAACATCGGGGGTCAGGGGGAATCCGTATTCAGGGTTCCTATGATATCCTGCACTGAACTCTTCCCTTTACGCGCCAGGTATGCCGTCAAGCCGTCAAATATTTTCTGCGGTGATGCGGGATCCACAAAAAGCGCCGTACCCACGGCGATTCCGGTGGCCCCGGCAAGAAGAAATTCCACGGCATCTTTCCATGTTTGGATGCCGCCCATTCCAATGATCGGGATGCCGTGAGCCTTGGCTACCTGGCTGTAAACCCGGTGGACCATATATACCGCGATCGGCTTAATTGCCGGTCCGCTTAACCCGCCGGTACCGTTGGCCAGCATCGGGCGGCCTTTCTCCACATCCACCACCATGGCGGTGAATGTGTTGACCAGTGACAATGCGTCCGCACCGGCCTCCACCGCGGCCCTGGCGGTCACGGCCACATCTGCCACATTCGGCGACAGCTTGACAATAAGCGTGCATCGATGAACCCGTTTGCGCACGGCGGCCACGAGTTCCGCAAGGCGCACCGGGTCCGTTCCAAAACTTAAGCCGTTTTTTACATTTGGGCAGCTGACATTAAGTTCAATTCCGGCGACAACCGGTATCTCCCGGTCAAAGCGTTCGGCGACATCGGCATAATCTTCGGTGCACCAGCCGGGTACATTAACGATTACCGGTACACCCATCCGGGCGAGGCGTGGAACTTTTTCAGAAATAAACCGCTCCAGACCGATATTCGCCAGACCAATGGCATTGAGCATGCCGGCGCGGGTCTCAATAACCCGGTAGCTTTCGTTGCCTTTGCGGGGAAGTTTGCTGATGGACTTGGTGACAAAGGCACCCAGCCGGGATAGATCGGAAAAATCCGCATATTCATCGGCATACCCGCAGGTGCCCGATGCCGTCATGGTGGGGTTGGCCAGGCTCAGCCGACCGATGCGTACAGCGAGGCTTGGCGACTTGGATTCGACTGTTGAAGGGGTGGTGGTCGTATTCATAATAAGACAGTTTGCCGCCGCGTTGCCCGACTGTAAAGGCCGCGCGGCGACAATCGGCGGGTTTGCCGGGCGGTCCCGGCGGCGGTCCGGCTTGCAATATGGCGGAACTGGGCGTAAAACTAACACACCTAGATTTTCCTGATTGCGGAGCCGATATATTACTTATCTGGTGAATCGGTGCAATGCGGACAGGTACCGGTTATATCGGACCTGATGGGTAAGATACGAAAGTTATATGTCAGACAGCAGCACAATCAGCAAAATGGATACTCTTCTCGGCCGCACCATTGTGGAACAGGGCCTTTGCACCAGCGACGAGCTTAATGACTGCCGGGCACTGCAGGCGGAACTCGAACGGCAGAACAATCATCGATCTCTGGGCGATCTGCTGGTGGAGAACGGTTATGTCACCAACGGGCAGCTTGCCCGGATAAAGGGCAACCTGGATGATCAGAAATCATTCCAGCAGATTCCGGGCTACCAGATACTTTCCAAACTTGGCGCCGGCGCCATGGCGACCGTCTTTAAAGCGCGGCAGCTTTCCCTTGATCGGCTGGTGGCCATCAAAGTTCTGCCCCGTAAAATGAGCGAAAATAAAGAATTTGTCGACCGCTTTTACATGGAAGGCAAGGCGGCGGCAAAGCTGAACCATGCCAACATCGTCGGTGCCTATGACGTAGGCGAGGCCGGCGGTTACCACTATTTCGTCATGGAATTCGTGGAAGGTAAAACCGTCTACGACCATCTGGTGGATAATGGCAAGCCTTATAGTGAAAAAGAGGCTCTTGATATCATCATTCAGGTATGCAAAGCGCTGGTGCATGCCCACCACCATGGCCTGATCCACCGCGATGTGAAACCCAAAAATATCATGATTACACCTTCCGGTGTGGCAAAACTTGCGGATATGGGTCTGGCACGTGACGCCACGGATCAGGCTGCCGCCTTGGCCGAAGCCGGAAAAGCGTATGGCACGCCCTATTACATTTCGCCGGAACAAATTCGCGGCGAGGTAAATATAGACTTTCGCGCGGATATTTATTCCTTGGGAGCCACTTTTTATCACATGGTGACCGGCAAGGTGCCGTTTGAAGCCCCGTCGCCGGCTGCGGTAATGCACAAGCACCTGAAGGAAGAATTGGTGCCGCCGGATCACATCGTAACTTCATTAAGCGCCGGAGTAGGCGAAATAATTGAAGTGGCGATGGCTAAAGATGCAAAAAAACGTTACGCAAATACGGAAGATATGTTGGCGGACCTGCAAGCCATTGCCAATGGCCAACCGCCTTTACTTGCCCGAAAATCCTACGACTTGTCCTCACTGGCTAATTTGGACCGGAATTCCGCCGGGGATGCGGTGGAGGATGACTCTCCGCTGACGGATCTTGATCATCAAAAAACAATAGATCTGGCATCCCGCACGCTTCAACAGAAGTTTACCGATCCGCTGGTGCTAGCCCTGCTGGGGCTGCTGGTGGCCGCAGTTGTCATTATTTTCATACTGCTGGTTAAATAAGACACAATTCTTCGGGCGTTTAATTTGAAAAATTACCGGCGCGGTGCGGCGGTTCAACTCCCCGCTTGATGAACGGCGTTCTGCACCGCCTGGGCTGAATATATGTCATGGAGAAGAACCGGCGAATAGGGATGCGCGGGCGAGAATATCGCCAATACCGGAATTGATCGCCAGCCGAGTTTGTACAACAACGCCTTTTCCACCGGTGGCTCGCGGGTTAAATCCGCACGCAGCAGCAGGGCATCAGCGCGTTTAAAGCTCCGCCGAACGGGGGAAGTATCCAGCACAAAGTGCTTTACATATTTGCAGTTAATGCACCAGGCCGCGGTAAAATCTACCACGACCGGCCGTTTGTGCCGCAAAGCGGAATCCAACTTGTGAAGCGAAAATGCCTGCCATCGGCCGCTGGCGTTGGTAGTCCGCTTCAGCAGGCCGCCATTGTAAATCCAGATTCCCGCCGCCAGCGCTACGCCGGCCGCAAGCGCCGCAAACCGGATTGACCAGATGCGCCCTTCCGGCATTCCCGGATTCACCGCCTGCCCCCACACCCACAGCACACTGCCCATTACAACGGCGATAGCCAGCGCCACCATCAAGGCGTGATGCGTCTGTAAGCTGCTGAACAGATACGCGGCGACCCCCACCATCACCAATCCCAGCGCCTGTTTGAGAAGCTCCGACCAGCGACCCGCCCGCGGGACACGGCTTAAGAGCTGTGGAAATGCCGCCAAGATAATGTACGGAACAGCCATTCCCACCCCGATTAATATGAAGTACAACACCATGACCGCGGCGGACTCACCCAGCGCAACGGTCAGCAGCGGCCCAAGATAAGGCGCGCTGCACGGCGTAGCCAGAATTGTCGCCAAAAGCCCCATGCAGAATGAACCGATCAATCCGGTTTGCGGCGTCTGCACATTGGAAATCGCACGCGGCGCGGATATTGTCCACACGCCAAGCATCGACAATCCCAGGGCCAGCACAATCAGCCCGATGGCGAAAAGAAATACCGGATTCCCATTTTGCATGCCATACATCAGATGATGATGGGTTACAGCACGGTATATGCTCATCGCCACGGCCAAGCCGGCAAACAGTGATATCACCCCCGCGGAAAACACCAGCGCATGCACCACGGCCCACTTCCTGTTTCCGTGTGCCTGATGCACCAGTGAAAGCACTTTCAGTGGAATAACCGGCAGCACGCACGGCATGATATTCAATATCAATCCGCCAAGCAGGGCGAACAATACCAGTTCCCACACCGGCAGTTGCCGGCCGGCCACATGATACGGCCGCGAATTAATGATTCTTACCTGTTCCGCCACGCTAAGCGATTGCCGGGGCCGGGAACCCGGATGCGACATTTCGGTTCGGGCGGCGGGAAGCGGAGCGGCGGCAGCGGATACTGATCCGCCGGTGTTCAATGATCCGGCTTTTACCGCGGGTTGCGCGCCTGTTTTTACAGTTCCGGCCGCAGCCGGCAGCACGGTTAACGGCACACTGAAAGTTTTATCCACCGGCATAAAGCAACTCTGGCTGTTGCATGCCTGTGCCTGAAATTCCACGCTTAATTTCAAATGACCGGTCGGCGCACCGGGCTTAACTTGCCCGGTAATCGTAAACTTCACGTCGTTTTCGTAGACGGATATTTTGCCGGCCGTCGTTATTGCAGTCGATGCCGGAAGCAGTATCGCTTGGGGATTTTGCACCGCGCCAAATTTCACGCTGGGATCGGTCTTTGCGGTTAACTGCGTGGGTATAAACGCAGGGTCCAGCGGATGGGCGGATTGAATGTGGTATCCCGCCTGAACATGCACGGTAAATATGAGCGTGAATTTTTGACCGACATGCACGGTCGCCGGAACCGCCGTGAGCTTTTCCGAAATGATACCGCCCCGCCCGGTTTGCGCTTCCAGACCCATGCCTGCCAGCCACACCAGACCGATGCACAACAACGCCGCGGAGCGGCCGGCAAACAGCCGTCCGGCTCGAACCATAAAAGCCCGGAACAGGAAACTTAAAATATCGGTCATCGCCGGCATCCTTAATAACTGGCGGCAGCACTCCAGTCTGTATCCGCCATCATATCAGTCGCCGTCTACCGCAGGAATCTTACGAAAACCATGCGTAATCGCGTTTTTTTGGATGTCGTGCCGCACCGATCCGGTGGACGATGGGCGCCGCCCCGGGATGCGGCCGGATTACTGCCGCGTGATGGTCGGCCGATACAGTGCGGTTTCAAATGCCTTCTTATAATCCGTCCAATTGGCGCTCTCCGCCGGCTCGGCCACCGCATCAATCGCCATCTGCGTTTTGGCGTCCAGATTGTCAATCAGGTTAATCAGAATCGCTTCCGGTGTTTTGGGCAGAACCGCCGCGCCGAATTCCGGCACGCCATGATGTGAAAGAATAATATGTTCAAGCACCATCAGCAGATCGGCACGAATGGGAGTGCCGCGATCTTTGGCGATCTGTATGGCGTGCTGATGCAGCCACAGGGTTCCCAGAACGACATGCCCCACCAGCCTGCCGACATCGGTATAGTCAAAGCCGCAGTTGTAGGAAAGCTCGGCTGTTTTGCCGATATCGTGCAGAAACAGCCCCGCAAGCACCAGGTCGCGGTCAATATCCGGATAGCGCGGGCAGATCAAGACGGCGATTTCCAGCAGATTCAGCGTATGTTCCAGCAACCCGCCAAGCCACGCATGGTGCATTTTCTGCGCCGCCGGTGACAGGGCGAACTTTTTCATCAGTTCCGCATCGTCGAAAAACGATTTGACGAGAAGCGCCAGATCCGGATCTTTGATCTGCTGCAGAATCTCCCGTAAGCGTGCCTGCATGTCCGGGATGCTTTTACGCGTCTGTTTGAGCAGTTGGGTCACATCAATGCGGGATGGATCCTCCACGCGTGTGACGCCGTCGGCCACGAGTTGCAAATGCCCCTGATAGGTCTCAACCCGTCCGCGAATGGTGACATATCCAGGCGAGGGAATATGGTCAAATACTTCGCGGGATATACTCCACATCCGGCAATGTATCTGCCCGGTTGCATCCGACACATCCGCTTTTAGAAACGGCTTATTGGTGCTCGTGGTGCCAAGCTGCTTTCCGGAAATGATAAACGTCTGTTCCAGCGTGTCGCCGTCGCGAAGCTGGTTAATGGCGATTCGTCCCATGTTTTGTTTAACTCCTGTTGCAATCCGGGGAATTCCGCCCAGAGCTTAGCCGCTGCACCGGCTTTACACAATCGCCCGGCCGGCCGCACCGTTTATCGCGCCATTTCAACCGCACGTATTTCGCGCAGCACAGTCACTTTGATCTCGCCGGGAAACGTCAGTTCAGATTGAATCCGGTTGGCGATTTCCCGGGCAATAAGCCGGGCGGTGGCATCGTCACAACGTTCCGGATCAACGATCACGCGCACTTCACGCCCGGCCTGAATGGCAAAGGCCTGGCGCACGGAATTAAAGCTGGTGCAGATGGTTTCCAGTTCCTGCAACCGCTTGATATAGCGTTCCAGCGATTCCCGGCGAGCCCCGGGACGCGCCCCGCTGATGGCGTCGGCCGCCATGACAATGGCGGTGTACGGCGTGGTGGACGGTATGTCATTGTGATGCCCGCCGATGGCGTTAAGCACGGCCTCGGGTTCGTTAAACTTCCGGCAGAAATCCATGCCCAGAGCCGGATGACCGCCCTCCTGGTCATGATCCATCGCCTTGCCGATGTCATGCAGAAGCCCGGCCCGCCGCGCTATCGCGGAATCCAGCTTCAATTCATCGGCGATCATCTGGGAAATATAGGCGGTTTCCAGCGAATGCCGCAGCACATTCTGGCCGTAACTGGTGCGGTAATGCAGCCGCCCGAGCATCTCGACTATCTTCGGATGCAGGCTGTTGATATTGGCCTCCAGCACCGCCCTTTTACCGGCCGTGCGGATGGAATTCTCCATTTCCTTGCGGGTGGATTCCACGATCTCTTCGATGCGCGCCGGATGAATCCGGCCGTCGGCTATCAGCTTTTCCAGCGTAAGCCGGGCCACTTCCCGGCGAATCGGATCAAAGCAGTTTACCGTGATAACGCCCGGGGTATCGTCAATAATCACATCCACGCCTGTGGCCTGCTCAAAAGCGCGGATATTGCGCCCTTCCCGCCCGATGATGCGTCCCTTCATATCATCACTGGGAATAGCCACGGATTTTGTCGTCCCTTCACTGGTAACTTCCGCGGCATACCGCTGCATGGCCTGAAGCATGATGTTGGTGGCTTTCAATCTGGCTTCGTCACGCGCCTGATCTTCCAGCCGCTCAACCATCAGGGCCATATCATGGCGAACTTCGTTTTCGACGCGCTTCAGCAGCAGCTGGCGGGCATCTTCAACGGACAAATTGGTGAGGCGGAGCAGTGTTTCCTTTTCCTGGGTCAGCGTCTGTTCAAGTTGCTGTTCCTTGACCTGCAGGTTCCGCGTGCGGTCCGCCAGTGATTTTTCGAGTGATTCCAGATTCTTGTCCTTGGTGGTGAGCGTGTCGAGCTTGCGGTCCAGCATATCTTCGCGCTTTAACAGGCGTTGTTCAACGTTCCGCATTTCGGCGCGCAGCGTTTCAATTTCACGCTCCGCTTGTTCGCGAATTTTGAGTGCCTCCGCGCGTGCGGTTAATTCGGTTGTTTTAAGCAGTTCCGAAGCCTGTTCCCTGGCGTCGGACAGTACTTTTTGCGATTCCGCATTATTTTTTGCCAGGGCGGCGCGCCCGGCTGCCCGGGCCGCAAGAAACATTGCGATCAGCCCGACAAACAGCCCGGCTGCCGCACCGATACCCACGGACACATAGTCCAGTCCTGCGGGAAAGGCCAAAGCACCACCCGCAGCCCGCCAGTAATTTGCGTCAACCGCTCCAAGCGGCAATTGCATCCACATAAATCCCCGATTCCCGATTCCGCCGCTGATCCGCATCCACATTTCGCTTAGCAGCAGTGTTCGAAATTCCAAGTCGTCAAACAATTCCACGGCACGTTGCCGACGGAAAATTGACCGGCTTTACCGACCTGAACAAATCCGAATCAGATCGGCAACGCAGCTGCCCGCCAACGCAGGGTTAAACGAATAGTATTGACCAACGGGTGAACGGCCGGGCTTGGCCAGGATTAAAACCGCACACAAAAACTGCAACGCCTTTCAGTCATTGAATCGCTCCGCGCCCGCGACCGTTGCCGCGGACAAATCGGCCGGTAGCACGGCCGGATTCGTCGGACAGGTCCCGCCCGAAATGCCGGGCTTGCATAGCCCCGGCATCACACGGATGCGATCTTTCCAGGTCGTCCATTCGCCAATGACCCCGGAAAAAACAGTTGTTTGTGCCCTTTTTTGAATCAATGGTTCACCATTCGTCAATCTATATCGCCCTGCACCCAAGGCGTGCCGGCGCGAACCCAAAACCGAGGGGCCCAACATCGGCATAAAGCAGCCCGCGGCGGCGCGGACGTTCAAAACCCAAGTTCAAAATAACGGAACCCGGAACATCCTCGCCGGCTCATGTGAGAGCCTTGCAGGCCGAGTCAACTCAAAGAGTTGAACGGCGGAAAACCCCCGCAAAGGCTCATCCTAATGTGCCGAATGACGGGGAATTCCCTCATAATAGCTATGTTAACAGGGCAATAATAACTGGTCAAGAATTTGAAAATCAACGCACGAACCGTAACGGCACGCCGACCGGGAGCGCAACCCATACCCGCACGATATCCGATTGGGATAAACAGGCCGAATGATGGCATTTTCATGCCTTAATCAGCAAATCTTCCACCACGCTTGGGAAGATCAGGCTCGCGCCCGCCGCCGCAAAAGCACCAGCGGCAACAGCCCGACGCCGATAATGCCCAGGGACATCGGTTCAGGGGTAATGGTTGCCGCGGCATTTACCGCGGCCGAACCGTTTACATCATTGATTACTTGCCCCGTTGCCAAGTTGCCGAGCGTTAATGTGGCACCCAGTGAAAAGCTTCCCGTCAGTGCCGGCGATAATGCGCTGAAACCGGAATTGGAAGTCGCATACATGATATTGGTGCCAGTGGACTGATTGGTAAGCACGCTGGCTACCGTTTGTGCTCCTGCCGGTGAGTTATCCTGTGCATTTCCGGATATGGATACCGTCGCACTGTTATTGGCAAACGAATTAACGGCGCCAACCGCCAGCAGATTGGCCGCACTGCTCGCGGCCGGAAGTGAAAAATTGCTGTCCGCACCGGCAAATGAAATACTTCCGCCGGTTGCGGTATTGCTGGTCAACCCGGCGACGGACATGGAAAATTCCGTGGCATTGGCGCCTACGGCCTGCAGAACGGTGATCTGCTGCCAGGAGAATCCGCCAAGAGACCCGGGGCCGAACGTGCCGCCTCCAGCGGAGGTGAGTTGCGTTGACGCGCCCGCACCCGTGGATATATTCACCACCACACTGGCAAAACCCGTCGCCGCGGTGGACAAAACACCCGCCGCAGCCGCCAAGGCACACAATGTTCCGAGTTTCATAACGCTCTCCAAAAAGAACAGGGCTGGAAATCCGGCAAATACGACTCAGCCGGAAATAGTATCCGAATCGTTCATCACATTGCCGGTACTGCGTATCCGCTTAACCTGCCGCAGCCGGGAATTTTGCATGCGGCACCGCTTATTTCTATTTCCAGATTTCGGCCTGCTGAACGAAAGGAAAATGCCGAAAAAAAATAGAAAACTTTGGTGTGCACCGCACGCCATATGACAACTTCCATAAGTTAGTGTAACGCGGCGGCCAAGTCAAGATAAATTGCCGCCATAATTTAAAAAAAATGGGTACAGCGGTCGCGACGGGAAACGTCGCATATGCGAACCAAAAATCCGCGAGCCCTCCTTCACGACGTGATTTTGATTCCATCGCCCCCGCAATCCCGTTCGGAGCAAACCCTTTTTGTCGGTCCAGTCGATGGGTCGTTCGCAAAAATCCGAGTTTTATTTTCTTGACACAATTTTGATACGATCGACCCATTTTTTTACAGCATCCTGATGCGCCGGAGGATAAAACTGTTTTTATGGGCCGTCATCGGCGTCGCATATGACGGCAGGTTTGACGTGCTGCCAAGGAAAGGTGCCGAACATGGTTGCGATTGGATACTTAACAGGTTTGCTCATGCTGGGTCTGGCAAGCTGGGCACTGATGCAGTTTTGCAGCTTGCTGGGGAGACATTTATGAACCTGCTTGATTGGATCGGGCTTATTTTGACCGCGGTAATTCTTATTTACCTGGTAATCGCCATGCTCTTTCCGGAGAAGTTCCAATGACGGACAATTCCTGGCTGCAAATTGGGCTCTATCTGGCCACTATAATATTATGCGCCCGGCCGCTGGGCGTCTGGATGGCCGCCGTCTACGAAGGGCGCAAAACCTTTCTGCATCGGGCGTTGGGCTGGCTGGAGCGACTGATTTACCGTGCCGCGGGCATCCGGCCCGACGATCCCATGAATTGGAAAGCCTACGCGACGGCTGTAATGCTGCTGAGCCTGCTTTCGGGCATAGCCCTTTACGGTTTGCAATGCCTGCAGGGATATCTGCCACTGAATCCGGAGCACATGTCCGGAGTTTCACCGGACTTGGCGTTTAATACGGCCATAAGCTTTGTCACGAATACAAACTGGCAGAGCTACAACGGCGAAACCACGCTGAGCTACCTTACACAGATGCTTGGGCTCACCGTTCAGAATTTTATATCGGCGGCCGTCGGCATGGCAGTTCTGGTTGCGCTGATACGCGGATTGCGCGGCAAACAAACCGACAACCTCGGCAATTTCTGGGCGGATCTGACCCGCGGCATACTTTATATCCTGCTTCCACTATCCGTCGTTTTGGCCATGCTGCTTGTATCGCAGGGCGTTGTTCAATCACTTAATCCATATCAGAAAGTGCGGCTTGTTGAACCGCAGCATTACTCCATGCGGACAACCGGATCCAACGGAAAGATGGTTAACACACGCACGGTCGTGCGGCATCAATTATTACCGACGGGACCAGCCGCGTCACAAATCGCGATCAAGCAACTGGGAACCAACGGCGGCGGTTTTTTTGGCGCGAATTCAGCCTATCCCTACGAAAATCCCACCCCCCTGTCCAATTGGCTGGAAATGGCGGCAATTCTGCTGATACCGGCGGCGCTCTGCTGCACATTCGGCCGCATGGTGGGGGATATGCGACAAGGCTGGGCCATTATGGCCGCGATGCTGCTTCTGCTGATTCCATTGATGATCGGCTGCACCGCCGCGGAACACGCGCAAAATCCCGCCGTGGCCCACCTTATCCATCATCATCCGGGCTGGGCTCTGAAGAACCACGGCTACATGGAAGGCAAGGAAACACGCTTCGGAATTACGGATTCCGCGATCTGGACTACCGTCACGACAGCGGCATCCAACGGCTCGGTCAATTCCATGCTGGATTCGTATTCCGCCATCGGCGGGCTTATTCCCATGTGGCTCCTTCAACTGGGGGAAGTGGTATTCGGCGGGGTGGGGTCCGGGCTGTATGGAATGATCATGTTCGTCATTGTCACCGTTTTTATTGCCGGACTCATGGTGGGCCGAACGCCGGAGTATCTGGGAAAAAAAATAGAAGCGTTTGAAATTAAAATGGCAGCGATTTGTGTCTTGGTGCCCCCGGCACTGCTCCTGACGGCAACCGCTGTGGCCTGCGTGCTTCCCGGCGTCACCAACGCTTTGGGCAATACCGGTCCCCACGGCTTTTCGGAAATTCTGTACTGGGCGAGTTCCACCGCCAATAACAACGGCAGCGCCTTTGCCGGACTCGGCACAAACAGTGTTTTTTACAATATCGTCGGCGGGGTTTTGATGTGGGTCGGCCGCTTTTGGATCATCATCCCCACGCTGGCCCTGGCCGGCTCCCTGGCCAAAAAGAAAATCATCCCGCCATCCAGCGGCACACTCCCGACACACAATGGAATGTTCACCTGCCTGCTGGCCGCCACCGTGGTGCTGGTCGGGGCGCTTACATTTTTCCCCGCACTCGCCCTTGGACCGATAGTGGAATTCCTCAGCGGCGGACGGCTTTAGGCGTTTGGACAGGCGTTCCTTGGAGAACCAGAGGTTATGAGTATATCAACACAATCATTATTTAATCGCACGATACTGCGTCGAGCCGTCCTTGATGCGCTGGGTAAATTTGATCCACGCGTTCAGGTGCGCAATCCCGTCATGTGTGTTGTGTATGCGGGCGCGATCTTCACCAGCGGCCTTTTTGTGCGGGCATTGGCCGGGGGAGGCGGGACTTCGGCGGGCTTCATTCTGGCAATATCCGCGTGGCTGTGGTTTACCGTACTGTTCGCGAACTTTGCCGAGGCGATGGCCGAAGGAAGAGGTAAAGCTCAGGCCGACACGCTTCGCAAAGGGCGACGGGAAGTGACGGCAAAGGTTCTCGCCGAGCCGCATAAGGGCGCCGTGCAGCGCATCGCCGCGGCGGCGGACCTGCGGCAATCGGATATTGTGCTGGTGGAGGCCGGCGAGGTAATTCCCGCCGACGGCACGGTGGTGGAGGGGATGGCAACGGTGGACGAATCCGCCATTACCGGCGAATCCGCCCCGGTGATTCGCGAATCCGGTGGAGATCGATCCAGTGTGACCGGAGGCACGCGTGTTCTTTCCGACTGGCTGGTTATTCGCGTAACCTGCGATCCGGGAGAAACGTTTCTCGACCGGATGATCGCGATGGTGGAAGGCGCCAAACGGCAAAAAACGCCCAATGAAATCGCCCTGAATATCCTGCTGGCGAAATTGACGATTATTTTCCTGCTGGCAACGGCCACGTTGCTGCCGTTTTCAATTTATGCCGTTCACGCCGTCGGGCACGGCAGTCCGGTTTCCATGACGATTCTGGCGGCGCTCCTGGTCTGCCTGATTCCCACAACCATCGGCGGCCTGCTGTCGGCCATCGGCATCGCGGGCATGGACCGCATGATCCAGAAAAATGTCATCGCGACCTCGGGGCGCGCCGTGGAGGCCGCCGGCGATGTGGATGTTCTTCTACTGGACAAAACGGGCACCATCACCCTGGGCAACCGGCAGGCGGTTGAATTCATCTGCGCACCGGGAGTTTCGCTTTCCGACCTGGCGGAAGCGGCGCAACTCGCATCGCTGGTGGATGAAACACCGGAGGGCAGAAGCATCATGGTTCTCGCCAAACAGTATTGCAAACGGCGTCCGCGGGATCTTGAATCCGCACAGGCCCATTTTATTCCATTTTCAGCGCAAACACGGATGAGCGGCGTCGATATCGCCAACCGGCAGATCCGCAAAGGGGCCATTGAATCCATCGCGCGGCACGCGGCGCAACTCGGCGGATCATTCCCCGCGGAGTTGGAGACCGCCGCACAAACCATCGCCCGCAGCGGTGGCACACCCCTGGCCGTGGCGCAAGGATCGCAGGTTCTGGGCGTCATTGCGCTGAAGGACATTGTCAAACCGGGAATCAAGGAAAGATTCGGTGAGTTGCGCCGCATGGGAATTAAAACCGTCATGATCACCGGGGATAATCCGCTGACGGCGGCGGCCATCGCGGCGGAGGCGGGTGTGGATGATTTTCTCGCACAGGCCACGCCGGAGGCGAAACTCAAATTGATCCGTGAACACCAACAGGGCGGCCGCCTGGTGGCCATGACCGGCGATGGAACCAATGATGCCCCCGCGCTGGCGCAGGCGGATGTGGCGGTGGCCATGAATTCCGGCACACACGCGGCCAAAGAGGCCGGAAATATGGTGGATTTGGACTCCAATCCGACCAAGCTCATTGAAATCATTGAAACGGGAAAGCAGATGCTGATGACGCGCGGATCGCTTACCACCTTTTCCATTGCCAACGATGTCAGCAAGTATTTCGCGATCATACCGGCCATGTTTTCCGGAATTTATCCGTGCATGAACCGGCTGAACATCATGCACCTTTCCACGCCGGGCAGCGCGATTCTTTCCGCGGTCATTTTTAACGCTTTGATCATCATTATTCTGATTCCATTGGCCCTGCGTGGCGTCAAATACCGCCCCATGCCTGCGGCCAAACTTCTGATGCACAACGTTCTGATTTACGGTATCGGCGGCCTGATTGCGCCATTTATCGGCATTAAACTTATTGATATGGCCCTGACGGCCATGCATCTGGTTTGAATCCCATGACCTGAATCCCATGATTGGAAGGTGTTTCATGCGTGTACTGCGAGCGGCTGTTGCGATGCTTGTGATAATGTCCGGGATCACCGGACTGGCGTATCCGCTGGCCGTGACCGCGGCGGCTCAATACCTGTTTCCATGGCAGGCGAATGGAAGCATCGTCAACAACCCTCAAAACCGGCCGACGGGATCGAAGCTGATTGGACAATATTTTTCCGGTGCGCGGTACTTCTGGCCGCGACCGTCAGCCACCGCGCCTGTTCCCTATTGTCCTTACAACGCCGCTGACGGCGGCTGTGGAACCGGATCAAATTTGGGGCCTTATTCTCCCGGATTCCTGGCGGCAATCAAACGGCGGATCATTCGATTGCGCTCCGCCGATCCACAATCCACAACACCCATCCCCGCAAGCCTTATAATGGCCAGCGGCAGCGGCCTGGATCCGGATATAAGTCCGTCGGCAGCCCGTTACCAGATCAACCGTGTCGCCCGGGCGCGGCGTATGCCGGTGGCGCGGCTTCGTCGGCTGGTGAAGCGTTTTACCCGCGGCCGCACCTTTGGGATTCTTGGAGCGCCGCGGGTTAATGTGCTGGAACTGAACCTGGCGCTGAATCGGTTGGCGCGAAAAAGGAAGCACTGATTTATGCCGGAAGAGCCTTCACATTTTCAGGCGGACATGCAGCCGGGTGAAGAGCGGCCAAATCCGGACGATCTGCTGCGGCAGGTGCAACGAAGTGAACGGGCCGCACGGCGAGGGCGGCTCACAATTTTTTTCGGTGCATCGGCGGGCGTCGGCAAAACATTCGCCATGCTCGCGGAAGCACGGAACCGGCTTATTGACGGTGTCAACGTGGTGGTGGGGTATGCCGAGCCGCACAACCGTCCGGAAACCGAAGCTCTGCTGCTGGGGCTGGATATTCTGCCCTGCAAATGGGTGCAATACCGGGGAACGACGCTTCAGGAATTTGACCTTGACCTGGCCCTTCAAAAAGCGCCGGAACTTATTTTGGTGGACGAACTGGCGCATACCAATGCTCCGGGAATGCGGCACGCCAAACGCTGGCAGGATGTGGAGGAACTGCTGACCGCGGGCATAAACGTTTACACCACGCTGAATGTCCAGTATCTGTCATCCGTCAACGATCTGGTGGAACGGTCTACCGGGGTGAAAGTCCGTGAAACGCTGCCGGACGACATTTTTGAAAAGGCCGATGCGGTACAACTGGTGGACCTGCCTCCCGAAAAACTTATTGAGCGGCTGCGCGATGGAAAAATATATCTGGGTCCGCGGGGAGAGGAGGCGATCAACAACTTTTTCAAAATGGGCAACCTGCTGGCCCTGCGGGAATTGGCGTTGCAAAAGACGGCGGAACGGATTAACTGCGATATCGACGCCATCGGTCGCAGCGGCGGCGCCGATCCGGCCGCCGTGAGCCAACGCCTGATGGTCTGCGTGGGCCCCAGCCCGTCTTCCGCAAATCTGGTGCGGATTGCAGCGCGAATGGCCGGCGCCTTAAAGTCCCCCTGGATTGCGCTGTATGTCGAAACACCGACCCATGCGGCATTTCCCGCCGCCGACCGGCAGCGGGTATGGCAAACCCTTGATCTGGCGGCGCAACTGGGCGCCCAGTGTGTCACGCTTACCGGTTCCAGACCGGAACGGGAAATCATTGCGTACGCCCGCAAACGCCGGGTAGTCCGGATTATCATCGGAAAGCCCGCGGCGCAACGGTGGCGGCGTCTTATTCATCGCTCCTTTCTCGACTCCCTGATCCTCGACAGCGGGGACATTCAATTGATCCTGATACGCCAGGATGCGGACCCGAAAAGCGTTTCGCGCCGGTCCCGGCAGCGCTGGCTTACCCGGTCCGATGCGGCTGTGGCCTGCCTCACGGCCGGTCTGAATACCGCGATCGGCATTGGTTTGTACCATGGACTCGGTGTTTCCGATGTGAATGTCATCATGGTGTATCTGCTTGGCGTGCTTTGGGTCTCCGCCCGGTACAGCCGACGCGCCGGCATTCTGACCACATTCTTGAGCGTTCTCTGTTTTGACTTTACGGTGGTTCGCCCCTACTACTCTTTTGCGGTTTCAGACACCCAATATCTGCTGACATTCGCGGTCATGCTGCTGACCGGGGTATTTATCAGCGAACTGACCACCCGATTGCGCACGCAGGAGCAGATCAGCCGCTTGCGCGAGCAGAATACCAGCACCCTGCTGCAATTCAGCCGTGAACTGATCGTGTGCCCGGATATTCAGGCCGTCACCGCCGCCGCGGTGCGCCATGTGACCGAATCCCTGGACTGTCCCGTTGCAATTATGAGGCCGGGAAAGGAGAGCCTTCCGCAGATAATCGCCGCAACACCCGGATTTGTGCTGGATGAAAAAGAATCGGGCGTGGCGGATTGGGTAATCCGCAGCGGCAAGCCGGCGGGCGCCGGATCGGACACGCTCCCTTTGGCCCGCGGGCTGTACCTGCCGCTGACGGGCGTTAATACAACACTGGGGGCGCTAAGCGTGATGCCTGCACACGCCTCCGACCTGATCGCCGGCGGCGATCAAATGCGAACCCTTGAATCAATCGCCGCCCAGACGGCGGTGGCGATGGAACGCATGTTGCTTGCCGACGAGAATCGGAAGGCGCGCACCCGCACGGAATTGGAACTTGTGCGAAATACGCTTTTGTCAGCGGTTTCTCATGATCTGCGAACACCGCTTGCGGTAATCACCGGCTCGGCGACCAGCATCATGGAGGCGGGCGGCGGCATGCCGGCCGAAATCCAGACCGAATTGATCACAACAATTGCCGCTGAATCCCGCCGAATGGAGCAATTAATCGACAAGCTGCTGGCAATGACGCGCCTGGAATCCGGCCAAGTCAATATCAGCCGGGAAAAAATTGATATCGGGGAAATCGTCATTGCGGCGGCGGAGCGATACCGCAGCATGCAGCCGGATAGGGAAATCCGCGTGTCCACCGGAGAAAGCGCGCAGATGATCCAGGGCGATCCGGTCCTTCTGGAGCAGCTGTTTTCAAATTTGCTGGAAAATGCAATCCAGCATTCGGGCGTCTCCACGCCGATTGACGTTGCGGTAATTCGGGCCGGCGATATGGTGGAAGTCCGGGTCATGGACAGCGGCGTCGGTCTTTCGCCGGAAGAGTTGCAACACGTTTTCGACAAGTTTTTTCGCGGCCGGTCCGCCGGAGCACGCGGCCTGGGGCTTGGACTGGCGATATGCCGGATTATCGCATTGTTGCACAATGGCGCCATTCACGCCCGCCAGAGGAGCGGCGGCGGCGCCGAATTTGTATTGCGGCTGCCGCTTGATACCGCCCCGTCACAAGTTCCATTGGAGCAGAGTGTTGACGATCGCGATACAAAGGTTTGAGATACCGGGTTATGAAGACGTTCAAAGCGCTTGTACTGGTCGTTGAAGATGATCCGGCAATACGTCGTTTTCTTTCCATTGTCCTTGCCGGCCAGCAATACCGCGTGCTGGAGGCCGCCACCAAAGAAGCGGGGATTCGCACATTCGGGTTGGAACCCCCGGATGCCGTGATACTTGATCTTGGCTTGCCGGACGGCGACGGAATGGAGTTGCTGCGCGACCTGCGGCGACTTTCCGCCGTACCAATCCTGATTGTGTCCGCGCGCGGTCAGGAGCGCGGAAAGATAGAGGCTTTGGACGCCGGTGCGGATGACTACCTCACCAAGCCGTTTGGAGCCGGTGAATTGCTGGCCCGATTGCGTGCCGCGCTTCGCCGTGCCGCCAGCGCACGCCAGCCGGCAGGCACCCGCCTTGCCGTGGGCGCGCTAGGCGTTGATCTGGAATCGCGTGCGGTCACGGTTGCCGGCAAACCGGTGAAACTGACGCCTCACGAATATCGCCTGCTGGTTGTACTGATGCGAAACGCGGGAAAAGTCCTCACGCATCAGCAACTGCTCAAATATGTATGGGGAACCACCCATGTTCATGAAACGCATTACGTCCGGGTATATATGAACCAACTCCGCAAAAAGCTGGAAGCGGACCCGTCCCGGCCGGAATATATCATGACGGAGACCGGCGTCGGATATCGCATAAAACCGCCGGACGATTCCTGACGGAATCGCACCGGCCTAAATCCCGGTGAACAGTCGTCGCCATAAATCCCGGGCGCTCCGGCGGGGTAATGTGCGGATTCGCCCGGCCCGCCATTTTCCCGGACCGGCAAAACGTCGCCTTTTTCTTGCGGCTCAACAATTGGACACCGCCGATAGCCGGGCCGCCGAAGCATAATTTCACGCTCCTGAAAGAAAGTGCCTGTTTGCGGCAACAGACTTTACTGAGGCACAGGCTCATGGGCGGATCTATGAACCGATATACGCCGACCGGGACTTCAACAAACCGGTGGCGGCGGCGTGCTGGATGAAAATACCGGCGATGCGTAGAATACGCTCCGGATTATCGGCCAATTGACCGCTGACGTGCGGATTTTTCAAGGTGTTCGATGAAACAGCTAAAACTTGCCTTGGCGCTGGTGGCCGCGATATCAATCGCGGGCGTATCGGCTGGAACCACGTTACGGGCGGCCAATCCGAAGCCCGCGGTCGCGGCCGGAGTAAATCCATACGCCAATCCGGACCCCCGGAAGTACATGTTCGAAAATGAGCTTAAGCCGGGTATGACAGGCTACGGCCTGACTGTTATGCACGGCACAAAGATCCAGAAGTTCAAGGTAAGAATTGTGGATGTGATGCCCAATTTCGAGCCGGACATGAATGTGATTCTGGTCCGTTGTTCGGGTCTTGGGCTTTCCAAATCCGGCATTATTGAAGGAATGAGCGGTTCACCGGTCTATATTGACGGCCGATTGATCGGGGCAATCGCGTATGGATGGGATTACTCACGCTACCCATTGGGCGGCGTCCAACCCATCCGGCAAATGCTCCACATCCCGTTGCCGCCGAAAGGAAAACCGGCCCCGGCCAACGCCGGCGGCAAGTTGAGCTGGGTGGAACGGACGGCCATCCGCCATAATATGGACGGCTGGTCAATGCTCGTCCGTCATGTGGGTATGGAAATGGGGGAATCGCCCAGCCAATTAAACATGGGGCCCCGGGCGGTACGGATGGAGGGCAGTTTGCGTCCATTGGCCACGCCGCTGGAGGTGGGCGGAGCTTCACCGGCGGTCATGCGTTATTTAACCCGGGCCTTCCATGAGACGTCCATCGTGCCGGTCGGCGGCGCCGGCGGAGGTGGTGGACAGTTGCTTGGCGGAATGCAAAGCCTTCCAGTTAAGGCGTTTAAGCTTGTGCCCGGGGCGCCCATCGGGGTACCTTTGTTGACCGGCGATACCAATATGGGCGCGATCGGCACGGTCACGGATGTCATCCACAATCACGTCTACGCATTTGGCCATCGCTTCTTTAATATAGGACGCAACAATCTGCCGATCTCCGGCGCGTATATTTACACCATTGTGGCGAGACTTAAAACATCCTTCAAACTTGGATCGACCTTCCACATTCAAGGTCACCTGGTCATGGATCAGTCGTGCGGCATTGTCGGCCGTCTGGCGGCGCCCGCCAAGCCCGTGCCCATTCAGGTCTCCGTGGTGTACCACAATCCGGCCTGGCGGCATGTATTTCACTACAATCTTTATCCCAACCCGCATACCACCGCCGAGGCTCTGGGAGGGGCACTGATCGCCAGCATGACCGCCAAACGTAATGTGGCGGGAAAAAATGCGGCAAATTACACGGTTCACATTACCGGTGCAATGCATTTCGGAAAGTTTTCCATCCACCTGAATCGATGGGCCACAACCGGCGGGTTCGACCCCAATGCCGTTTTGCTGCCCGCCGCCCTTCTTATAAACAATCCTTTTCATAATCTGGGTATAACCTCCGTTAATTTGCATGTGTCGATGCGCGCCAGAAATCATGCGGCCACCATTACCTCCGTTGTACTGGAACACCACACGGTACGGCCGGGGCAAATGCTTACGGCACGCCTTGCCATCAAGCCTTTTCATGGTGTCACGGTGCACCGCACTATCCAAATCCGGGTACCCGCGGGTACCCCGGACGGCAACTACGATTTCGCCGTCGGCGCGGACAGCATGGCCATGGCGCAGCAGCAGACTTTTTTCCCGCAGTATTTCTCGCCCAACTCCATCGGCGAACTTACCAGGGATGTTACCCGGATCGTCAGCTATCACAACAACAATATTTATGCACAACTGGTGCTCAATGCGCATGGCCTGGCGAGTTCCGGCAGCGCCATGCCGGATTTACCGGCCAGCCGCATTGACATCCTGACGCGAAATCCCGGCAGACCGCTGTTTCCGCTGTTTAAAATGATCAGCGTCCGCGCGGCCACGCCATGGGTGATCACGGCAGGCGGACAGGACTATCAAATAATCGTTCGCCGTAGGGCGGACGAACGCTTTTTTGCCCCCCCGTCCGGCGCGCCGGTACCGGGGCAGATGCCCGCTGGAATGGGTTCGCCATAATCGCGTTGGCAACGTCCACAATCAACCCACCCGCCCGGATGCCTGTTTTGCACCGGCCGGAAATAAAGCAGTTTAATCAGGAGTCTGCATGTTGAACGTCAAACGGTTTCTATTGCCGGCCGCAATCGCAGTGGCGGGGATGTCTACGCTGTTCCGGCCGGCACAAGTGCAGGCCGTGCATACGCAGTACTGGCGGTTTCATACCGAGGCCGCTTATGCCGCGGGCCATTTTCATGGCACTCAGGTAAATAATTATGGCGAGTTGCGGCTTTCCCGCGCCGTCCATCCGCTGTTTGCCCACGCATCCTTCAAATTCGTCAATGCCATGGTCACCGGGGCCGACGGCAGTTTGTATGTCGGCACATCGCCGCACGGCAGGATATATCGGATCCGCCATGGCAAACGCGGCGTTTACTACACCCCTCCGAAAGGATTCGGCACGGTACTTTCCCTGGCGTTGATGCCGCATGCCGGACTGCTGGCGGCACTCACCGGCACTCATGCGCGACTGGTGCTGCTGACATCCAAAGGCGGCAAAGTTTCCGCCAGAACGCTGTTTGAAAACAAGGCCGTTGACTATATCTGGGCGATATTGCCGATGGCCGACGGCAATATTCTGCTGGCCACCGGGCCGCATGGGGAATTGTGGCGCGTGGGACTCAACGGCAAGTCCAAACTTTTGCTCAAAACGGGTGTGCATAATATCACCTCCATGATTGCCGCTCCGCACGGTCGGGTCATTATCGGCACGGACCAGACCGGGATGGTTTTGCGGGTTAATCCGCAAACAGGCCGGTCATTTGTCCTTTTAAGCGCCGGCCATGCCGAAATTTCATCGTTGGCCGTGGACCGAGACGGGGATATTTTTGCCGGAACCGCCTCGCCGAACCTGGCGAAACTTGACGGCGGTGTTTTTACGCCGCAGGCACGGTCAACCGGAAGACCGGCGGCCATCGGGACGGGCACTCCCTCCATGAAACTACCCGCGAAAGGCCGTTTAAATGCAGTTAAAAAGCCAGCCAAGGTGCTGGTCCGCCTGCTGAAGGGCCGCGTGGCGATTTCACCTATGCCCGCACCGGCCGAGCCGAATCAACCGGCCAGCAATGTGGTGTATGAAATCAGTGCAACCGGCAAAACCCGCATTCTGCTGCATGTACCAGATATGGTGCTGGCCATGTTATACCAGCACCATACACTGATATTGGGACTGGGCAATCATGGCCGGCTGTTGTTTTATAATCCCTTCACCCAGACCGAGTCTTTGATGGACCGGGTCAAACAAGCTGATATTAATGCGCTCGCCGCGGGCATGAAAGGCCGCATTTTCATGGGAACCGCCAATCAGGGCCAGGTGTACCGCCTGGCGGCCGGAACGCTTTCACAGGGAACCTATGAAAGCAGCGTTCAAGATGGCAAGCTGACATCCACCTGGGGCGCGGCGCATGTCACGGCAGTGTTGCCGCCGGGCTCCGCCATCAGTATTCAGACGCGCAGCGGCAACGTGCAGGATGTGGCAAAGCATGCCGCGTTCTGGAGTCGCTGGTCCGCGCCGATACCGGCCGGAACCTATCGCCGAATCTCCAGTCCGCCGGCGCGGTTTCTGCAATTCCGCATAACCCTTAAGAGCAATGCGGCGGGCAAAACACCGGTTGTTGAGCGCGTATCATTGGCCCACCAGCAGATCAATGTACCTCCGCAAATCACTTCCATAACCGCCGCCGCCCTGCCATCAAGCCCGCACAAATTTCGGATTGCATGGAAAGCCGCCGACGCCAACGGAGATTCCCTGACTTTTAATCTGGCCTATCGTGAGCAGGGAATCCCCGTGTGGATAAAAATCGCGCATCACGTGACGCAATCATATTATGTGTGGAATACGCGGGATATTCCTGACGGCCGTTATCGTGTCAAACTCATCGCCTCGGACAAATCCGACAACACGCCGCAAACCGCCGGCCGGGCCGCCCGGGAAACGCGGTATTTTCTGGTTGAAAACACGCCGCCCACGCTATCGCGGTTGAAAACGCGTATTCTGGCGGATGGACGGGTGGAAATAACCGGAATTGCCGCCGATACTCTATCCCCCATTACCTCGGTATCCTTCCAGGTGGACTCCGCAACCGACTGGCGGGAAGCGACCGCTTCTGATACCATGTTTGATTCGCCATTGGAGGCGTTCACCGCCCGCACAGGTAAACTGTCGGCGGGAGCCCACCGGATTTCCCTCCGCGCAACCGACGCCAGGGGAAATCATGTTTATCGGTCCATTCTGGTTCAGATTCATTGATCCGGATTGGCCGATGAAAAAGACAGGCGGCCCGTCGCCGGGCGAAAGGCGGGCATAGAAGCGACTTCGGACAGAATTTGGAGCATACACGTGCATTACCCACACAAGGTCAGTAATCGCAAGCGGGTTCGCAAAATCGGGTTTCGTGCCAGAATGAAAACCCGTCATGGACGGGCCATGCTGAATCGCAAACGGCGCTACGGCCGCAAAGTCAACACCGTCTGACAATAACGGGTGCGTACCAGCGTACAACCGTCCATAACGGCTGTTACCATGGCCGGCTTGAATCTTGCCAGATTCAGTTATTCGTGCTATGAATTGTCACCATCAGGGGCCTCTGATTTCCCGCCTTCGCGGGTTCGGGCTCCGTTAAATCCCATCGCAAGGAGCGGTATCGTGCGGAAATTTGCGTACAGTCGGGTGCGGTGCAGTGTGGCGGGAATGGCTTTAACCGCGGTAACAGCGGCAATGCTGGGCCTCGCGGGTTGCGCCAGCCAGCAGACGTCCGGTGAGCCATCACTTTACGCCGGATTGGGCGGAAAAGCAGGGATCACCACGGTTGTCCATGCGTTCCTTGTTAATGTCGGTAAGGATTCCCGTATCAACCAGGCATTTGCCCACTCCAACCTTGCGAACCTGCAGGTCCAACTCGTTAATCTCATTGGACAGGATGCAGGCGGACCGGAAGTATATACCGGTCCGGATATGTATCAGGCGCATAAAGGCATGCACATTACGGATGCCCAGTGGAATGCCTTTATGGAAGATTTCGGCAAAACACTGGCCCAGGAGAACGTTTCAGAGCTTGATCAATCCCGGCTGATCGGCCTGCTGGAACCGATGAAATCCGAAGTCGTCGGCCATTAACCGACCATATCATCCAACGATTCACATGTACTGCGATGGCGGCTCTAAAGCCGCCATCGTTTTTTTTTACCGCCGCAGTGCCTGCATGTCCGCGGGTAAATGCCGGTCAATGCGGCAGCCGCCCCCCGCTGATCCGCCGCGGGTATTTGATCCTCCAACTTTTCATTTCATGCGGCCGCTTCCTGATTCAGGTTGCTCTTTACCCCGCAAAAACCACTTGGCCGCGATTAACAAATCGTTTACTATTCCGCAGAACTCTTTGCGCTGACGCTTCCAGCGACTATTTGTGTTATCCGGGAGTCGAACGAATATGCAGCATTGGCTGGCTCTTGCATTCATTCTGCTGATGTTCAATGCAGCCGGTGTCGGCAATGCCGCCATACGGCCGGCCCCGGCGTCCATTGGCATTGCCGGCGCCCGGGCGGGCCGCTGGATTGATGGCTTAAGCTCGCTTGAAAATACCGGAAATTCGCCGGTGATCGTGCACATGGAATTCAGGGTGAATCGGGAGCCGGGATTGGTCTTTCAACGCTCGGTGCTCGCCCCCGCCGACGGCATCATCCGCTACAGCTTTCCACTGCTCTGCCCGTCGAACATTCCGTATAATCGGGGCATTATATCCATATCAAGCAGGGTCGCCGGCTCCAGCGGTAAGGCAATCCAGGGGGATTTATTTGTCGATCATTCACGCCTCTCTACCGCGGCAGTCATTGATCCGGACGATCACGGCACCGCCGCCATGCTTTCGGCCATGCGGGTGATGATCGGGTATAAGCCGCGCCTCAGCTATGCCGCCATGACACGACTGCCGTTCTGGCCCGCCGGCTACGACGGTCTGGCCTGCGTCGCACTTTCCTGGCGTCATCCGCGCATCATGCCTTCGCAAATCGCCGCGTTGCGGCAATGGGTCAGCGCCGGCGGACATCTCTGGATACAGGCCAATCACACATCCGCGGCTTTCTGCCGGAATCTGCTGGGATCGGCATGGCACATTACAAACGCCGGCCGCGGGCGATCGGCGACATTCCATTTCACCGCGCCGCATGTCCATCGCACGTTGAAGTTGCGCCACGCCATCAGCTTTTGCTATCTGATTGTCCGGCACATGAAGGTTCTGGAATGGGCAAACGGCTGGCCCGCGGTAGCGGAAGGCCGTTTCGGTCGCGGCCGGTTTTTCGTCTGTGCCGTCAACGCCCGCGGATTGTTGAACGTGGCGCATAAGCCGGGAAGTGTGCTGTGGCCGGCGGCCGGCCGCTTCTTTCATCCGCGCGCGACAATATCCGCCCGGCCGCAATTGCATCTTGCGCAAGACGGCATCGGCTATCACATTGAATCCGGTGGGGTGGTGGCCGGCGCACTCCTCGGACTGCTCGCCGCACTTATCGCCGGGGCAATCTGGGCGGGGCGGCGCAATCGGCTTGAATGGGCCGCCGGAGTTCTGGTGGCCGGTATTGCCTGCACGGCGGTGCTGCTGCTGACGCTGGGCATGCTGGAACGCGGAAAAGTGAGCCTTACCAGTTCGTGCGCACAAATTGAACGACTGATGCCCGCACAGCACCGGGCGATGGTTTCCGGCGTGATGGCCTATTTCAGTCCGCATCAAATAACCACCCGCATATCCCTTAACGCCGGAACATTCCCCCAATCCCCATCCGTTATCGCCTCCCAAAGACGGCTGACCATCCGGTGTGGTTTTTCCGGGCAACTTGAACTGAACCATTTCACGCTGGTTTCCGGAGCACCGGTGGCTCTGGCTTATCAAGCCGCGGAAAGCAGCACGCTGCCCGCGGTGACCGGCCGCTTCGGATCGCGCGGTTTGACGGTGAATCTGCGGCCGCTGGCCGGCAGCGGACTGCATGATATGACGCTCGCCGCGCAAAGCGGCAATCTGGCGGTTCGCCGCGTTGCATCCGCCCGGCAGATTTATGGAGATGCCACGATACTCCCCGGAGGCCAATATCTTTCCGCCGGCCTGTTGACCGGCACACAGCTATCCATTGCCGCCGTTTACCGCTCCATTATCGGGTACGGCAAAAAACAACCTGTGCTTCTTTGCCGGACAACAACCGCCGCGGCGCCGTTGAAACTCACCGGCAACCCCCTGCGGCGCACACAAACAATTCTCGAAATGCCTGTATCCCTCAAGCCCCAGCGTGCCGGAGGGCGCGTCCATATTCCCTGGCCGTTTCTTGGTTTTCGCCTGATCCGTGGTCCGCATCAGCACGCCATCAGCACCGTCTATCAGGAAGCGCGGCACAAATGGATCAGTGACTTGTCCCGACCGGCACGAATTTATCTTGATTTTCAGCTGCCGCACGCGGAAAAGCGCCTTCGCATCACCCGGGCGCGGCTCACATTTCGTCTTAACGCGCCGGGCCGGCCTGTTCATGTACTGGTGCGGCGCAACAACCACTGGCGGAATGTGCAAACCATTCAATCCCCGGCCGGGCGCATTTCCATATTGCTCTCCGGCGCCCAGGCGCCGCAAAACGGCCCCAATGCATGCGCGGGCATCGGGCTGAAAATAGCCGGTGGCGATTCCATGGCCAAGCCTTGGGATATCCGCTGGGTTCGGCTGGCCGTGGACGGAGTGCAGCCGTAGGAACAGTATTTTCAGCAATGCCGGCGCAACGTCCGGCGACAAATACAGGAAACGCTATGAGTCAGCAAACTGTCGTTAAAACCGAGGCCCTCACAAAGAAATATGGCGACTTTACCGCCCTAGACAATCTGTCCATAGAATTGCAGGCCGGACAGATACTGGGTTTTATCGGGCCCAATGGCGCCGGAAAAACCACCACCATCAAAATTCTGGTCGGCCTGAGCAAGCCCACCAGCGGCACGGCAAGCATCTGCGGCGTCAATTGCACGGTTGAAACACGAAAAATAAAGCGGCTTGTGGGTTATATGCCGGATACCTTCGGTCTGTATGAAAACATGCGCGTGCGGGAATATCTGGATTTCTTCGGGGCGGCGTTTGGTATTCCCCGCCGCCGGCGACAGGAACGGATGAATGCCGCGATGGATATGACGGGTGCGGCGGGCATGGCTGATTTATTTGTCGAGAGTCTGTCGCATGGCATGAAGCAGCGCGTCGCACTTTCACGGATCATGCTGCACGACCCCCCCGTGCTGATTCTGGACGAGCCGGCCAACGGCCTTGATCCCACCGCACGCGTGGAAATGCGCGAAATGCTTTTGAAGCTTGCCGCGGCGGGAAAAACATTGATCGTCACCAGCCATATCCTGCCGGAACTTTCCCGCATCTGCAATATGGTCGCCATCATGACCGGTGGAAAATTACGGGCCTTCGGTTCAATTGATCAAATTATGAAGCAGGTTCGCGCCAAGAGAATAATTGAAATCCAGCTCCTGGGCCCGGGGGATGTGCCGACCGCGGCGGCGAGCGCGGCCGCACTGGAAAATGCTTCCGATGTGCGGCCGGCGGAGGCTGAATCCCTAGTGCGATTCACCACCACCGTTGATGAAAGCGGCCTGGCGGAAATGCTGCGCCAGCTCATGCGGATCAATCCGGGAATCGCCCAGTTCCGTGAGGTCCCGCAGGACCTGGAGGATGCATTTCTGTCGGTCACCCAGCAGACACAAATGCCGTCGGGGACAGGGGGCGAGTCATGATCAACAATCCAATTATTCAACGTGAATTTATCGGCCTGCTGCGGCGCTGGCAGACCATCGTCATGGAGGCTGTCTGGCTTGCGGCTCTGGCCACGGTGGTGCTGCTTCGCTGGCCCGCAACTTCCCAGGTTAATTTATCGGGGCAGCAGGCCACGGATGTGCTGCGATTGTTCGGGTTCACACTTCTGGCCGGCCTGATGATTTTGGCGCCGGCATTTCCGGCGGGAACTTTTTTCACGGAAAAGCGGAGCGGCACGCTGGCTCTGCTGCTTAATTCCCCCCTTTCACCGGCCGCCATTTACTGGGGGAAATTGGTGGGAGTCATGGGCATTCCACTGCTGCTCCTGATATCCAGCATTCCGGCCGCAATCGCCTGCTATACCATGGGCGGTGTGAGCCTGTCGCGGGAATTGCTGCCCCTGTACGGCATTCTGGCCTGCGCAGCGGTACAATCCACAACCGTGGGACTGTATGTAAGCCTGCGGGCGACCTCCGTTGAAGCCGCCATGCGCACCACGTATTCAATTCTGTTCGCCGTCGGCGTTCTGGTCCTTGTTCCCTCCCTGTTTATTCATCCGGACACCGCCGGCCTTGGAACGCCGGCTGCCTGGATCGCATCGCTCTCACCGGTGCCGGCCGCCATGCATGCCCTGGGTGAACGGCATATCGGCGGGCGCCAAACCGGCGAGGCCAACATCATGCTGCATTATATCATGGCCGGACTGCTGATGTCCGCGATTTTCGCCGCCGCGACTATCCGCCTCCTCGCCGGGCGGATATTTGACCGGCCGCGGGCCTCCGGAAAAATTACCGATGACCGCAGCGCCGGCGTGAAAGTTTGGCGACGCATCATGTATCTGTGGTTTTTTGATCCGCAGCGCCGCACCGGCCTTATCGGCCCGCTCTCCAATCCGGTCATGGTAAAGGAATTTAGGTCCAGCCGTTTCGGCCGGTCACATTGGATGATGCGCCTTATCGGCGGTTGCCTTATCGTCTCACTCGGGTTGATGCTTGCGGCGTCATGGGGAGCCATGAATTTCACATCGCGCACGCTGGGTGAAATTATCGTGCTATTGCAAGTTTCACTGATTGTTCTTGTTGCGCCCACGCTATCCGCGGGACTTATTAGCGCGGAACTGCAAAATGGTTCCTGGCAGATACTGCAAATGACACCGCTTTCCTCCATCACAATTGTTGTCGGCAAGCTGCTCAGCGCCGCGCGCACGCTTCTGCTGATTATGCTGGCCACACTCCCCGGTTATGCCGTGATGCTGATCATTAATCCAAATCAAAGACGCCGTGTCATTCTCGCCCTGGTCTGCCTTGTTGTGATTGCTCTGGTATCCGTTCTTGTCAGTGCGGCCGTCAGCAGCCTATTCCGCAAAACCGCGGCCGCCACCGCGGCCGCCTACGCCGTGCTCGTTTCGATCTGCGGTTTCGGCCTGCTGGCATGGGCTGGTCGGGGCGATATTTTTTCCGCCAGCATCGTGCGATATTGTTTATGGACCGATCCATTGGCGGCGGCATTAAGCGCGGTCAAGGCGCCGGGCTTTACCCAATATTCACTGCTCCCGGCCAACTGGTGGTTTATGGCCGGTCTGGGTGTGGCGGCGCTGGCGGTGCTCATCTGGCGGACCTTTGCGCTAACCCGCGCCCGCTGACGACACGAAAACTCCTGATGTCCGTTTTATTTTTTGAGCCTTTCCAAATGACTATCCAAACCAGTTTGATGATGACCTTTCGCCGCCTGCCTGTGCGCCTCCGTCCGGCCGGACGGATTGCCGCGGCCTTTTGCCTTGTCGGTACAGCCGGCGCCGTTTCCGCGGCCCCGCCCGGCAACGGCATCTCCAATATCATCTGGAAAATGCCGCAAATACCGTCGCCACCGATCCGGCGGGAATTTGATTCTTCCCTGATTCCCGTCCTCCAGCAGGTGCTCGCACATTCGGACTCGCAGATGCAGCAGGTCGCCTGCCGCGTGACCGACCGCATGAAAACCGCCCGTATGCCCGGGCTTGATGCCCTGGCGCCCGCCTTGACAGCCTTGGCCGAACATTCCCCATATAAAATGGTACGCCATGCCGCCGCGGAAACGCTGGCTGATTTGGCTGATCCGACCGCCAAAACGACCTTGCGGAACCTGGACCTGCACACCGGCAGCGCGAGGGTGATCCTGGCCATTGACCCGCTGCTGGTTCAATGGCGTGGTGCGGCAACAACGACGGCATGGATGAAACGGGCGGCCGACAACAATCTGCCCCTTGCGGTGCGCATTTCCGCGTTCCATTCGCTTGCCGCCGTTCAAGATAATCTGATTCTTCCACAGGCCAAAACAGCACTGTTTGATCCGCTGCAACGCCTTGCATTGCGACTGGCTGCGGCGGACACACTGGGCGCCCTTTCCCCGGACATGGCCGCGACGCTCGCCCGGCAATTGCGGCTTTCACACGACAGGTCCGCGGCCGCCCATTTGCGCCACGGACTGCTGGCGCTGGCTTTATGCCGACCCGCCAAAACCGTTCACCAAGCCCAAGTGCTGGTACATCTGGCCGAGGGGCGTCAACCGGTGCTGATACAGGGCGCAATGGCCGCCCTGCTGCCGAACGATGCGGATTTGCTGCTTCGGCAGGTGCGGAATGCCGCCAAAAACCCTATCGCGGAAATTCGTTTGCTGGCGGCCAGAATTCTGGTCCGGCACGTACGCCAAATCGGGCTTATAACTCCCTCGCCGGTGCTCCGGACCCATGGCGCCGCCGTCCCCGCCGCCCGGTCATTATCGATCCTGGCCAAACTGCTTAATGATCGGCGGCGCTTCGTCCGCTGGTATTGCCGCCATCAATTGATCCGACTCGGCGCAATGACCGCCTTAAGAACAGCCGTTCTGCAAACATGCCGGCGCCGGCTCACTGCAGGCGGCCCACGCTCCGCACGGCAGGCGGCCATGGTGCTCGGTTCACTGGATGATCAGGCCGCCGAACCGGAACTGCTGCATGCGGCACTTTCCGCACCCCGAATCGTTCGCGTGGGGGCGGTGCTTGCCCTGCGGGAAATCAGGGCATCCGCCGCGGTCGGCCGTCTTTTTGCCTATGTGCATCAACTCGCAAAAGCATCCCGTGCCGCTATCGCCAACAGCCGGTCGGCGGGATTTCATCGGCGTGCTTTTCGCGACGACAATATTCAAATCGCCCAGATTTTTCAGCTCATCGGAATCGTGCGATGGCGCCCGGCGGCAACTTTTCTAAGAACATTTGTGCCGAAAACTCCAAACTATGCCGGCACCACCAGAGCCTCGGCGATCTGGGCGCTGGGCCGCATTTATCACCGGGGCCGTCACCGGAAATTTATTCAGGAAATTGCCGCCCGGCTTAATGACATCAGCCCGCTTAATCCGGAAAGTCCCACCGTTCGCCAGGCCGCCGCAATTGTGCTGGGCGAATTGGGAAAGCCCGCTGACGCGGCGACCGTATACGCGTATGTCGGGCCGCATGCGACGGATCCTGTTTCCATGTCCTGCCGATGGGCCTATATCCGGTTGACGGGAAAATCCATACCAATGCCCGTGCAGGTGATCATCCCCCGATCCGGCGATATCGCATCCCTGCCTCCGACTTCACGATAAGCCTGTTCATACCCCGTCAATCCGATGCGCAGCAAAAAAAGAACGGCAGTTCATGCTGCCGTCCTATTGTGATTGGACTGATTATGCCCGTGCCGGCTTTTACGTGGCGTTCGCCGCACCACCCACCGCCGCACTCGGCTCGGCCGGCGGGGGTTCTTCCTTCGGCACAACGGTAAACCGCAGCGATTCACCGTCCCGATCAATGCGGATGGTGGACACATTCTTGTATTCGCCGCGCAGGATCGATTCTGAAAGAGGATCTTCCAGATACTGTTCAATGGCACGACGCAGCGGCCGGGCGCCGAAGTCCGGGTTATAGCCTTTCTCAATCAGGAAGTCGTGCGCGGCGGACGTGGTTTCCAGGCTGATACCCTGTTCCACCAGTCGGCGCGTAACCTTTTTGATCTCAATATCAATGATACTGTAAAGGTTTTCCCGGGTCAGCGGCCGGAAGATAATGGTATCGTCCAGCCGGTTGATGAATTCCGGCCGGAAGAATTTTTCAACTTCGCGCAGCAGGCCCTTCTTCATGGATTCAAACGATTTCTCCACGTCACGATTGCCGTAACCGAAACCCTGAATGCCGCCGCTCTTGATCAGGTCCGCGCCGATATTGCTGGTCATGATCAGGATCACATTCTTGAAATCGACGATCCGGCCGACATTATCCGTCAGGCGACCTTCTTCCATGATCTGTAGAAGCATGTTGAAGACATCCGGATGCGCCTTTTCAATTTCATCCAGCAGCACCACCGCATAGGGTTTGCGGCGGATGCGCTCGGTCAGCTGGCCGCCTTCCTCATAGCCCACATAACCCGGCGGCGCGCCTACCAGACGGCTGACGTTGTGTTTTTCCATGTATTCAGACATATCAATCTGAATCAACGACGCCTCATTGCTGAACAGAAATTCCGCAATCGCCTTGGAAAGCAGTGTTTTGCCCACGCCGGACGGGCCCAGGAACAGGAAGGTGCCCATGGGACGATTCGGATCTTTCAAACCGGACCGCGCCCGGCGGATGGACCGGGAGACCGCCTTAATGGCGTCATCCTGGCTGATCACCCGCTTGTGCAATTCAGCCTCAAGTTCCAGCAGGCGGGATGCCTCCGCTTTTTCCAGCCGCGTAAGGGGGACGCCCGTCATGCGGCTGACAACTTCGGCCACAACTTCCTCGTCCACCACGCCGTCCACTTCCTTGGCCTGCTCGCGCCATTTCCGCTGTTCTTCATCCTTTTTGCGGCGCAGCCCTTCCGCCTGGTCGCGCAGCTCGGCGGCGCGTTCATAATCCGCGTGCTTCACCGCTTCGTCTTTTTCCAGCGTCAGACGCTCAATTTGTTCTTCAATCTCGGACAAATTGGGCGGTTTGGTCATGCTCTTGAGCCGCACCCGGGCGCCGGCCTCATCAATAACGTCAATAGCCTTGTCAGGCAGGCAGCGCCCGGTGATGTAACGCGTGGAAAGTTCCACCGCCGACCGCAGCGCCTCCTCGGTGATCTGCACACGGTGGTGTGCTTCGTACCGGTCGCGCAATCCTTTGAGGATTTCCACCGTTTCATCCTTGCTGGGCGGTTCAACCACAACGGTCTGGAACCGCCGCTCCAGCGCGCCGTCTTTTTCCACATATTTGCGGTACTCGTCCAGCGTCGTGGCTCCGATGCACTGAATTTCGCCGCGGGCCAGCGATGGCTTGAGAACGTTGCTCGCGTCAATGGCCCCTTCCGCGCCGCCCGCCCCGACCAGCGTGTGGAGTTCATCAATAAACAGCACCACGTTCCTGGCGCGGCGGACTTCATTCATCACCGCTTTAATACGCTCTTCAAACTGGCCGCGGTATTTCGTCCCGGCCACCATCATGGCCAGGTCCAGCACGACAATGCGCTTGTCAAGCAGAATCTCCGGAACATCGCCCGATATGATTTTCTGCGCCAAGCCTTCCACGATCGCGGTCTTGCCGACGCCGGCTTCGCCCAGCAACACAGGGTTGTTCTTGGTGCGGCGGCACAAAACCTGGACCACACGTTCAATTTCATTGGCACGCCCGATCACCGGATCCAGCGATCCTTCACGGGCCAGTTCCGTCAGGTCACGGCCGAAGGAATCCAGCGCGGGTGTGCGCGATTTCGATTTTGCCTCGCCTTTCTCCGCGGTTCCCGCGGTGCCGCCTTCCGACTCCACGCCCGCGCCCAGCAGGTTCAGCACTTCCTCCCGGACTTCTTCAAGCTTAAGCCCAAGGTTCATAAGAACCTGCGCGGCCACGCCGTCGCGCTCGCGCAACAGCCCCAGCAGAAGGTGCTCCGTTCCCACATAGTTGTGGCCAAGGTTGTGCGCCTCTTCAATGGCGTATTCGATCACTTTTTTGGCCCGCGGTGTTTGCGGCAGGCGACCCATGGTCACCATGTCCGGCCCGCTCTTAACCAGCTTTTCAACTTCCAGGCGAACCTTGCGAAGATCAATGTCCAGATTCTTCAGTACAGTCGCACCGACACCCGATCCCTCCTTGACCAGTCCAAGAAGAATGTGTTCCGTCCCGATGTATTCATGGTTGAACCGCTGTGCCTCCTGATTGGCCAGCGCCATGACTTTTCGGGCGCGATCTGTGAAACGTTCATACATACAAAACTCCTAAAACCCTCTTCGGGTGGGACTTTCCTGACCCGCCAGATTGTACGAAGCCACAGGCCCAATTATCAAGCCCGCTTCCCCGCCGGATGGTCCGCTCCTCACTCTTTTATCGGTCAAAGGGCATGGGACAATAAACGCAAAACGGGGGAATTGGTCGCGCCTGCGATTCCTTTGCACATCAAGTCCGTAATTCTTCGCAGAACGATTTATCCATGACGCGCGTGATCCGCGCGGCCGTGGCCCCCGCACCGAACACCTGAACCCAAAAGTAAAAATTTCCCCGTTGATTTCTTATAACTTTCGGCCCGGATAGACCGCTTTTTACATCGGTCTACCGCGACCACCGGCATCCCATACGTTTAACGCCGGCAAGGTCACACCACATGATTATCCGTTGCTATGCACTCACCCGCGGCGTTATCACGCCTTCCCGAACTTCTTCAAACTTAAGCCCCAAGTCCATAAGAACCAGCGCAGCTGCGATGTCGCGCTCACGCCGCAGCCCCGGCAGAAGGCTCTTCGTTTCCCCTTACCGCCCATAGCGAAAACTTCGCGCCAAATTATCAAGCCCGCGTCTCCGTCGGCCCCTCCCTTTTTTATAAGTCAAAATACGCAAAACGGGGAATTATTGAACCGTGTAATTTATCGGAAACAGATTCCAACATTTTTTCAGTATTCGTTGATTTTCGCCGCATCCGGTTCAAATCTGGGTTTAGTCCGCGCCACGCGGCTTAAACCCAAAAGATAAAATTCCACCGCCCGTTTATAATAAGCCCGCGCCGCGAAAATCGCCGAGCTGTCGAACTGCAGGCCGCAGCGGTCGGCATTCCCACGGTTGAGCGCCGGAAAGGTGACACCACATGATCATTGATTGCTATACCGCCATCTGGCAAAGCCCTGAACAACTCGGTCCCGACGCCCTGCGACGGCTGGCCCGCCCCGTGACCTTCGGCACGGATCAACTTCGCCTCCTTCCCAAAGCGGACACCGCCAGCCTGCTGCTTTCGGCGGAAAGTGTGGATTGCAGTTTTGTTGTCGGATTCAAAAGCCGCGCCATGAAGGTTGAAATTCCCAATCGGTTCATTGCCGATTTTTGCGTCGAACACCCGGATCGCATGATCGGTTTCGCCGGTTTTGACCCCACGGATCCGGATGCCCTGGATCAATTGGAGCTTATTGCCCGCGAACCGGGCCTGAAGGGACTCGCCATCGCTCCCGCCGCCCAGGATTTTCACCCCTGCGATACCCGGGCGATGCGTGCCTACGGCCGGGCCGTTAAACTGAAACTTCCGGTTATTTTTTCCCCGGGGCCGTATTTGTCCCAGAACGCCCGGCTGGAATACGCCCGTCCGGTGCTCATGGATGAAATTGCCCGTACCCACCCCAATTTGAAAATCATTATCGCCAATGTCGGCCGGCCATGGGTCGATGAAACCCTTACCCTGCTGCAAAAGCATGATCACATCATGGCCTGCCTGGGCAGCCTGCTGGGAGAACCGTGGGCGGCTTATGACACGCTGCTGCGGGCATGGCAGATGCAGGTTACGGACAAACTGCTGTTCGGCAGTAATTTCCCGTTTAACTCAGCCGCGGCCGCCATCGAAACACTTTACAACATCAACACATTTGCCCGTAACGCCGGCCTGCCCCAGGTGCCGCGTGAAAAACTGCGGCAAATTGTGGAACGGGATTCCGCCGCCCTGCTCGGAATTGAGCCGCCCGTTGGTCGTCTGCTGGCCAATGTGCAGCGGAATCGCCGGGTAAGCCGCAACGCATAAACGCCCGGGCGAATAGCGCGGCTTCGAAAAGGACCGCAAGCCCTCGCCGGCGGCAGGTAACCCTGATTCTTATAAAAGAAACCGGGGATTGAACATATTGGCATGTTCAATCCCCGGTTGCAAGTTTTAAGGTGGTAGTCGGTAAATGATCGGTTCGGCATATGGCCGCGGGAATCACACCGGCAGTCGTCGCGGGTAAAACCCGCCGCCATTATTCCGCCGCAGCAGCGGAGCCGGAGCTCTTTTCAAGTCCCACCAGTTGAATAATCACAATATCACCCGCATCGCCAATGCGCCATTCCGCGGTTTTTATAATTCTGGTGTAGCCGCCGCTGCGATTGGCAAAATGGGGCGCGATTTCCTTGAACAGCTTCTGCACCACGGAATCATCCAGCAGCATGTTTTGATCTTTCGCATCGGTCATTAACCGGTCATGAAGGCGGGAAATAACCAGCCGCCGGGACGCAAGGGTATTCTTTTTGGCCAGTGTGATAATCGGCTCAATAAAACGCACAAGCTCCTTGGCTTTTGGAAGCGTTGTGCGAATCTCTCCGTGCTCAATCAGGGATTGGGCCAGATTACGCAACAAAGCCTTGCGATGGGCCGGTGTACGGGAAAGCCGTCTGCCTACTACTAAATGACGCATGACACTAACTCCAGATTATTCTGATCCATCGTGCGGGATCAGGGGCCGACTGCTTATCGGCAAACTCAATATCGTCGCGAACGAACCGGTCCGGGCGGCATAAGCCGGCCGGCGCGGTTTTACGCCTTTTCCGAATCCGATCCGCCATTGCCTCCGGCCTGCCCGGCGGTCTCCGCCTGGACTTCCGGTATCGCCATACCCAGTGAAAGCCCCATATCCTGCAATTTGCGCTTCACTTCACGCAGGCTGGTTTTGCCGAAACTGCGGACCTTCAAAAGCTGGCCGTCAGTCATCCTGGCCAGATCGCCCACAGTGTGTATTTTTGCGGATTCAAGGCAATTGGCCGCACGCACCGAAAGTTCCATCGTGGTCAGGGGCTGGTCAAGCTTGGAAGCAAGCTCCTGGCTGAAAACGGCCGGGGTCGCCGGTTCGTCCACAGTCAACGGGGCATCAATTTCATCGCCCAGATCAAACTGGTGCAGAAACGCGTTAAGATGCTTCCGCAGAATTTTGGCCGCCTCAATCAGGGCGAGTTCCGGCGTAATCGTGCCGTTCGTCCATATTTCCAGCAGCAAACGATCATAATTAGTCTTCTGGCCCACACGCGTATCTTCCGTCTTATAGCGCACACGTGTAACCGGGGAGTAAACGGAATCAATCGGAATAATGCCGATGATCTGTTCCTCCGGCGTGTTTTCCGCAGCCGTGACAAAGCCGCGGCCCTTGCGGATTTCCAGTTCCATGTCAAATGTCATGTCACTGGAAATGGTGGCCAGCACGAGGTCTTTGTTGTGGATCGTGACGGCCGGATCGCCCTGCAAGTCGCCGGCGGTAACGGCGCCAGGACCTTTCTTTCGAACGGAAAGGGTCTTGGAAACATCACCCTCCATAGACACAATCAGGGATTTGACATTCAGGATAATGTCCGTGACATCTTCCACCACACCGGGGATCTGGGCGAATTCATGTTCCGCTCCGGCAATCCGCACGGAAATAGGCGCGGCGCCCTCCAAACTGCTCAGCAGCACGCGCCGCAGGGAATTCCCGATGGTGGTGCCGAACCCGCGTTCAAACGGTTCAATGGTGAATTTGCCGTAGGTTTCATTCAAAATAGACTGATCGACATCAACCTTGGTCGGCAGTTCCAGCCCGCGCCAGCGCATACGCATAATACTTATCTCCGATTCAAACCGCCGCGGGATTATCGCCGCATGGCATCTGTCACCACGGCAGAAAAAACATCAAACTAACCAAGCCGGACAAGGTCTTCCATTGCCGGCATTTATCCATCCTGCCGCGGCACAATACCCGGAATATGCGGGACACCCGCCTATCCTTAGGTTCCACCACCGCAGGCCCGCCGCCACCTTATACCCGGCGTTTCTTGGGCGGCCGGCAGCCGTTATGCGGCAGCGGCGTGTTATCTTCAATGGAAGTAATTTTCAACCCGCTGTTCTGCAGGGCCGTAATTGCCGATTCGCGCCCCGAACCCGGGCCGTTAACCCGGACTTCCAATTCCTGAAGTCCGAATTTTTTAGCCTTGCCCGCACAGTTCTCCGCGGCCCGTGTGGCCGCGAACGGCGTGCTTTTGCGCGATCCCTTGAAACCAACGGTACCCGCGGAATCCCAGGCCAGTGTTTCGCCGTTGATATCGGTAATGGTAACCTGGGTATTGTTAAAGCTCGCCTTGATGTGGGCGATGCCGCGCACCACATTCTTGCGAACTTTCTTCTTCCCAACCTTTGCCATAAACACACCTTTACTAGTAACCGGCGATGCCGCACGCATCGCAATTTAACCCTGTAAACCCCGGCTGCTGATCCGCCGGCCGGAGGAACACTCTTTTCGAACACGCTTTGCCGCTTCCCGTCGGCGAACCGGCCGGGCGGTAGTCGGCTTATTAACCGTGCAGTTCCTTCACACCCTTCTTGCCGGCCACGGTCTTCCGCGGACCTTTCCGCGTCCGGGCGTTGGATTTTGTACGTTGGCCGCGAACCGGCAGATTCCGCCGATGGCGCGATCCGCGATAGGACTGAATATCCTTCAGCCGGGCGATATTCTGCTGCACCTGCCGCCGCAGGGCACCCTCCACCACCACGCTGCGATCAATGATATTGACGATTCGCGCCACTTCATCTTCGGTAAGGTCCTTGGCCCGCTTCTGCGGATCAATGGACGCCTCCTTGAGAATGCTCATGGCGTTCACCGGGCCAACACCGTAAACATAACGCAGCGAAATGCGAACGGGTTTGTCCAGAGGAATATCTACACCGGATATACGGGGCATTGGGGGGCTCCTTAACCTGCTGTCGCCGGCCTCTTTCCGCCGGCGGTGCTCTGCACCGGGCGAGCATGAATCAACGGCTTCTGAAACTTTCCATCTATATTACGGCGGTTATCCCTGCCGTTGCTTGTGCCGCGGATCCGCCTTGCACACCACGCGCAACACACCGGCACGACGCACGACAATGCAATGTTCACAAATCCGCTTGACGCTTGATCTAACTTTCATGATTGACGTCCATTTCCTTGAATTCCGCGGCGAAATCAATCCGCTTATCCGTCGTCCAGGCGCTACGGGCCGTTGCACCGGCACTCCGCCGCGCCGGTGTTTGTCCGGATTACCGCCGGCCCGTACGATCGGTGGCTTATACCGCCGTCACAGCCAAGCCCTGCAGTGTACCATCAGGCTCTTTTTTTTGCCAGCACGCCGGTCCATCGCCGCGACCTAAAATTTTCGCGGCAATGCGGGGCCAACTTTTCCCTGTTTTGCCGAAGGCGGCCGGAAAGCCGCGCCCGCCGCGGAAGGCGTTCCGCCAACCGCCCGATCCATCTTAATTGCGGGTAATAATTCTCCCCCGGGTCAAATCATAAGGGGACATTTCCACAATCACCCGGTCACCCGGAAGTATTCGGATGTAATTCACCCGCATTTTACCGGATATATGCGCCAGAATAATGTGGCCGTTCTCCAGCTTTACCCGGAACATGGCGTTGGGCAGGGCCTCGCTTACAACCGCCTCCACGCGAAGTGCTTCTTCCTTTGGCATTCCATTCACCGTCAAAGCCGAAAATACCGGCATTGCCGGCAAAACCTGATAAAATACGGGCCGCACGTCGGACATTCACCCCGACGGCGCCGCCAGCAGACATATTCTGCTTGAATTTTGCAATTATCCGCGTTTACATTCCGTTTGTCAATATTTCGCAGCCCGTGGCTGTTACCGCCAGCGTATGCTCCACATGCGCCGCCGCCGTGCTATCCTTGGATACCACCGTCCAACCATCATCAAGAACCACCACCTGCGGCCCGCCAATGATGACCATCGGCTCCACCGCCAGTGTCATTCCCGGTTCCAGGTAAAAATCATCACGATTAAGAAATTCCCGCGATACGAAATTTGGAACTTTTGGCTCCTCGTGCATTCGCCGGCCTATTCCATGACCCACAAATTCCCGCACACATGAAAATCCATTCTTTTAACCTTCTCCTG
>JAKBBN010000095.1 GCA_021808485.1 Planctomycetota bacterium | reverse complement strand
CCTGCGCGGTACTGCGCGCGTCGGAATGCGTATCGTTTTCTTCGCCGACGGAAACCCCGCCGCAAGGCGCAGGTAATTCTTGTCCATCGCCGGCAGGTGATCGTTCCGTGCCATCCGGCCCTTACCACCCATTGTGCTTGTTGACGATGTCCAGAACCGCGGCGAGCGCCCAACCCCCGGTCAGGAATAAAGGGACGCCCCACAGAATCACCCAGGCCTGGCCCCCGCAAAAGTCTGTCCAGAGAATGCCAACGCCGACAATAGCGAAGCTTATGAAGGCGCTCTTGTGCATGCTTTCGATGCGGAGGAACAGCAGGTCTTGGAGCCTCTTTTTTTTCATGGTCATTTTCCTACCTGTTTTCCGCGCCGTCCGCGGACGATGTCATACACCATATTCCGCGGGCGGCGGATGGCGCGGGCGATCACCGAGGCGTTCTCCCCGGCCGCGGCGCGCCGGTGGATCAAGGCGATCTTATTTTCTGACAGCTGGACGCGATGGCATCAAGTATCTGGTCATTCGTCATATATCTTTCCGTGCATCTAAATATACACTGCGGCCTGAGTATAATCACGCAATTGTCGAAAATATTTTCATGTCGAACGTCGAAATGCGCGTCGCTTTCTTCGCCACCGGAAATATCCCTCGGCGGTAGTCGGCAGATAATAGTCCCCGGCGAGACATTCGCTGTGGCATATCCACCGCCTGGCCAAGTGGTCCGGGAAACTGCGGTGACTTTCCGCATGACGCGCGGCCCGCATGTTGGCTCAGCAGGCTACAAATCCCGTTTCGTGGAAAAAAGCGCTGTTTTTGACGCGATAGCGTATTTTTGGCGTTTCCGGAATAAGCACAAAACCGCAGTCCGCGGGTGAGCGGGGAACCCCACGCCGGCAGGCGAGCGTCAGGGTTGTTGCCAAGCAATCTGACCGATGGCGAAAGAAAAATAACTCATTTTGCATATTGCCGCAGTGACACATTCACCGCCTGCAATTCCGCCTCATGCCGTGAAAGCTGCTCGCGCAGCCCTTCCACGACCGCTGCGGGCGCTTTGCCCGTGAAATTGTCATTGGCCAGTTTGCCGCGTGCACCGGTTATAAGCTTTTCCAGTTCCTGTTGTCGGGACGCAAGCTTCTTGGCTTCTGCCTGCTTATCCACAATCCCGGCGACAAAAATTTGCGCCCCCGGAACCAGCGCCGTTCCGCTGTCCGCCGGGGCCTCGGCCTGCGGGCCGCAATCATTCAGGGCGGCGTTGGCCAGCGCCTCAATCATATCGCGGCAGATGCGGATCACGCCGGCCTCTTCCGCGCTTTGCGTGCGCGCCACCACTTCCAAACGGCGTTTCAAGTCCACATTATAACTGTTGCGCAACTCACGAATGGCCCGTATGATCTGCTGGGCAAGATCAATCTTCCGCTCCACATCCGGCGCATTCAGGGCTGGATCAACCCGGGGAAAGTCCGCATTAAGCAGCAAACCGGTATCGGTATATCCGGGAAGGCGGCTCCAAATTTCTTCCGTTACAAAAGGCATCACCGGATGCAGCAGCGCCAGCGTCCTTCGCAGCAGATGCAGGAGAATTTTTTGCACCACCGGGTCCCTGCGGTTTATGCGGGGTTTTGCGATTTCCAGATACCAGTCGCACAAATCGTTCCACACAAACTGGTACTGTGTGCCGCACAGATCGGCAAAGCGGAACTTTTCCACACAGTCCGATGATCTTTCAACCGCGGAGTTCAGCCGTGAAAGTATCCACCGGTCCGCGATTTCCGCATCCGCGGCGGCGGCGATTGCATGTATTTCATGCACCTCCGGCGGCGCTACGGATTCCACATGTGACAGGATAAACCGTGATGCATTCCACAGCTTGTTGGCGAAGTTGCGACCCGCATCAAAACGGGGGCTGGTATTTTTGCCGCTCCGCTGGTCTTTCACCACCGGCAGGCGGATATCCTGCGTTTCGGTGGCCATGGAAGCCAGGGTGTAACGCAGGGCGTCGGCCCCGTGGCTTTCAATAATATCCACGGGGTCCACACCGTTACCCAGAGATTTTTTCATGGGCCGCCCCTGCCCGTCCTGAATCACCGCGTGAATATAAACCTGCTGGAACGGCACATCTCCGTGCAAATACAGGCCGAACATCACCATCCGGGCGACCCACAACGTCAGAATTTCCCGCGCTGTGGATAACAGACTGGTGGGGTAAAACTGCGCCAACAAACGATCTTCCGGATTTTCACTGGTGCCGGCGTCGGGCCAGCCCATGGTGGACAGCGGCCAAAGTGCTGATGAAAACCAGGTATCCAGAACGTCGGGATCATCAGCAAACGGCATATACCCGGCCAGCGCCCAAACCCTGTCCACGCATTCCCGCGCGGCGGGCGAAAAGGTTGCGAATGACGCGGGTGATGAATCCGGCTGCCCCCCCACCGGGTTTATCTCGGAATGGTGCTTCCACGACTCCATTGCCGCCATAACATCCCGCATTAACTCCGCGGCTTCCTGCGTTCGCAGGCAAAATTCCAGGCAGGTGTTTCCGTGGCGTCTGGATGGTCGGAAATGAACGTTTTCCCGGCCAAAAACTTCCTCCATAATCTTCCGGAACTGCCGGCTTGATTCCATGACCGATTTGTCATCAACGCATCCCGCACCGGCGCCTTGTCCATGCGCTGTCCAGACGGGAATCCGATGGCCCCACCAGAGCTGCCGGCTGATGCACCAGTCGCGTTTTTTTGACAACCAGTCAAAATATCCCTGGGTGTATCGTTCCGGCGCAATTTTGACGCGTCCGGATTTCACCGCATCAACGGCCGCCTGCGCCAAGCCGCCGGCTTGCCGCCCATTGGCCAGTTTTATTCCTCCTTCCACATCGCCCATCTTTACAAACCATTGTTCGCTTAAATACGGCTCTATCGGCGTCTTGCTTCGATCGCTGTGCCCCACCTCATGATCGTGCGGCTTGGCTTCCGCAATCAAATCCAGAGATTCCAAATCCTCCAGCACGCGGCGGCGGGCTTCGGTGGCAAATTTCAAGCCGATATAGTTGTAGGGCCTGTTGCGAAATTCACCATGGCCATAATCATTTACTTTGCCGTCGGGCGTAAGCAAATTGATCTGCGGCAAATCATGCCGCCGGCCGGTGGCGTAATCGTTGGGATCATGGGCCGGCGTAACCTTCACCACGCCGGTGCCGAATTTCGGATCCACCAGAAGGCCGTCGGCGATTATTGGTATTGTGCGGCCCACCAACGGCACAATCACGTGGCTACCAATCAACTGTTTATAACGCGGGTCTTCCGGGTGAACAGCCACGGCCGTATCGCCCAGCATCGTTTCCGGACGCGTGGTTGCGACAATCAAATACTCCGGCTCCCCTTGCCGGCGGTCGGCAAGAGGATAACGGATGGAAGTCATTTGCCCCTTGACGGTTTCATAATAAATTTCATCATCCGCAACCGCGGTCTGCAGATGCGTATCCCAGTTTACCAGCCGCAGGCCGCGGAAAATCAGCCCGTCTTCATAAAGCTTGAAAAAGGCCTCGCGCACGGCCCGGGCACACACGTCATCCAAGGTAAACCGGGTGCGCGGCCAGTCGCAGGAGCACCCCATTCGTTTAAGCTGCTCCAAAATGCGCCCGCCGAAATTCTCCTTCCACTCCCAGATGCGTTTCACCAGTTCCTCACGCCCCAAGTCGTGACGGTTCTTTTTTTCCTTTTCAAAAATTGTGCGTTCCACCACCGCCTGCGTGGCGATGCCGGCATGGTCAATGCCGGGCATCCAAAGCGTGTTATCGCCGAGCATGCGATGATAACGGACCAGAATATCCTGAATGGTCCCGTTAATGGCATGTCCCAGGTGCAGGGCGCCGGTCACATTTGGCGGGGGAATAACCACACTGAAATTATTCCGTCCGTTGGGCGCAGCGGACTGGTGAAAGCCGCCGGTCGCCTTGATCCAGCGGGAAAAAATGACCTGTTCCACCGCCTGCGGATCATATTGCGGCGGCATGGTGGATGCTTTTTGAGCGGTAGGACCGTTATCTGTCATGGGTTCCTTCAATTCAACTTTACATTTTTAACCACCACCGGCGGAAGGCACGGGTGTTGCGTCCCCGCCCCGCCGGTCTGTTCCGGCCCGGGCCGGCGGCCTCACCGCCGGCCGCTGGCCTCCGCATCGTGCAGCAGGCGGTATTCCACCGCGTCGCACAGGGCCTGCCAACTGGCTTCAATGATATTTTCCGAAACGCCAACCGTACCGAATACGCCTTCCGGTGAGCGGAATTCAATCACCACACGCACTTTGGCGGCGGTTTCCGCGCGGGCATTCACCACGCGCACCTTGTAATCCACCAGATGCAGGGATTTTATCGCCGGATAGCTGGGTTCCAGCACGCGCCGCAGGGCCGCGTCCAGGGCATTTACCGGACCATCCCCATCCGCGGATGCCGTAATCGCCTGATTGGCCACGAGCAATGTAAGGGTCGCCTTGGTTAAAACAGCCCCCTGCCCCTGACGCGATACCGCGCAACGGTAATGATCCAGATCAAAAAACTTATGCCATCGGCCTATCTGTTTGCGCAGGATAAGTTCAAAGGAGGCTTCCGCGGCTTCGAACACATACCCGGCCGATTCCAACTCCGTCACTTTGTCCAGCACCCGCTTGAGCGCGGCACGGTCATGCTCAATATTGAACTTCCGGCCAGCCTTGGCGGCTATGTTGCTTACGCCGGAAAGCTCTGAAACCAGAATTCGCCGGCTGTTGCCGATCGCCTCCGGCGCCACATGCTCATACGAACTTGCCAGTTTATTTACCGCATGAACATGCATGCCCCCTTTGTGGGCAAAGGCGCTGGCGCCGACAAACGGCTGGCCGTTCACCGCGTTAAGGTTCGCAATTTCATATACAAACCGCGATACTTCGGTCAAGTGCCCAAGGGAGTCCGGCAGCAGGCATTCATATCCCATTTTTAACCGCAGATTGGCGATCACCGTTGTGATATCCACGTTTCCGCAGCGCTCGCCGATGCCGTTCATGGTTCCCTGCACCTGCACCGCGCCGGCCTGCACCGCGGCCTGCGCATTGGCCACGGCAAGCCCGCTGTCATTGTGCGGGTGAATGCCGATCGGTATTTTTACCAAGTCCGCGGCACGCTTTACCCATTGCGCCACATGATCCGGCATGGATCCGCCGTTGGTATCACATAAGCAAATCAGCCATGCCCCGGCCTGCGCCGCGGCCTGAATTGTCTGCAGGCCATATTCCGGATTGGCGCCGACGCCGTCAAAAAAATGCTCGGCATCATAAATGACCGTGCGCCCCAGGCCCACCAGGTAGCGCACGGAATCGGCAATCATCTCCAGGTTTTCCTGCAGCGATACGCCAAGCACCTCCGTGGCATGCAAATCCCACGTTTTGCCCACCACAGTGATGTATTGCGTGCCGGCGTCACGCAGCGCATTTAAACCCACGTCATCCTGCGGCTTAACGCCCTTGCGCCGGGTCATGCCGAACGCCACAAGCCTGGAATGACGCAAAGTCAAGGCGGCCGCCTCCTGAAAAAATGCCGCATCTTTTGGATTGGAAAGCGGGTAGCCGCCTTCAATGAAATCGATTCCCAATTCATCCAACCGCCGGCAAATCTGCAATTTATCCTGTACGGAAAATGATATTCCCTCTCCCTGGCTGCCATCCCGGAGCGTGGTGTCGTATATTTGAACAGGTTTCATGGATATCCTCTGCAAACCGCCGATTCAGCGGGTTTATTGTCGTGGATTTTCTGCAACTAGCAACAATTCGGCCGTGGAGGGGTGACGATTATGAATTCGGTCCGGTGTTTTCCAGACTGCCTCGCCTCGGCCGGTTACTGACGGCCCGGAATGGCAGCGCAGAGACATACCACTACCGCAAACGCGGTCGCCGGTACTAAATCAGCCCGCCTGCCGGCAAACTGATGTCTCTGCACGGAACACCTCTTCTTCATGAGCGTATATTAGCCGAAATACCCCATTGGTCAACCGCCGCGGCGCCATGGTTACCGGGCCTCGGGGGAAGGTTTTAAATGATCCAGATAATCCTGCAGGATACGCGCTGCGGCAATGGCGTCCACCCGCTTGCGTTTCTGCTTCCTGGTGAAATGACCCGCCAGGCGGGATTCCGCATCGTGGCTGGTCAGCCGTTCATCCACCCGCACCACCGGCATTTGAAGCCGCCTTTCCAGGCCGGCGGCAAAGACTTCAGTCCGCTGCGCCTGCGGGCCAAGCGAGCCGTTCTCATTGAATGGCAGCCCGCACACCACAATATCAATGCCCTCCCGCCGCACCAGCCCGGCTATGGCTTCAAGCAGTGCGGCATCCGGCAGGTTTTCAAACAGTTCAAACGGCGCAGCCATGCGGCTTTCCGTGTCGCCGATGGCAATACCCGTACGCCGCAAACCGTAGTCAATGGCTATGGCCCGTTGCACCATTTGCGCTCACCTGCCGTCCGGCCGGCAATCGACTTTACACATAATCTCCCTTTACGTTCTTTTCCACCCATCCCACCAGTTGCTTGATGCTTTCCGCCTGGTCAGACCGGCACACCAGGGTCGCCTGCGGCGTATGAATCACCGTGACACCGTCCAGGCCCAGCACGCCAATCAGGTGCGGCTCCTCCGAAACCGCCAGCACGTTCCGGCTATTCAGGGCCGCAAGCGTGCAGCCACCGGCGCGGTTGGCGTTTTCGTCCGGCGGCAGCGTTGCTCCAAAGCTGTTCCAATTGCCCACATCCAGCCAGTCCACGGGCATCGGAATCATGGCCACATGCGGCGCTTTTTCCATGATCGCATAATCCACGCTTATTTTCGGCAGCCTGGGATATATATCCGCCAGCCGCCGCGCATAATCCGCAGTCCCCCATGCTTCGGCGATCCGCATCAAGCCGTCATATGATTCCGGCAGTTGAACCTTCAACCGCTCCAAAATCGTTTGCACCTTCCACACAAACATGCCGCTGTTCCATCCATATTCCCCGCTGGCGACATATTTTTCCGCCGTGGCTGCGTCCGGCTTTTCCTTGAATGTCTTCACGTTAAAGGCCCGGCCGAAGCCCGGAACCGCCGCGCCTTTTTGCACGTAGCCATATCCGGTAGCCGCATGGGTGGGTGTAATGCCGAAGGTCACCAGGTATTCCGGTGATTTTTCCACGAGCTCAAAACCGGCCGCGAGGCTTTTCTGGAACACGTCAACCGGGGTAATGATATGATCCGCGGTAAGCACCGCCATTGCGGCATCCGGGTCGATTCGGGAAAGCACCGCCGCGGAAAAGCCGACGGCATTGGCCGTGTCCCGGCCGGTCGGCTCTCCGAGTATCTGCCGCGGCGCCAGCCAAGGCATATCGCCTTGAACCTGCTCCGCGTAATGCGCGGATGTACATATGTAAATACCGGTCTGCGGCACCAGCCCGGCCAGCCTTGATGCGGCGATTTCCAGCAGGGATTTTCCGCCGATGAATTTCAACAGCTGTTTGGGGCGATGGCGGGTGGACATCGGCCAAAGCCGCGTGCCCGATCCGCCCGCCATGATGGTTGCGTAACGCATGAAAATCTCCAAATTCAACCGCTTGTGCCGCGGACTTCGGCCGCCGCAGGAACAGGCCCGCCGCGGCATGGGTATCATCGGCTGTTCCAGCGGAAAACTCACGGCATTTTGCGTTCCGGCGGCGGCTATTTGTCAAATACCGCAAATTCGAGCATACTGCATTTTGTGACATCTGACGAACGAATCGGAGCCTTCACCATGAACGCCATTCCTCCGTTGCCCGGGTCATTTGATACCGCCCGGGAATTCCCGATTTCACGCCGCTGGACTTTTTTGAATCATGCCGGCGTAGCCCCCATCAGTGCGCGTGCCGCCACGGCGATTGAAACCTTTGCCGTCCAGGCGCGCGATGACGCCTATTTGACGGGAAAATGGTATCAACAGATTGAATCCGTTCGTTACATGGCGGCAACATTTATCAATGCCAAGTCATCGGAAATTGCGTTCATTAAAAATACCAGCGAGGGCATTGCGTTTGTCGCCAACGGTCTGCCGTGGCGGGCCGGAGATCAGATCATTTCCACGAAGGTGGAATATCCATCCAATGTGTATCCCTGGATGGACCTTGCCCAGCGCCTTGGAGTGGTGCACACAATGCTGCCGGAAAACGACGGCCGCATTGACCCCACCCACCTGGCCGCCGCGGTAACGCCGCGCACACGCATGATCGCCCTGTCCCATGTTGAATACGCCAGCGGATTTCAGCATGACCTGGTAAAAATCGGCAAGCTTTGCCGGGAATTAAAGATTCTGCTGTGCATTGACGGCATACAGGCCTGCGGCGCGATCCCGGTTGACGTGCGGGCCATGAATATTGATTTTCTTTCCGCCGACGGCCACAAATGGCTGCTGGGACCGGAGGGAGCCGGCATCTTCTACTGCCGGCAGGAACTGCTGCCGCTGGTGCGGCCGGAAATAGGCTGGATGAATGTGATCAACGCCAACGACTACGGCGCCTATGACTTTACGCTGCGGCCGGATGCGCGGCGTTTTGAATGCGGATCGCTTAATGTGCCCGGCATTCTGGCGTTGGGTGAATCCCTGCAACTGCTCAAGGAAGTCGGCATGGCAACCATCACATCCCGCATTATGGGACTTAATCACCGCTTGGTTGTCGGGCTTCAATCCAAAGGCTACACCGTTATTTCCAGCCGCAAACCGGGCGAAACCAGCGGCATTGTCAGTTTCACCAGCACCCGTCACCCGCACGCGAACCTCGTCGCCGACCTTGAGCGGCGACACGTTATTATTGTGGAACGGGAGGGACGGCTGCGGGCTTCACCCCATTTTTACAATACCGAGGCGGAAATCGACCGCCTGCTGGATGGTCTGCCCGATGACCAGCCCGCCGGCGCCCAATAAGCCGGCGGATTTGAGCGCCGGAGCCGGAATATTCGCATCTGGCAACAAACATGGAATCCGGGCGTTAAAATACGGATGCGTCCCCGCCCCCGGAGTCGCGGGTAACACGCGGAATCCGCTTTGCCGACTCTGTTTGCAGGAGCAGCCATGTCATCCGCTGAATCACGTGTTGGAACCACCCCGGCAGCCGCAGCATCGCCGGAAACCGCACCGCTGGAAAGACTTAAGCAGGTCCGTGAGGCCATGCTTGCGGAAATTCACAAGGTGATTGTGGGACAGGCGGATGTAATTGATTCCCTGCTGTTGGCCCTGTTTTCGCGCGGGCATTGCCTGCTTGTGGGTGTGCCGGGCCTGGCCAAAACACTTATGATCAGCACCCTGGCCAAAGTACTTAATCTGCATTTCAACCGCATTCAATTCACGCCGGACCTTATGCCTTCGGACATTACCGGTACGGACATCATTCAAGAAGATGCGCAAACTGGAAAGCGCGTGTTCACCTTCGTCCGCGGGCCGATCTTCACCAACATGCTGCTCGCGGATGAAATTAACCGTACACCGCCTAAAACGCAGGCCGCCTTGCTGCAGGCCATGCAGGAATTCCAAGTTACCGCCGGCGGCAAGACCTATCCGCTTGATCCGCCGTTTTTTGTACTTGCCACGCAGAACCCCGTGGAGCAGGAAGGCACCTATCCCCTGCCGGAAGCCCAGCTTGATCGCTTCATGTTCATGGTAAAAGTCGGTTATCCGCAACGTGATGATGAACGCGCCATTGTAAAGGCCACAACCGTTGACGCCCGCAGTGAACCGCTGCCGGTGCTTGCCGCCCAGGACATCATCGCCATTCAAAAAATGGTGCGGCGGGTGCCGGTGAGCGATCATGTTGTGGATTACGCCGTGAACCTGGTCCGCGCCACGCGACCGCATGAAAAGGACGCCCCGGATTTCATCACCAACTGGCTGACATGGGGCGCCGGCCCCCGCGCCGCGCAGAATCTGATTTTGGGAGCAAAGGCCCGGGCGCTCATCCGCGGGCGGCTTAACGTAAGCACGGATGACGTGCGCCAAATGGCCAAACCGGTTCTACGCCACCGCATTATCACCAACTTCAACGCGGATGCCGAAGGCATTGATACCGACGCGGTTGTCGATAAACTTCTGGCCACGGTTAAGGAGCCCGCCGCGGAGGCTTACAAGGCTTGAGGCCGCCCGGAAATCGCACCCCGCCGTCCACCCCGATTTCGCGAAAAATTGACGGGGCTTACCAACCATTTGGCCTATTTATCCATGCCCGCCCCGTACGCTCCGGAAAATAACCCGTAAATGTTGACTCCGCTTAAGTTTTATCGCTCATCCTGCCGATGGCAGCATTTGGAAAGTGTTATCGGCTTGGGCGCTTGGGAGTGTTTCCCTTTGGCAGCTTTTACCGGGCCTCATTGACAGGTGAATCATGGCTGCTTCAAAGTCAATTGCAAAAAATGCCTCCAAAGAAGTCCGGCAACGTCGCTACTTTACGGTTGCCGAGGCGAATCGCGCCCTGCCGCTGGTTCGCCGGATTGCCGCCGACGTGCAGCATGTGGAGCTTGAACGGCGCGATCTTGTGGAGTTGTCACATTCGCTGGATGCGAATTCAATCGAAATTCGGGAAGTTGAACGGCAGTTTGATAAACTTACCCATCGGCTCTTTGATTATATGGAAGAGCTGAATCTTATCGGGGTGGAACTTAAAGACCCCACCCGCGGCCTGCTGGATTTTCCCGCCGTGCTTGACGGCCGCGACATTCTTTTATGCTGGGAACTTGGCGAAGATGCGATTGACCACTGGCACGAAACTCACACCGGATACGCCGGCCGGCGGCCCGTGGGCGAGTTAGTTCGCCGCACCAGCCGTCGCACCGGTCGCTGACGGTGATGCAATGGCTCCTGTATCCGGGTGGTTTACCCGGATAGCCTCCAAAGCCAGCTATCCACAAGGCAATCCCGCGGGGCGGTAGATAGAGCCATTTTCTTAACAATTGATAAGCCCCCGTTGAGGTGAACAGCCGATACGTGTTATCATGGGAACTATCCAACACATTGGAAACAGGCTTTTGTCTGTCGGCCCTCGAGCGGGCGATGCACCGGCGGCGTCGTCCGGA
>JAKBBN010000016.1 GCA_021808485.1 Planctomycetota bacterium | reverse complement strand
TCGCAAGATGTTCTCAGAGGGGGAACCGTAGAAATGGCCACATTTAGCATACGCACTTGGAATGTGCTCTGGGAGATATTTGTCTTCACACTGCTTGCAACGGCTCGACCAGCACTTTCTAAACCACCCTCAAGTAAGTCGCCGCCCGCATGGTTTTGGGGCTGCTGGCAAGTGACGAAATCGATACCTACGGAAGGCATTTTCGGAGTTTCCTTTAAGAAGGAAAAATCAATCATCGGCGCGCGGCTTGTGTTCTCTCCTAGATACGCGAGTTGTGGCCGTGTTATTTTACACGCGCCAAATTACTCAGTCTCAGTGCTGTCCGCAAGGGAGTTTTTCAAACTCAACACATTTCCACTGAAACAGATTGGAGTGTGGAAACCATACGTCGTCCAAATTGTGGTGGACATACCAAATAACCTTTCCGATTTGGACTTCTATGGAACAGACATATATTTGCGCAAGAATGATTTCGTTATCAATGTAGAGAACGAATCATTCCTCGTCGAGCGGACCAGGCGAGCCACACGGGATATACAACGCATCGTAGGAGCGCGCATCGATGGGAAATACGGGCCTGAGACAGCGCGCAAGATAAGAGAATTTCAACGAATGCTCATCCACCGTGGCTACCTCCATGGGACCGCAGACGGTATATGGGGACCGAAGACCGAGCGGGCGTATGACAAATTTCTCGCCGATAGTGACAACGGCCCAGCGTCAGTCAAGCACGGAGGCCACAAATGAGAACCTACAGTGGCGCAAAAGATTGTGACGGAACTAATTTCAATGAGATGGGAAGCAGCTACAATAAGCACTAATCATAGGATAACTCGTACTACAACGACCTTTTTGCTCAAGAATAACGTGGCGGGATGCCGATGAACGTTCTGGATTAAGACCATACCAGGAATTCCGGCATGGAAGCTGCGGATATTGTGGAGATAGGCGGACAGTTGCACCGCTTCATTGTAATACTCCCCAAAAACTGGGCGTGCTGCTAAGGTAGTTTTTCCCCGGTTTTCGGAGTCCATTTTATGTCGGTAAAACGTCGTCAGTTTACGTCGCAGTTCAAAGCCAAGGTGGCCATGGAAGCGATGAAGGGCCAGCGAACTATTGGTGAGCTGGCGGGGTTGTATCAGGTTCATCCGTCCGCATCTGCAAAGCCTTTTCGTAGGCCTTGCAGCGAAACACCGCAATCGCATCTCGAACCTGCATCTCGCTGCCATTAATCCACGCCCCATTCGGTGCCCTGTTCACCGCTTCGGCAGCCTCCCGCAGCATGGCCTGCGTCAGCTCCCGCATCTCCTCAATGTACGTGTCTATCTTGATTACTGATTTGCCATCCATAGCTGTACTCCTTTGGTCAGTCCTTGACCCGGTTAAACTCCCCGCAACCACACGATTGCTATGCACTTATCCTACCAAATTAGCCCCGCCCGGAAAAATTGCCACGCCCTGACGACAGGTGGGCAATGTTGGCAGTGTGAAGCCGGTCATCCGCCGTTATACTTGCAACCCGCGCCTGCGATGTGCGGGCGAATTTCAGGAGGCACTCCATTGGCGCAACATGCCACTTCCGCCGCTCTGATCGACGGCAAGGCGATTGCAGCAGGCATAAAAAACCAGGTTGCGGGCGAAGTTCGCGAACTGCGTGCCGCGGGTCTGCCGATCCGGCTGGTAGCCGTGCTTGCCGGGCAATCGGCGGCAGCACGCGTATATGCGGAGAATCAGGCCCGGACATGCACGGAGGTGGGAATTGAATATTCGCTTCGCGAATTGCCGCAAACCGTCAGTCAGGAGGAACTTGATGCACTTTTGCGGGGGTTGGCCGCGGACAAAACGGTGACGGGCATCATGCTTCATATGCCGTTGCCGCCGCAAATAAACGCGCAGCAATCGCAGTATGCCATTGACTTATTAAAGGATGTCGAGGGTGTGAATCCGGGCAATATAGGCCACGTGGTGTACGGGCATTCCATCATCGCTCCATGCACCGCCCTGGCGGTGGTGACGTTAATTGAATCCACCGGCATTTCACTGCGCGGGGCGGAAGTAACCATGATTGGAGCAAGCCGCATTACCGGAAAGCCGACGGCGTTGCTGCTGGCGGAACGCGGGGCGACGGTGACGATTTGTGATATTAATACACGGGATGTCGCCGAACACAGCCGCCGCAGCGACGTGGTGGTGGTGGCCGTGGGCAAACCGGGTCTTGTCGGCGTGGGGCATATCCGGCCGGGAGCGCTGGTGATCGATGTGGGGATCAATCGGATTGCGGTCATGGATGCGGCGGGCAAAGAAACGTGGCGTACGGTGGGGGATGTGGCATTTGAGGAAGTTCGCAGGGTAGCCGGGTGGATCACGCCGGTGCCCGGAGGCGTAGGGCCCATGACTGTCGCGATGCTGCTGCGAAATACGGTGCGGGCAGCGCGGCTGGTGTACGGGCTGGAAAAGCCGTTCGGGAATTCAGGGCCAGACTGATTTAATGTGTTGCGGAAACTACCATGGAACCTGCTGAAACACCGCGGGAAACCGATTTTTCAATTGATATCCGGAACGTGCGGCTTAGCCGCGGCGGGCGGACCATTCTTGACAATGTCACGTGGCGTTTGACGGCCGGGGCCGGCGGCGCCATTGTGGGGCCGAATGGATCCGGTAAGTCCACGCTGATGCGTATTCTAGCTGGATACATATGGCCGACAGCCGGAACGGTGCGGGTGCTGGGGCGAAAGCTGGGCGAATTTCCGGTTTCCGCACTGCGTCGTGAACTGGCCATAGTAGAGGCCTTGGCGCTGTATCCGATGGATGACCGGATCACGGCGCGGGAAGCGGTATGCACCGGATATTTTGGAGCCTTGACGCTGGCGTACGACCAGCCCACCGCGGTGCAATGGCAGCGGTGCGATCAACTGCTGGAGCAATTTCATATTGTTTCGCTGCGGGATCAGCCGTTCATGACACTTTCCACCGGCGAGCGCATGCGCTGCCTGCTGGCCAGAGCACTGGTTCACCGCCCGAAGCTGCTGCTGCTGGATGAGCCTACGAATGGATTGGACCTGCCCACCCGTGAAAGCCTGCTGGCGCTGCTGGCGGCCATAAAATCGCAGCGGAACCCGCCGACGATCATCATGGTCAGCCATTTTCTGGAAGAAATTCTGCCGGATACGGCGGGGGCGCTTTTGCTTAACGCGGCTGGTGAAACGGTGGCGTGCGGGCCGGCGGAGCAGGTTTTCACCTCGTCACTTTTGTCGGCGGCATTTGACTGGCCGATAACCGTTCGGCGGCAAGCCGGCCGATTTTTTGCGCATGGGACGGCGCATGGCTGGCCGGAGGATCAATCGCGCATATAATTCGATCTGGATGCGTTTTTGGAGAACAGGCATTGTCGGATAATCAAAAAGTTACGATCATCGGTTCCGGACCCGCCGGCTGGACAGCGGCGATTTACGCGGCCCGGGCGAATTTGAAGCCGGTTGTACTGGCGGGCGACGGGCTTAGCCGTGAGCGGATGCCCGGCGGGCAGTTGATGTTCACCACGGAAGTTGAGAATTACCCCGGATTTGAACATGGCATTGACGGGCAAAAAATGATGTCCGTGATGCAGCAGCAGGCGATGCGGTTCGGCGCGGTGGTGAAATCATCGTTTGTAAGCCGGGTGGATTTAAGCTCCCGGCCGTTCAAGATATGGCATGCCGATGAATTAAACGGTGATGGGGAAGAGATGCTGGTTTCCGAAAGCGTGATTATTTGCACCGGGGCAGCGGCAAATTACCTGGGGCTGGAAACCGAAAGAAAATATGAAAACAACGGCGTATCGGCGTGTGCCGTATGCGACGGAGCCTTGCCGCGATTCCGGGGCAAACCGGTGGTGGTGGTTGGGGGTGGAGATTCCGCGGTGGAGGAGGCCACCTATCTGACCAAATTTGCCAGCGAGGTGTACCTCGTGCATCGGCGGGATGCGCTGCGGGCCAGCAAGATTATGGCGCAGCGCGCCCTGACCAATCCGCGGATCCGGCCGGTGTGGAATTCCGCCGTGGTGGAAGTGCTCGGGTCGGATGAATTGGGTGTAACCGGCGTGCGGATAAAAGATATACCGTCCGGAAAAAACTACGAGCTTGAATGCAGCGGCATGTTTGCCGCCATCGGTCATACGCCCAACACGGCATTTTTGCAGGGGCAGATAGAGCTTGACGAGAAGAAATATGTCGTGCTGAAGGACCGGTTTCGATCCATGACCAGTGTGGAGGGTGTTTTTGCCGCCGGCGATTGCGCGGATTCGGTTTATCGGCAGGCGATCACGGCGGCGGGCATGGGGTGCAAGGCGGCAATAGATGCCGAACGCTGGCTTGCCGAGACGGGTATACATTAATAATAAGGCTTGCGATTTTGCCGACATTCGCAGGCACGCAGCGTGGAGTAGTTCAAGGCGAAAGGACGGTGAATGACGCAAATTCGAAATCCGCAATTAGAAAATATTTAGATTTTTATTCAAATTTTAAGGGCTCGAGGGCCGATAAATGGGATTGGCGGTAGGTTGGTACGGTTCTACGAATTTCTTCTTTGCGTACCGACCGGCGAGGCCGAAATTATCACAGGAGTTAAGCTCATGGAAGAATACAATCAATTAAAACAGATTGTAGATCAGGTGGCTGAAGACGTGGCCAAGGCTTGTGGCGGCAACAAACAGGCCGGTACCCGCGTCCGCAAGGCGATGCAGGAAGTGCGTAAGGCTGCCCAAAATATTCGCATCAAAATTCTGGAACTGCGTGAGCAAAATCCCTGAAGGTAAGGCGCCGCCATTTCATTATCCAAGCAAGGAAAATTTTTATCCTGTTTTGCCCTTGAGTGTAATATGCCCGGCCTTGTCCGGGACCGACGAACCGACAAAGGGCATTTCATCTCCCATGTTTGTAACGGTTCAGCAGCGATGGCAGTGCAACGTCGGCGATCTGTCATGCTCCACAAAACAAAAAAGCAGCCATGGGAAAGCGGTCTGCCGCCGCTGGTTCGTCTCCACAGCCTGATTTTTCATTACGGGTTGCCGGGGCCGCTGTGATGCGGGCATACGGGCAGGCAGCGTCGCCGGGTCGGCTTGTTGACGCCGACGGGGCTGTTAGCAGAACCTATTTCGCGCCCGGCAGGCGGGGAGAGTCCGGCATTGGAATACTTCCGTTCCGAAGAATGAATGATTTCTCAAAATGATGCGGCTGCAAGTCATGCACGTCACTAATGGCGGTGCGCCTTGCCGCTCGTTAACTGCTGCCTTATAACTTTCTATCAGGCGATGTGATCTGCCTTTCCGGCAACGGCTGGATAGATTGAGTAGCCGGGTTGCGTTACCGCAGCCCTATTGTTGTGCTGCGGTTTCGACGGCCGGCGGCACAGGGAATCAGGATTAAACACCAGAGCTGGACGATTTCATGGCCGCAGCATTTCTCTATGATCTTTCGGAACTTGATCTTAATAAAATTACAATTCCGATAGAGGATATTCGCAAAGTTAATCCGCATCGTCATGAAATGGAACAGCTTTCAGGAATCATTCATGTCGATATGCCGCGCACCATTGTGGTGGGGGTAAAGCATGTAACCATGGAGGAATTCTGGGTGCGCGGCCATATTCCCGGCCGACCGCTGATGCCGGGCGTGATTATTCTGGAAGCTGCGGCACAACTCTGTTCTTACATGACCCATGTGCTGGTGCCGGATATGGGGTTTTTGGGATTTGTAAAAGCCGACAATACGCGGTTCCGTGGTGTGGTATCTCCTCCAAGCACGCTTTATTTGATCGCGAGAATGTCGGAGTTATCCCGTCGCCGCGTGATAGCGCAATGCCAGGGCATATGCAACAATACGCTGGTATTTGAATCGGATATTACCGGTATGCCCGTCTGATCCGGTGGTTTCAGCGTTGGCCGGGCGCAATTTGGACATTGTCATGACGCCAATATCGCCGACGTCTGAATTTGGCCCGGAGATGCTTAAAAGTCTGGAATTTTGCGAAATCACCGCGGTGAGCGGGGAAGGCATTTCCACCGCGCCCGTCAAACCGGCCGTTTACGCCTTTTTTTCGGCTGACGGCAAACCGCTGCTGGCGGCGGTAACGGGCAATCTGCGGGCGACTTTGGGCCGCCGGCTGGCGCCGAAGGTCGGGTTGACGCCGGATAGAAAAGCCTCCACCGCGGCAGATGGGGTTGGTGCGATTCCGGCATCGCCGGCGCCGGGGGCGCTGGTGGATTACAGCGGTATTGTAAAATCGATCAGTTATTTAAAAGTGTGCAGCAGTTTTTGGGGCAACTGGATTTACAGTCTGGTGGTCCGCAAATTGTTTCCGCGCGACCATCAACAGCTGATCGGCTGGAAGCCGGCATGGTTCCTCAGTCTGCAGCCGGACGCACCCACGCCGGTATTCAGTCTTTCAACAAAGATAGCACAGAATGCCCAGGTATATGGACCGCTGGCCGGCCGCGGCTGCGGCCAGAATTTGATTCAGGAATTGACGGATCTGTTTGACCTGTGCCGCTATGAGGAGATTCTGCGACAGTCTCCCAACGGCCGGCCATGCGCGTACAAGGAAATGGGCAAGTGCCCCGCGCCCTGCGACGGCAGCGTAGCAATGACGGACTACCGGACTCAATTGCGCCAAGCGGCCGAGGTGCTTGAACAGTGGGATCATTCGGACCGCGGCGGAATCGTTCAGGAGTTGGAAAACGCCATGCGCGCGGCGGCCTTGCGCATGGATTTCAGGCTGGCGGGAAAACTCCGGGACAAATGCGAGCAATTGCGGGGACTATATGCGGCCGGTGCGGATTACCTTGTGCCGATAAACCGCTGGGGAGCATTGGTGCTTGCGCCAGGAAACACCGGCCGTTGGATAGAGCCTTTTGTAGCGAGTGTGCAAGGCGTTTGGCGGCTGGAGCAGGTGCGAACCGCTGATTTTGTTCAACAACCGCGGGTTATCATGGGGCGTTGGCGGGAAACTGCGGACGCCTGCTTTCACGAGGGTAAGCCCGCGAGCCGGGTGGCGCAGCATGTGCCGGCCGCCGCGGCGGAAGATATCGTATCCTTATTGTGTTATCATCAATTCCGCACGCGCGATACCGGCCTGTATATTCCGCGCCGGCAACTCGCGGATAATGATACGGCAATAACGCGGGTGATTGACTGGTTGTCCACGGGGCCGCGCGGGGAGGTGAATGAAGGGCTTTCCAGCGACCAGATGCCATCCGCGGCGCGGTTAAGTTCCGGGGTGGAATTCAACGGTGAAATCGACATGCCGGGTATGTGACGGGTTAATGTCAGGCGATGCATGGCACAAGGCAGGAAAAAAGCAAAGATTGATCCGGTGGCGGCCACGGATGCCGGCGATCAAAAGGCGATCAATGCGTTTTTAACCTATGTGGAGATGGAACTCGGGCTTGCCGCCAATACGGTTCTGGCTTATCGCGGCGATATGGCCGATTTGGCGGCGTTTTGCCGACAGCAGGCAATGCTGGTGCGCCGGGCCGATACCGGCCTGATAGGCCGGTATTTGAAATACCTGACCAGTGAACGGCAGATGGAAATATCCAGTGTGCTACGGCATGCCGCGGCCATGAAAATGTTTTTCCGCTTTGCGCGCACGCGCGGCTATTGCACACAAGACCCGACGGAACTGCTGGATACACCGCACAAATGGAAAAAGCTGCCGGATGTTCTGGGGAGAGAGCAGATCAACGCGTTATTGGCGGCCGTGGACCCCGCGCACCGGCTGGCGCTGCGGGATCAGGCGATGGTGGAACTTTTTTATGCCTGCGGGCTGCGGGCCAGTGAGCTGGCGGATTTGACCGTAAGCAACCTGCATCTGGACCTTGGCGCCATTCGTGTGCTGGGCAAGGGGCGAAAAGAGCGCGTGATCCCGATCGGCCAGCCGGCGCAGGCCGCCCTGCTGAAATATATCAACGAACTGCGGCCGACGCTGGTTGCGGTAAAAGGGATTCAGAGGCCGCAGGTGTTTTTGTCACGTTCCGGGCAGCCGGTCAACCGCGTTGTACTGTGGCAGCGGCTGACGCAACTTTCACGGCAGGCGGGGATACGCCATGTGCATCCGCACATGCTGCGGCATACCTTTGCGACTCACCTGCTTTCCGGCGGTGCGGATTTGCGTATTGTGCAGGAGCTGTTGGGGCATTCCAACGTTGTAACCACGCAGATATACACGCATGTGGATGCCGAACGCATCCGGAGCGTGCATCGCAAATACCATCCTCGAAAATAGCCGGTCTTGACAGCGGTTTTAGCCATCTCTAGAATCCGTTCGGCAAGAGTTTAGCGGTCGGATAAGAGATCAATCCATCCGGCAAGGCTTTGGCGGCCCCCGCCTTCTTGAATTCCCCCGGGCCGTTCCAGCTGCAGGCGCAGAGTTGGGAAACAAGCGAAATAAGTGTAAAAGGAAGCCGAGAAAATTATGTCTGATACGTCCTTGGCCAGTGCTTCTGCATCAGGCGGTCCCCACGGGCTGGGTGCAACCGATCGGCGGGATTCCTGGTGGCTTGGCCCGATGCTGGTGTTTCTGGGGCTTGTCGCATTCGGTGTGTATTCCACGTGGGCGGCATGGACGGGCACGGATTATCTTCTGCAATCCCACGGGGCCTACTACCTATCCCCGTTTTACTCGCCGGATGTGAAGGATTTATTCGGCATTGCCCCGCCGTTTTCTTTCGCATTTTTGATATTGTGGATTCCGTTGGGTTTCCGGGCGACGTGTTACTATTATCGCAAATCGTATTACCGGGCTTTTTTTCTGGATCCGGTAGCGTGCGCCGTAGGCGAGCCGAAGGGGCGGACCTATCGGGGGGAAACGGCGTTTCCATTTATCCTGCAGAATATGCATCGCTATTTTTTCTATCTGGCGACGATTGTTCTGCTGTTTCTGTGGTTTGACGCGCTGCGGGCGTTTTTTTTCACCGGCCCCGGCGGACATCTGCAATTCGGTATGGGCGTGGGCAGCATTATCATGCTGCTGAATGTGATTGCACTTTCGGCGTTCAGCATGGGGTGCAATTCATTCCGCCATCTGATCGGCGGGAAAATGGACTGCTTCAGCTGTTCCGGTGCGGCGCGTACGCGTTACAAACTGTGGAAGGGCGTGAGCGTATTTAACCTGCGGCATCAGGAATGGGCATGGATCAGCCTGTTTTCCGTGGGATTAACCGATTTGTATATCCGCCTGTGCTGCATGGGCATTATTCATGATGTGAGGATATTTTAATTAACGCTTTAGATAAATACGAAACGCACGAACATGATGTGGTGATTATCGGCGCGGGGGGGGCCGGACTGCGGGCCGCCATTGAATGTTCCGCAGCCGGGCTGAAGACCGCGCTGGTATGCAAATCCCTGCTGGGCAAGGCGCACACCGTGATGGCGGAAGGGGGCATCGCCGCGGCTCTGGCGAATGTGGATAATCAGGACGGCTGGACCACGCATTTTCAGGATACGCTTTTTGGCGGCAAGTATCTGAACAACTGGAAGATGGCGGAATTCCACGCCAAAGAATCACCGGACCGTGTGCGGGAACTCGAGCAATGGGGGGCGGTGTTTGACCGCACCGGTGAAGGCAAAATTCTGCAGCGCGCGTTCGGCGGGCATACCTACAGACGTCTGGCCCATGTGGGCGATCGTACGGGGCTGGAGCTTATCCGCACATTGCAGGATAAAGGAATTCACCAGGGTATTGATGTTTACATGGAATGCACCATTACCCGGCTGCTGAAAGACGGCCCGCGCGCGTGCGGGGCCTTCGGTTACTGGCGGGAGACGGGGAAATTCGTCATTTTCAAGGCCAAATCGATCATTTTATCCACCGGCGGCCTGGGGCGGTGTTTTAAGATAACCTCCAATTCCTGGGAAGGCACCGGCGACGGTCACGCATTGGGGTATCAGGCCGGCGCGCAGCTTCTGGACATGGAATTTGTGCAGTTTCATCCTACCGGGATGGTGTGGCCGCCGGGCGTGATGGGTTTGCTCGTAACCGAAGCCGTGCGCGGCGAGGGCGGAATTCTGCGGAACAACAAGGGTGAGAGATTCATGGAAAAATATGATCCGAAGCGGATGGAACTGTCCACGCGGGATGTGGTGGCGCGAAGCATTTACACGGAGGTAAAGGAAGGCCGCGGATCGCCGCACGGCGGTTGCTTTCTGGATATATCGCACCGTGGCGCCGAATATGTGAAAAAGAAGCTCCCGAGCATGTACCATCAATTCAAGGAATTGGCGGATGTGGATATCACCACCGGGCCGATGGAAGTCGGACCGACATGCCATTATGCAATGGGCGGGCTTAAGGTGGAGGCCGCCACCGGCGCAACCCGCGTTCCGGGCCTGTTTGCCGCTGGAGAATGCTCCGGCGGCATGCACGGCGCCAACCGGCTGGGCGGCAACTCGCTTTCAGACCTGCTGGTATTCGGCGCCCGTGCGGGTAAAGGGGCGGCGGACCATGCGCGAAGTGCGCCGGCGGCAAAGCTTGAGGAGGCGGAAATTTCCGCCGCGGCTGATGAAATGACCGGTTATTTCTCGCGGGAAAAGCCGGAAAATCCGTATCAACTGCATGTGGAACTGCAAAATACCATGCAAAGCCTGGTTGGAATATTCCGCGAGGATGGCGATTTGAAGGCGGCGGTGGAAAAGCTCCAGGAATACAAGGATCGCGCACGGCGCGTGGGTGTTCTGGAAGGCAACCGCATGTTCAATCCGGGATGGCATCTGTGCCGGGATTTGCAGAATATGCTGATTTGTTCGGAAGCGATCACCCGGGCGGCACTGCTGCGGAAAGAAAGCCGGGGAGCCCACAGCCGTCTGGATTATCCCGCTTATGACGAATATTGGGGCTCGCACAATCTGCTTTCAGAAGACCGCAACGGCGTCATGGATGTCCAGCCGATGCCGGTGGTGAGTTCGCCGGATTTGCAGACACTGGTGGATGAGAGAAAAGCCAAGGAGAAAAAATGAGTAAGCGCGAATTCAAGGTATGGCGAGGCGACGCCGCCGGCGGAAAGTTTGTCTCCTATCCGGTGGATGTGGAAGAGGGAATGGTGGTGCTGGATGCGATTCATCAGATTCAGCGCCAGCAGGCGCCGGACCTGGCCTGCCGCTGGAACTGCAAGGCCGCAAAGTGCGGGTCATGCAGCGCCGAGGTGAACGGCAAGCCGCGGCTGATGTGCAAAACCCGGCTGGATTCCCTTCCGGATGGCGAGCCTGTCACGGTGCATCCGATGCGATCATTTCCGATTATGCGGGACCTGGTTACGGATGTGGCGTGGAACTATACGGTGAACCGGAAAATTCCGCCGTTTACCCCGAAGAAGGATACGCAGTGGTTGATGCAGCAGGAAGATGTGGACCGCGTTCAGGAATTCCGCAAGTGCATTGAATGTTTTTTGTGTCAAAATGTATGCCATGTCGTGCGCGAGCACGACAAAAAAGACCATTTTGCCGGGCCGCGGTTTTTTGTGCGCATAGCCAGTCTGGAAATGCATCCGCTGGATTCCTTGGATCGCATCCCTTTGCTGAAAAAAGAGGCCGGGCTTGGGCTTTGCAACATCACCAAGTGCTGCACGGAAGTTTGTCCGGAAGAAATCCATATTACCGACAACGCGATTATACCGATGAAAGAACGCGTTGTGGACCGATATTACGATCCGGTTCAAATTGTCATCCGAAAATTAACCGGCAAAGATAAAAAAGATTGACCCCGAGGTGCGGGAACCCCCTCCGGTTTTGGCGATTGGCGGACGGTTTGCACCGCGGTCGGCAATTTCCCATGGAGTTTCCCGCCGCAGGCTTTTGCCTTTACTGTTGATCCGGAGCGTGCCTACAATGCGTCAACGGCGCTGAGGCATGAATCATGTTCCATGCGTTTCGCCCGCCCCAGGCAGGAGTTGCGCAATGACGCACATAAATCCCCACGTTTTTCCCGTATCAGATAATAATTTCCCCGTCCTTCCGGGCCGGCCAATCACTCCGGAACGTGATGGCGAATTGCTGGATGCCTATTCGCAGGCTGTTTCACAAGCCGTTGAGGCGGTAGGCCCCAGCGTGGTGAATATTGAAGTATTCCACGCGTCGGACGCCTCGCGCGGCGGTGGAGCGGGCGGCAGCCGCGGCTCCGGATTTTTGTTCACACCGGATGGATTTCTGCTCACAAACAGTCACGTGGTGAAGGACGGGGTGAAGATAAAAGTGACCACCGCCGACGGCAGGCATTTTCCGGCGATGCTGATCGGCGACGATCCGCATACTGATCTTGCGGTATTGCGGATTGATGCTTCCGGAGTTCCGGCGGCCGTATTCGGCGATTCTTCACGATTAAAGGTGGGGCAGGTGGCGATTGCCATCGGCAGCCCACTGGGATTTTATGCCACGGTGACCGCCGGGGTGGTCAGTGCGCTGGCGCGCAGTTTCCGCAGCGGTTCCGGGCGGCTGATTGACGGGGTTATTCAAACCGATGCGGCACTTAATCCGGGAAATTCCGGCGGCCCGCTGGTGAATTCCGCCGGGCAGGTGATTGGTGTGAACACGGCGGTTATATTGCCGGCGCAAGGGATCTGTTTTGCCATTTCGGCAAATTTGGCGCAGTTTGTCGCCTCCCAGCTGATGCGCTGTGGACGGGTGAAGCGGAGCTATATCGGCGTCGCGGCGCGAAATATATTGCTGCCGCGAAGGCTGGTGCAATTTTATAAATTGCCGCACGATACAGGCTTGGCCGTGCAGGCGGTGGAACCGGGCGGTCCGGCGGATCGCGCCGGCATTTTGCCGGGCGATATTATTTTGGGTCTTGACCGGAAAGATATCAACGGCATCGATGATCTGCACCGACTGCTGACTGAAGATATGATCGGAAAGCATACGGCCGTCAAACTGATACGGCAGCATGACCTGGCGTATTTGCTTATCACGCCGGATGCCGCGCAGGTGGACAACCCGCCGGGCTAAATGACCCAGGCAAACCGGCCGAGCAGGGGAACAAAGCGGCACTGAATAAGCGATTTTTTTGTCGTGATCCCGGCGCTGCGTTCCACCACTATAAGCTGCTGCTCCGTGCGGTCGCCCACCGGGATGATCATTCGTCCGTTGATATCCAGCTGATCCAGCAGCGGCGGTGGAATATCCGGCGCCGCGGCCGTCACAATGATCCGATCGTACGGGGCATGTTGCGGCCAGCCGGCGGAGCCGTCGCCAAGTTGGAAAAAGATATTGGCAAGACCCAGACCGGCAAGGCGCTCTCGGGCCAGGTCATACAAGCCCGCATTGCGTTCCACGGTATAGACATGATGGGAGAGCATGGCCAACAGAGCCGTCTGGTATCCGGTGCCGGTTCCTATCTCCAGAATGCGGTTGCCGGCCTGAATCTTCAAATGTTGCGTCATTATCGCGACCATGAACGGCTGGCTGATCGATTGCTCCGCCTCCACACCGACGGCCTGATCAAGGTAGGCTTTTGCCTGCTGCCCGGCGGGTAGAAACAGATGCCGCGGCAGCCGGGCCATGGCGCGAAGCATCGCAATATCCGTGATGCCCCGCGATCGCAACTGATGGCGGATCATATCCGCCCGGGCCCGGCGAAAATGCGGCGGCTCGGAAGGCGCCTGCACAAAAAGAGGACGGTTTTCATCGGGCCTGTGGCGGCGCGGCAACAAAAATGAAAACGCACGAAACGCCATAAAATCATTATACTTTCATTGTGCGTCAGGCCAACGCTCCGGCGTGGGCCGGGACGGGGCATGCGGCTGCCGCAGGGTATTTTGGACAAATGCGAAGAACGCCCGGATGAAGGTAATTCATGGGAAAAGGTCAATTGAACACCTCCGAACTGCTGGAAATGGACAGGAAATATGTGTGGCATCCGTTCACGCCCATGAAAGCATGGATGGAAAAGAAAGATCCGCCAATTATTGTGCGCGGCGAAAGGGAATTCCTGTTTGATTCCAAGGGCAAAAGCTATATCGATGCGGTCTCCTCTTTGTGGTGCAATATTCACGGGCACTGTGTGCCGGAACTGGATGCCGCGGTGCAGCGGCAACTGGGATGTGTGGCGCACAGCACACTGCTGGGGCTTTGCAATCAACCGAGTATTGAACTGGCGGCGCGGCTGATCGACATGGCGCCGCGGGGGCTGGCCAAAGTGTTTTACAGTGATGACGGCAGCACCGCGGTTGAAGTATCGTTGAAAATGGCGTATCAGTATTGGGCCAATCAGGGAAGAACGGACAAGCGTCGTTTCATCGCCTTCGGCGGGGCCTATCATGGTGACACGCTGGGGGCGGTATCGGCAGGGGGAATTCCCGCGTTTCACGATGTATACCAGCCTTTGCGGTTTCCGGTGGATCATGTGCAGGCGCCGCGTCTTCCGCCGTTTTCGGAATTGAATGCGGCAGTGGGCCCTTGTGCCGATAATTCATCCGCCCCGGAAGACTGGGAAAGGGAAATCGCGGATACGGTCATGCGGTATCCGGGGCAACACGCGGCGATTATTGTAGAGCCGGTGATACAGGGGGCGGGCGGCATGATCATGCATCCGGCCGGCACATTGACCAAATTGCGGCGTCTGGCGAACCGGCACGGTATGCTGCTTATTTGTGATGAAGTGATGACGGGATTTGGCCGGACGGGGCGGATGTTTGCCTGCGATCATGAGGGGGTGTGCCCGGATCTTCTTTGCCTGTCCAAAGGACTGACGGCCGGCTACATGCCCTTGGGCGCGACGTTGACAACGCAGGAGATTTTTGACGCTTTTTACGCGGACCCCAATGAAGGGAAAACATTTTATCATGGGCATACGTTTACCGGGCATCCACTGGCCTGTGCGGTGGGCATCGCATCGCTGGATTTATTTGAAAAAACAGACCTGCTGAACCATGCGCGGGAGATGGCGGATCTTTTGTGGGATGAATTGCTGGCGTTGCGCGGGCGGCCGCATGTGGGTGATATCCGCCAGACAGGGCTGGTAAGCGCGGTGGAAATAGTGCGGTGCGCACAAAGCATGCAAAGATTTCCATGGCAATGGCGGGTGGGTGGGGCGCTATGCACTGCGATGCGCGAGCATGGCGTATTGCTGCGGCCGCTGGGGGATGTGCTGGTGATTATGCCGCCGCCGGCGATACGCGCGGAAAATATCAAAAAGATCGCCAGGGTTGTGATAGAATGTATCGACGGCGAGTTAAGCCGTATAGTTGCGCAGCAGGAGGCAATGACATGATCATCGGTGAATCGGTCATATCATCACAGGCGCAGGAACTGGATCCCTGGAAAATTCTTAAAGCCTTCGGCGGACCGGGGCTGTTTGTCACGGGCACCAATACGGACATCGGTAAAACCACGGTTACCGCGGCGCTGGCCGGGGCGTTTGCATCCCTCGGCATTCGGGTGGGGGTGTGTAAAGCCGTTGCCAGCGGCTGCCCCAAACATCCGGATCGCGGCGCCGCCGGCGCGCTGGCCAATGACGATCTGATTTCACCGGACGCCTCAATCGCCGCCCGGATGGCGGGATTGGACCCGTCAAACGAGGAATTGCGTCCGATGATCAGTCCCATTCGTTACGCCGCACCGGTTTCACCGCATATCGCGGCGCGTATTGAAGGCCGTCCACCGGATTGGAAATCACTGGCGCGGGCAATGGAGTATTGGCGTACGCATTGTGATTTTCTGCTGATTGAGGGCGCCGGAGGCTGGCTGGTGCCGTTGGATAACCGGCTGTTCACCGTGGCGGATATGGCGTGCATTTTTGCATTGCCGGTAGTGGTGGTGACAGCGGCGTACCTGGGGACGTTGAACCATACATGGATGACAACCGAATGCATTCGGCATCGTAATCTGGCTTTGGCGGGCATTGTGGTGAATCATGTGCCGGATCCGCCGGATATGGCTGCACAGACCAGCGTGGAAGAACTGCCTCACCTGGTGCATGCCCCTTTGCTGGCGGCACTGCCGCAGGTGGGACAGGACTGCAGCGGGCAAATACCGGCAACCTTTGTTGAAGCACTTAAGCCATTTGCCATGCAATGGTGGGAAACCGTAAAAGTGCGCGGGAAGCAATAATCGGCGGGGCCGCATTTATTGTGTATCCGCCGGCGGTGCGGCAGGCGTGACCAAACCTGTCCGGGGGTTTTCGCCGGCTTGTGCCTGTGTCTCACGCTGCTGCACCGCGAGCAGCGCTGCGCAAATTTGTTCCGTCAGGGGTTGCATCGCATCCGTGCCGTGGTGGGTATCCTGGCGATAATCCGGATGGAAAGGACGGCCGAACCGGACGATGAGGGAACGTCGCCGCAGCAATTTTGCGCGTGCCCGAAGAGATGGCCGCGGTTCACCCAGATAAACCGGCGCGATGACAGCCTTGCCAAGCATGGCAATCCTGGCCAGACGCCGGGCAATGGCGAGCCTTTGGGCCTCCGTGCAGGCGGCGGTCGGTCCGGCAATCGCTACGATTTGGCCGGCGCGCAGCAGGTGGACAATCCGTCGCATACACCGGAAGCTCGAGCCATTGTGGGTCTGCGGAACGCAGCCGAGCGCATGGAGCAACCCGGACGCCAGAGGATTGGCAAAATACGAATCCGCAACGGGAAAATGAATCAGTCTCTGGCGACTGCTGATACTCAGGCTCAGCGCGTCCATGTGACCGTCCTGATTGCCGACAATCAGCACCGGTCCGTGGCGGGGAATGCGGCAGGCGCCAAGCATCCGCCAACGATGCCATACGATTAAATAAGCGCCGACAATGCGCCGGGCTACGGCGGAATTCAGCGGCAACGGCTGGCGCTTAAAATAAATCGCCACCAGTCCCATTCCCAACAGCAGAGTCACGGCGGCGACGCTTAACAGCAGCACGTGGGTGTAGGCGCTGGCATTCGGCCAGATCGCAATGGGGATGGTCATCAGGATAAGCCCGGATGTTGTGAGCATGTCACGAACCGCCATGACCCGGCCCCGTACGTAATCCGGCACAACCCGTTGCAGCAGTGTATCCACACTGATGAACATGATGGCGGCGAAGAATGACCCGGTCACAAGGCAGGCCAGCATGCTTTGCCAATGCGCACAGAATGCCGCGGCAAGCAGTCCGCCGCCCACCAGCACGGTGGCCCAGGCGATGCCGATTTCCTTGGGTATTCCCCGCCTGGCCCGGCTGATGGCGGCCGCGCCGGCCACCATGCCCACACCCGCCATGCCCATGAAAATGCCGAAATCGCTCTGCGGAAGGCCGAATTTGTCGGTGAGAAGTCCGGGCAGCGCATTGAACACCACGGCGCTGATGGCGAAAAATATCATCTCCAGACCTATCACTTGAAATGGACGGGTGTGATTCCGCAGATAACCGACGCCGATTTTCGCATCCGAAATCAGCCCGGCGGAACTGCCGGCTGACTGGGAGACATCGGCGCCGGCTTTCAGTCGCATGGCGATCATGCAGACGGCCGATAATAAAAAAGCCGCGCCGTCCACATACATGGCGTAATCCAGCCGCCATTTGATGAGCAGGTCTCCAAGCACAAAGCCGATGAGGGAAAAAATGGTGCCGGCCGCACTGATCAGTGCGTTGGCCTGCAGCAATTGGCGCGGATGCACAAGATTCGGCAGGATGGCCGCCCGTGCGACATAAAAAATTTCACCCACGGAGGAAAGGATGATTTCCGAGCCGAACACCAGCCAAAGCAATACGCCGACGGTCAACGTGTGCGACTGGGCGCCGCGCAATAATACCGTCCGGGCGATAAGGACAATCACCAGACGCAACAGATCGCAGGCGATCATCACGCGGCGGCGGGGCAGCCGGTCGGAAATAAGCCCGCCCAGCGGGGCCAGCACCAGAAACGGCAGAAACATCGCCAGATTCAACTGCGCGGTCTGCTGGGATCCGAGCCCTTTCATTCCCAGCACCACCGAGCACAGCAAGGTCAGCATGACCAGCCAGTGCACGCGGTCCGCCAGGGCGGAAACAACGTATCCAATCCAGAGCAGAATGAAATTTCTGTTCCGCAGCAGGGGCGGAAATTCCTGCAGCAGTGGCGTATCCGCGTGCCGTATTGATGTTTCCGTGTGGGCCATCTGCCTTCCATACCATGAACATGGTGTGCAACGCCCAATCCGCCTTGGCATTGCCGTATCCGGATTGTCGACGGCAACGGCCATCCGTTCAAGCGCCCGGATATTTCCTTCAAGGGAAACCTTCAGTTACCGTACGGGCTGTCTCCGCCCGACGCTTTGAATTAATTCTCAAATGTGCCGTGGCGACAGGAGCCGACGAAGGCAATTGTCGGAGGAAGTGAAAATATTTGCCGGTGCGGCGGACGCATTGTGTTTTTCCCCGGCGGCAGTTTTGCGTCGGAAATGGCGTTGAGCTACCATGCCGGTTCAGTCGGTCGGCTTCAGTCCGCCGGCTACCCGCAATTTTGGAGATTGAAATTATGGCCCCGTCGATCAACCGTCGCGATTTTCTGCAGATTGGCACAACCGTCCTGGCCGCGGGTTCCATGGACGCCGGCGGCAGCCTGCGCGCCCAAGGAGACCTGCTGCGCACGGATTTGGCGTTGAACAGGCCGGTGATGGTGTCTTCGGTGTTTTACGGTCCGTACCAGGGGGCCTTTGCCGTGGATGGCTGCCCCTATTCATGGTGGGCCAGCGCCCCGGCGGATCCGCAGTTTCTAACGGTGGATTTGCAGGCAATATGCAGTGTGGATTCGGTGCTCGTGGCGTTTATTCATGAACTTGGTGATCCCGCGCCCCGGCGGACCCGGTGGACTCCGGCGCACGAGGAATTGGCCGGATTTGCCACCCATTACGCCATCCAGGTCTCGACCGATGCACGGCGATGGAAGGCAGTCTTCCGCACCGGATCCGGCAACGGAGGCACTCTAAAACTTGCATTTCAGCCGCTGCCGGCCCGTTACGTGCGTTTGCGTGTGTTTGCGCGGTCATGGCGGCAGTGGGGGGTGGGAGTGCGTCACTTTTCCGTGTTTGGAAGTTGCCGAACGCCCCGTCCCGTTCCCGCCGGCTGGACCGCGACGCCGCCGGCGACCGCAGTTGCCCCGCCGGAAACGCCGGCAATGAACGATGATCAATCATTTGCGGCGGGCTGGCGGCTGGCAATGGCCGGTCCCGGCGGGACCGCGGCCGACGGCCGGGCCATTTCAAGGGCGGGCTTTGATGACCGTCGGTGGCGGCCGGCGAAGGTGCCTGGAACCGTGCTTGCATCGCTTGTGGCGGCCGGCGTATTTCCGGACCCTCTTTTCGGCTTGAATAATCTGCAGATTCCGGAGGCTTTGAATAAATACAAATGGTGGTACCGCAGGGAATTCAAGGCGACGGTGGAAAAATCCCGGCGGCTTTGGCTGCATGTTGATGGAATTAATTATGCGGCGGAGTTCTGGCTGAATGGGCGGCAGGCGGGCGTACTTACCGGGGCGTTTATCCGCGGCATGTTTGACGTGACGGAACTGCTTGACCGGAATGATAATGCCAATGCATTGGCCGTATGTGCAGCGCCGGTTCCAAATCCGGGTCTGCCCAATGAAAAGGCGTGGAATGTCAACGCCAGCATCAACGGCGGGGAACCAACCCGCGCCGGCCCGAATTTCTTCTGCACCGTCGGCTGGGATTGGATTTGCGGTATCCGGGATCGCTGCACCGGCATTTGGGATCGTATTTATTTCAGGCAGACCGGGCCGGTAACGATCGCCAACCCGGCCGTGACCACGGACATGGATATTCCGGATGTATCCCGGGCGGTCCTGGAGATAAAACTCGATGTTTGCAATCATTCCGGCGCCCGGCAGACAGGTACGCTGCATGCGGCAACCGACGGGATTAAATTAAGTCGAAAAATAAGCTTGCAGCCCGGTGAAACACGCGGTGTGACGTTAACGGCCGCCGATTATCCGGACCTGGTGGTAAAAAATCCGCGGCTTTGGTGGCCGAACGGCTACGGCGAACCAAATTTGTACCAGTTAAAGCTTGAGTTTGTTGTGGATAACGCGGTGAGCGATGAGAAGGAAATTGAATTCGGCATTCGCAAGTTTACTTACGACAAGCGTCCGGAATTGATTATCCTGTGCAATGGGAAGCCAATTTTTGTTCGCGGCGGTGACTGGGGACTGGACGATGCAATGAAAAATCTCTCATCGGACCGCGTCCTCGCATGGATGCGCATGCATCAGCTGGCAAATCTGAACATGATTCGCAACTGGACAGGAGAAAGCAACAGCGAGGAATTCTTCCGGCAGTGCGATCGTCACGGCATTATGGTATGGACGGAATTCTGGATGGCAAATCCGGCGGACGGCCCGGCGCCGGATGATCCGGGGGTGGTCATCGCCAATGCAAAAGACACGATTCTGCGCTATCGGCATCATGCCTGCATTGCGATATGGTGCGGCCGCAATGAAGGGCCGCCGCCCGCGTACATTAATTCGGCTTTAAGCGGGATGATCAGGGAACTTGATCCGGGACGTTATTATCAGCCGGGGTCGTCATTTGCGGGGGTTCTAAGCGGAGGGCCGTACTGTCACGTGGATCCGTCGTTTTATTTTGGCGCCGGTTGCAACGGGTTCAAGACCGAGATCGGCACCGTAAGCGTGCCGACGCTGGAAAGTCTGCAGCAGTCGATGCAGGAAAAAGACCTGTGGCCGCCCGTGACCGATGTGTGGGCCTATCATGATTTTGCCCGCCTTGGCGCCCAAAATGTCATGACATATCTGACCGCAATAAACGCGCAATTCGGCCCGTCAACGGATGCCGCGGACTGGAATCGCAAAGCCCAGATGCTCAACTATTCCGGTTATCGCGCATTGTTTGAGGGGTATGCGCATAAGCTCTGGAAAGGCGCCAGCGGCGTGATTACGTGGATGAGTCATCCGGCACAACGCAGTACCGTGTGGCAGCTTTATGCGCATGATCTGGAGGCGCATGCCTCGCTCTATGGGGCCAAAAAGGGGTGCGAACCCCTGCATGTGCAGCTTGACCCGCTGGATGATTCGGTCGAAATAATCAATACGACACTCCAGGCCGTGCCCAGGGCGGCCGTTCGTGCGGATATCTTCGCCATGGACGGCAAGTTAATTCACTCGGTCGATTCCGTCCTGGACATCGCGGAAAATGCCCGTACGCCGGCCATGAAAATTCAAGTGCCGGTTCCTCTGCCCGCGGTCTGGTTCACCCGGCTTGAACTGTATGACAACGCCGGCCGGTTGCTCGCCGATAACACCTATTGGCGGGCGAGCCGGCCCCGGGATTTTCAAGAAATGTCGCTCATGGAGCCGGTCCGCCCGACCGGTGTGTGTGAACTGCATCGATCGCATCATCGCACATGGATGATCGTTAAATTACGGCATGATCAATCCGTGCCGGCCGTAATGATCAAGCTCACGCCGCGTTACAAGGGCGGGCGGATTCTTCCGGCGTTCATCAGCGACAATTATTTCACAATGTTCCACGGGCAATCCAAAACGATCAGGATCGACTTCAATGCCGGTGCGCCGTTGGACGCTGCGGATATTCCGGCAGTGGAGATCAGCGGCTGGAATATCATGACACATACCGCAATCGCCTCCGGCGGAAAATTTGCCGGGGCCGCCGTCGACCGACGCCATTGGCAGATCGGCCCTTTTGTCCGCCCGGCGGATGGAAAGCCGATCATCACGCATGATAAATCCGCGGTTTTTCGGGATCCGGTCGACGGCAAAGAAGTGCCGTGGGAGTTTTCCCACACGTTTAATCCGGCCGCGGTTGTGCACAATGGAAAAGTGTATGTGCTGTATCGCGCCGAGGATAACACGGGCAAAGGCATCGGTCAGTATACGTCGCGCATCGGCCTTGCATGGAGCGCGGATGGATTGAAGTTTCACACACTTCCCCAACCGGTCATGTATCCGCAGCCCGGCCCCTATGAGCATGACGAGTGGCCGGGTGGATGTGAAGATCCCCGCGTCGTTCAATCACCGGATGGAACGTTTGTGATGACCTTTACGGGGTGGAATCGCAAGATTCCGCGGCTGTGCGCCGCTACGTCCAGGGACCTTCATCATTGGATACACCACGGACCGGTGTTTCGTGAAGCATGGGGCGGAAAATATTTGAATTTCGGCTGCAAATCCGGATCCATCGTGACCGAGCGCCGGAACGGACGGATTCGTGCGGTGCGTGTGAACGGCCGGTACTGGATGTATTGGCTGAATGGAAATACCGCGGGCATCGCCCGGTCCAAAGATTTGCTGCAATGGGAGCCGTTGCTGGATGAATTCAACGGTCTTGCCCGGGTACTGCAACCGCGTGCGGGCCGCTTTGATGCCTCTTTGACCGAGCCGGGACCGCCCGCGCTGCTGACGAAAGCCGGAATCGTGCTGATATACAATGGGTTTGACGGTCGCGCAGGCGCTGCGCCATATGCGGCCGGTCAGGCATTGTTTGATGGAAGCGATCCCGCCCGGCTTATCGCGCGCTGTGCGGATCCGTTCTTCCGTCCGGAACTTTCCTGGGAAAAGCATGGGCAGTACGCCGGCGGAACGACATTTACGGAAGGTCTGGTGTGGTTCCGCAACCGTTGGCAGATTTTTTATGGAGCCGCCGATACCTGTGTAGGAACCGCATTGGGTCCGATCCGCGGCAAATAGCGTGCCATCGCAGACGAGCCGCCGGCGGTCACCGTGCCATTTTCACGGCACAACCGGGGCCGCGTCCAATTTAGGCCGCCGGTAGATCAATCGTCATCCCGTCGTAACAGACCCGTACGTGCGGTGGAAGGCCCGCCTCAATTTCTTCATGGCCCGCGTCATGTGACAAGTGGGTGAAAAAGGCCCGCCGCGGTTTGACTGCCTGAATGATCTCCATCGCCTGGTTAAATGAAAAATGCGTGGGATGCGGTTTCGGCCGCAAACCGTCGATAATCAGCACGTCAAGATCGTGGAGCATCGCCAGAGATTCGGGCGGAACGGTCGAACAATCCGTGCAGTAGGCAAAGGCTCCGACACGAAAGCCCAGCACGCGGTGCCGGCCGTGCAGCAGTGGAATGGGCCGCCACAAAACCCCGCAAAGGTCAAATGGTCCGGTGATGGCCTTGGCGATAAGTTCCGGCTTAAAAACCCGGTCCTCATTCTGGCGGGTGAAGGCGTAAGGGAATACGCGTTGGAGAATATCAAGAGTCTCCCGGCTGGCATACAGCGGCAGGGGGGCATTGAGCAAAGCGTTGTAGCGCCTGACATCGTCGAGTCCGAAGATATGATCCGCATGGGCATGGGTGAAAACGATGCCGTCAATGGAGTCAAGCGAATTGGCGACGGCTTGAAGCCGCAATTCCGGGCTGGTATCAATTAAAATATTTCTGTTTCGATAATTAATGACAATGCTGGACCGCGAACGCTTGTCGCGAGTGTCTTGACTAGTGCATACCGCACAGTGGCAGCCGATCATGGGCACGCCCGCGGATGTTCCCGATCCCAGAACCGTGATCCTCAGTGCAACGGCATTTTCCATGTCTCCAACCTACTGGCAAAGGAGGGTTCGGGCAACACGGAGGCGGCCTGATTCGGTAGAAGCGGGTTGGGGAGCAGGGCGGTTACACCCGTATCCCGAACCACGTAAGATGAATTTGCCGGCCCGGGGAAATCGCGTGCAATAAGAATGGCGGCCTTGGCGTTTAGCCTGCATGCATTCAACTGTCGGTCCGAATCGACGAGTCCGGAGTTTTTCATGCGGCCAAAGTCGCCCTGTTGCGTCAACATATTCTGGTTTTTTGCCGGGTTAATCTTTGGTACGGCGGTCCTTTTGCCGCCGCATGCGGCACGCGCGGATGGGAATGATCTTATGTTCCTTCCTCCCGCCGCGGTCGGTAAATCAATTCGCATAGATGGCAAGGGATTTGTAATTAACGGCCGCCGGACGTTTGTCGCGTCCGGGTCGCTGCATTATGCGCGTGTTCCCCGCGGCCTTTGGGCCGACAGGCTGGAACGCATGAAAAGGGCCGGATTCAATACGGTTTCCACATACGTGTTCTGGGCTTATCAGGAGCCCGAGCAGGGTAAAATCCTGTTTAGCGGACGTCGGAACCTTAGCGCGTTTCTAACGCTTGTGCACAAGATGAACATGAACGCGATTTTAAGGATCGGTCCGTACAACAATGGTGAATGGTCCAATGGCGGATTGCCGAACTGGCTGCGTTTTATACCCAATATGTCCGTCCGGACCTTTACGCCGCCGTTTATCCACGCACTCACACCCTATTTTGACAAATTACTGCCCATCGTAGCGGCCAATCAGATTACGCACGGCGGTCCGGTAATCATGGTCCAAATGGAAAACGAATACGGCCCGGGTTGGGGTGCGGTATTGAACAACCGCTATCTGCGCTGGATGCACGGCATGGCGATCAAGCATGGCATTGATGTGCCGTTTTTCTTCAGCGGGCTGCATCAGGGTTTCAATCCGGCCGGAGTGCATTCCTTCAACTCCGTCGGCCGCCCCTCACCGTGGTTCACCACCGAGCTATGGAGCGGCTGGTTTAACGCCTACGGTGATTCCAATCCGGACTTCTTTTTCCACTGGCAGTTTGTTCATAACCCCTCACCCGCGGTGAAGGTGCGTACGGGTGCGGCGGTCAATGCCGTATTTGAAAAGCTGCATCTTGAGGCCGTGTGGCGGGTGCTGGCTTGCGGCGGCAGCGGTTACAACATTTTCATGGCCGTGGGTGGGAGCAATTTTTCGCATTGGAATTGCCGGTCTGTACGGGCCAGTTACGATTTCGGTGCACCCATTGGACAGGCCGGCGATCTGCGAATCATGTATTACCACTACAAACAGGCGAATTATTTCGCCAGAGCCTTTTCCCGGATTCTGGAAACAAGCACCGACGCCACGGCCGCGTATCGAACGTGGCTGGGCAAGTTGCCGCCGGGGGTTCATGTGTACGCCCGTAAAAGTCCGGCTGGAACCATTGTGTTCATTATGAACACCGGCAATGTGGTATTTCATTGCCAAGTTCCGGGAGGCGCTCCGGCCGACATTGCTCCCGGACACACCTATCCCGTTGAATTGAACACCCGATTGTCGCCATGGTTGAAATTAAGGGAATCCTGCACACGGGTGTTTGGAATTCGTAAAACCGCCCGTGGCTGCACGCTGGTTGTGTATGGCCCCGCCCATGGCGCCGGTGTGATCAAATTAACCGTGGCAGGTGGTGCCGCCATATTGCATAAATCATCGGCGTTCAAGCAACTCAAGTCCCCGCACAACGGCGCCGTTCGTCTGCTTCTTCCACTGCGGTATCCCGCCAGCAGACCGCGCACCTACAGTATTGCAACGGCAAAAGGAATCTGTCGTGTGATCTGCGAGTCACGTGGCATGGCTATGGGAACGTGGTTTGTCAATCACCCGGAACGGGAAATTGTGATCGGACCCTGGTACGTAGGGCAAGTAAAAGGCCGCGGCCGGCAGCAGCGAATGGCGACGGAAAATCCCTTGAACCTGCCTGCCGCATGGGCGTATGAATTTCACCGCGGCCATTGGCTGAAATTTGTACCGGATCGGACGGCCGCGGTTGCCGTTGCGCCGCCGGCTGCTCCGGCACTCGGCCCATGGCAACTGCGTCTGGCGGATAATCCGGCGCAGCCGCAGTACCCGGACAATCATTGGCTGACGAGTTCACGTCCGCGGCAAATCGGTTTTGGAGATTACCCCGGCGATTACCAGTGGTATCGCGCCAAGTTGACGACTTCGCGAGCCGGGCTTTATCACCTGCTCATGCCCCGGGTAAGCAACTACGCTGCATTTTTCATCAATGGGCGACAGGTAGCGTTCGGCAACCCTTCCGTCGTGCCGTTGGATCTAAAAGCAGGCATCAATACCCTTGCAATTCTCGCCATAGCCGTGGATAGAAGCAAATTATGCAGTTATGTGGGCCATTTTCGTCATATCGACTACAAAGGCTTTTACCAGCCTGTGCGTGTGGTTCCGGTGAAACTGTTGAATGTTCCGCCCGTGCATCAACCGGCGAAGGGAGCCCCAAAAAACGTAAAAATTGCCGCTTCGGCCCCGCTTAATCGTGACGCGGGCGTTTTTAACAGTGTTATTACGGATTGGCGGATTCGGGGTGGAATCGGCTCGCCGGATGTGATCGCCGGCTGGCGGCCGTTGTCGGCGGGTTCGCCTCCGCCCAATGTACCCTGTTTTTATCGATCCACATTTCAATGGCAGCCGGATGTCAATGGCAATCATCTGGTATTAAGGGTGGCGCCGGGCCAATTGTTTGGCGGGTACATGTGGATCAACGGCCACAATCTGGGCCGCTACCCTGATATCAATATGCCCTTGGGGCTTTATCTGCCGAGTTGCTGGCTAAAACATGGACTCAATCAACTGGTTATTCTGGATGACGCGGGTCATAGCGTGAGCGCATGCAAGCTTGTCGTGGAAACGGCCGCCAGCCGGAAAATCTCTGAATTGCGACCAGTGAAGGAAAGCGTGCGTGCCGCCGCCGCATTCCAGTGACCTGGGCAGGCGTGTCATGGATGATCTTGGGCTGGCGGGCGGTTGGCGGAGCCGCCGAAGATTAAAAGACCGCTGCATTCGCCAATTCGCTGAATAGTCGGCCGCGCTGTTCATAATTGGTGAATTGTCCCCACGATGCACAACCCGGCGAAAGCAGAATGGTGGTCACATTCGGCCGGCTTCGCAGCCAGTCATGCGCGATGCGCATGGCATTTTCCAGTGTCCCGGCCACCATGCACCGCTCGTGCAGGTCCGGAGTGGTGGATAAGACCTGCCGGACCAGTTCCGGCCCGGTTGCGCCGATGCCCAGAATACCATCGCATTGCATGGCAAGTTGACGTGTGAATTCCGTCATATCCGCATGCTTGTCATAGCCGCCCACGATGCAAATCAGCCGGCCGCGATCAAATGCCTGCAGCGCTGTTACGGCGCTTTCCGGAGTGGTCGCTTTTGAGTCATTAAACCATTGAATTTGTCGGCCGGACGGCGGCGCTATCTGGCGCACCAGTTCTAACCGATGAGGCAGACCGCGGAATGTCCGCAGCGCTTCGATCGCTGTGGGCATTTCACTTTCGAAGCCCAGTGATCGAATAACTTCCATCGCCGCCTGCGCGTTGGATTGATTGTGCAGACCCGGCACCCTTAGATCCACCGTCGCTTTGCCGGCGGCGCTGTAATGCCGGCATTGTGCCGGCGTAAGGCTGCACCAGGATGCCACCCGCGAATCTTCCCCGTTGAGAACGGCAAAATCAGCCGCCGTTTGAAACCGGATAATGTTCTGCTTGGCCCGGGCGTACGCGTCGATATCGCCATGCCGGTCCAGATGATTGCCCACCAGATTGGTCACCACGGCCACATGGGGCGAATAGCGTATCCGCGGCGTATCCTCCAGCATAAAGCTTGAAAGTTCCAATACGACAATATCCCCATCACGAATGGCCGGCAGATCCGGCAATAATGATCTGCCGATGTTGCCGCCCAACCAGCATTTGCCTTTTCCTGTACGATCCATCACCGCGGACAACGCCAGATGAATCATCGCCGTGGTGGTTGATTTGCCCGTGCTTCCGGTTATGCCTGCCACCGTCGCCGGGCAGCGCTGCAAGAACAGATTTATTTCCGTGGTGATTGGAATGTTCCGATTCACGGCCGCGGCAACAAAATCCGACTTGGATTTATCAACGGCCGGGTTAACCACGAGCAAATCACAATCATCCAGCAAGGAGAGTGGATGACTTCCAAGGACCAATCTGACCGGCAGGCCCTGAATTTTTGACAGGGCATTGGCCAGCTGTGCTTCGGATTGGCCGTCCGTCAATGTCACGACGGCATTTTGGTCGCAAAGCCACCGTGTCACGCTTGCGCCGCCGCCGAAATTCCCAAGTCCCATGACTACAACCCGTTTGGATTGCAGCGATTGATCAGTTGAAGCCATGTTGTCGATCCTTGGAAAGTGTCCTCGCTGAATTGATTTAGGGGCTGAATATTTATTCTATTGCGATGGCCGCGGTGGGCCGGCCGATGGTTACCGGATTCGGAGCACGGAGCCGATTTCCTTTTTCGTGGTTAAAAGGGCGTTTTCCACGGCTTGGGTCCATGCATCGGGCGGTACTCCCTGATATTGCTTCTCGCGAAACGCAAAAATGATGGAGCGGCTCGCGGAAATGACGGCGCCGTGGCCCCGTCCGTTAAATGCGGGCAAACAATCGGACAGGCTGCCGCCCTGCGCACCCAACCCCGGAATTAAGAAAATAGTGTGGGGCATGGCGCGGCGGATTTGGGCAATGGCCTGCCCGCTGGTGGCGCCCACCACGGCTCCCACGCTGCTGAAGCCGGATTCCCCGATTAATTCTTCTCCCCATTTTTCAATCAACTCGGCAACGTGCATAAACATCGGTCGTCCGTCCGCGGCGGTGATTTCCTGAATCTGCCCGGCGCTGGCGTTGCTGGTCCGCAGCAGAATAAACAATCCTTTGCCCTGCTGTGCGGCAACCTCCAGGAAAGGTGCGACGCCGTCGATTCCAAAATATGGATTGATGGTAACGGAGTCCGGGCCCCGCGCCACACCGATATCCGGAAAATGATTGTCCGCCAGATTGCCTTTTGCGTACTGTGCGGCCGTGTGGCCGATGTCCGCCCGTTTCACATCGCCGATAACCAGCAGGCCGATATCGGCGGCTTTTTGCACCAATTTCTGGTACACCTGCACCCCGGCGGAACCATACACCTCAAAATAAGCAATATTAATTTTTACGGCGGGGACATGCGGTGCGGCAATACGCAAAATTTGACTGGAGAATTCTTCCACCGCCGCCAGCCGTTCCGCCTGGGATACAACCAATCCCGTTGTACCATCCGGCAAAATCGAGGCGGGAAGGTTTTCGTAAACCGGATCCAAACCCACAATAAGCGGTGTTTTTCGTTCATCAATGGCCTTCAGCAGGCGGTCGGCAAAATGGTGCTGGCTCACGAAAATGGTTCCTTCCAATGGGTTAATCCGCGGTTAATACATCTGATGGATTCTATTGCCCGGTCTGATCGGCGGCAATCGGCCTTTGCTCGACAACCGCCAATCCAAATCCATCCAGTCCATGAAGTTTTTTGGGACGGTTGGTAAGAACAATAAGTTTCTTAAGCCCAAGATCGCGGAGTATTTGTGCACCAATCCCCAAATCGCGTTTTACGCCGGATTGCATGCTCGGATCCGGCAATGCCTCTTGCCGCTGATTTTTCCGAATTTCGCGGAGGCGTCCAAGGAGGGCCAGCCCGCGCGATTCCTGCCGCAAATACACAATTGCGCCATTGCCCGCGCGTTGAATCATTTGCATGGACTGCCGCAATTCATCGCCGCTGGATGTGAAATCGGCATGGAATACATCGCCCAGCAGATGCTCGGAATGCACGCGTACCATGACCGGTTCTTCCTGCACGGTCGGCTTTCCGGTATGCGGATCAATTTTTCCCGTCGCGCCGGCGCACAGGGCCAAATGCAGAAGTGCATCCTGCCCGCTTTCGTAAATATGCAGGTCAAAGGGGCCAAAGGATGTGTGAATTCGCTCTGATTCCAGTCTCCGCACCAGCGTTTCACGCTTTAATCGATACTCGATCAGATCCGCTATGGAGCACATCAGCAAATTGTGCTTCCGGCTGAATTCCCGCAGCTGCGGCAGCCGGGCCATACTGCCGTCCTCCGCCATAATTTCAATGATAACGCCGGCCGGATAAAGGCCGGCAAGGCGCGCCAAGTCCACCGAGCCTTCCGTCTGGCCTGCCCGCTCCAATACACCGCCGGGGCGGCAGCGCAGCGGGTTAATATGTCCCGGACGGCACAGGTCCGCAGGATGTGAGCCCGGATCAATTAGAACCTGAATTGTTCTTGCCCTTTCCACAGCGGACACACCCGTGGTGATGCCGAAACGCGGATGGGCGTCTACCGTAACAGTGAATGCGGTGCCTAATGGTGCGGTGTTAAAGGCCCATTGCGGATGCAGCCCCAGCCGATCGCAATCATCGGGTGTCATGGCGACGCAGAGCACACCTCGCGCCTCTTTTACCATGAAATTCACGGTTTCGGGTGTAATAAACTGGGCCGGACATACCAGATCTCCCTCGTTTTCACGATCCTGATCGTCCACCAGTACAACCATTCGGCCGCGGCGGAGCTCGGACAGGACGTCGTCTATAGCGGAGAAAGTCATATCACGGGCCAATTATAGCGGGCGGGTGCGGACAAACTCAATCCGTTCGAAACCCGAAAAATGGGCCGAATTGGACCGTACTTCAGGGAAAATGTGGCGTTACGGCTTTTGCTCAGTGCGGCACGCATTCCTTGGGATAGCCGCCGCCCGGGCAGGCCGGCGGCGTGGTAACTTGTATTCCTGCCTGGCTGTTTTCCGGTACCCAGGGAGAGCCTTTGGCCGGTGATCGTACCAACATCGAATCCGGTTGCTGCATAATTGCCATATACGCCATCGGCCCCATTCCGCCTTGTTGTCCCGGCGGGCCGCCTTGCTTCATCTTTTCCAATGCGGCTTTGGCCTGAGGCGAATACTTCATGAGATAGACTATTTTCTTATCCCCACAATTCGTACAGGTATAATAATAAGCCAGAACCATGGTCGGCTTTCCGGTGGAGCCGATCAATGGCGGGTAATGGGCTGCCGACCGCACATGCAGCGTGTGGTTGCTGGTATCCCAGAAATATTCCGTTGATGCGACGCCGGACGCCGCGCCGCCGCCCATAAATTTGCGGATACTCAGCGCCACCACGACGATAATTACCACCACAGCCACAATACTGACAACCGCGGAATTCCGGTTAATGGTATCCCGCAAATTACCGGGGCGAAGATTTTCCTTCCAGTTATAAGGCAATATCATGTGCAACGATCCTTCAAAATGCGGCCTGTTGAAGGCAATTTAGATTAAGCTGCCCGTCAAGCCAGTGCGCCATTGTCCGTACGCAACAGAACGATGCGTAATCCCTTTCCTGTAAAAATTTAACACGTTCCTTGGAAATTACAAGTCTGCTGTCGCAATCATCCGCCGATATCCCAAATGCGGCGACCAAAAAGCGGCAATTCCCACCGCGGTCAGGATGATCGGTTGCAGCGCCATCGCCATTATCTCCCGGCCATTTGCCAACGGCGCCAAAACTGGGGATATTGGAGTCAATGCAGTCTGTCAAAGCAAGAGGCCGAGGACACTGATGACATATGAAACGTCGCCGCTGGAAATCGGATTGTGCAGCTGGTCCATCGGAACCACGCAAATCCCACGCATCAGCTCGGCACTTACCAAACTCGAACTACGGGCCGTGCATTTGGCACTCGGTCCCATTCTGGCGGCTCCCGCCACCCGACGAATTGCATGGATAAACGCGATTCGCAAGGCGCCATGGATACCCACTGCCGCGATGATCGCGTTTTCGGGTGAAAATTATTCTTCGCTGGAAACAATTCGTAAAACCGGAGGATTTGTTCCGGAACAGCATTTTATGGCACGGGTCAAGAAAACGGTGGAGGCCGCAAAACTGTGCAAAAAACTTGGCATTAAATATCTTTCCACCCACGTTGGTTTTATCCCGCCCGTGCAGAATCGCGCCGTTTATGCGGATTTTCTCAATCGTCTTATGCACGTCAGCGATCTGGTGGCCCAGCAGGGCGTTATGTTGCTATTTGAAAGTGGACAGGAATCTCCGGAAACACTCGCGTCCACCATGGAGCGCCTGCGACGCGATCACGTCGGAATTAATTTTGATCCGGCCAATATCCTGCTTTACGGCCATGGTGATCCGGTTACCGCAGCGTTGGTTCTGGCGCCATGGATACGCCATCTTCACGCCAAAGATTGCAAACTGCATCCGCAAGCGACCGCCAATGGTTGGCGCGGCAAGGATGCCAACCTCGGTCAGGGAGAGGCCAACCTCGCTGATGTGCTGCGGGTGCTTGTATCACGATCGTATCATGGTCCGGTTATTATAGAACGCGAACTTGGCAGGGTATCCATCCGCCAGATGGCTGCGGATATAGCCTTCCTGCGCAACGCGATTGACCATATTCGCCAAGCCAATATTTAACATGCAATGCCATCATTGAGCGGTGGCAGGAAGGTGATGTTGGCGGAAAACCGGCTTTCTGGTCTAATTTAAGTAATCAAGGGGCGCCTGCCGCCCAAGTGCGGCCCGCGTTTAACTCGGGGGTGACAAAGATGGTTAAAATTCTGGCATTCGCCCTTAATACGATGACGACGCTTCTTCTCGCCGGTCTTCTTACGCTCATGATTCTCGGGTGGTTTGCCCTTCGCTACTGGCTCGGCCGGAACCAGGATTCATCCTTGGCGGAAATCAAGACTCCGACAATTGATCGGCTTAATGCGGCTGCTTTGGAGAAATTTGATGATCCGCAGGCCGTCGCCAGGCTGGCGGAAGATGAGTCGGCGCCAGCTGATCTGCTGGCAGTCGTGCCCCGTGAAGATACGGATTCCACCACGCCGCCGCGCGGCGATTCCGCGCAAAAATCCGACTCGGTCACTGAATAAAATCCGGCGGATGGGCGATAATCAACAGGCACGAAAGCCGATTGGCGGCGTAAATGGGTAAGTCAATTGATCCCTGACCATTCGTCCTTCAAATCCCGCGGTAACGACGATCACGCGTCAGCGACCGGAAATCTATCTGATCAGTCGCCGGCCGGGCTTGCCGCGCGCATCCGGCAGTTCGCCTCAGAAGTCGGCTTTAGCCTTGCCGGTATTGCGCCTGTGGCGGAAAGTTCCCATGCGGCATATCTGCGGCAATGGGTGGAGCAGGGGGCCTACGGCCAAATGCACTACCTCGCTCGTACGATCGATGGTCGGATCAATCTGCAATCCGCTCTTCCCTGGGCCAGGAGCGTGGTCTGTGTGGGTATGGCCTATTACCAGCCGCCACCGCGCGAGGCACCGCTCCACGGCGACGTTTCCGCCATCGGTGAGCAGGAAAATGCCGCCGCACCGGAGCGGGCAAAAATTGCCCGCTATGCCTGGGGCCGGGATTACCATCGTGTCATTTACGGCCGCCTGCGCCAATTGGAACGCATGATTCGGCGGGCGGCTGACCAGCCCTTTGAATCGCGAAGTTATGTGGATACCGGGCCATGTTCCGAACGGGAACTGGCCGTCCGGGCCGGCCTGGGTTGGATGGGAAAAAACACGCTTCTTATCCATCCGCGGCACGGCTCATGGTTCGTGCTGGGCGAACTGGTTACATCATTGGATCTGCCGGCAGATGAACCGCAGGCGGATCACTGCGGTACCTGCACCCGCTGTCTTGATGCCTGTCCAACGTCCGCCCTTACGCCCTATCGCCTTGATTCCATGCGCTGCATCAGTTATCAAACACTGGAAAACCGTGGTGATATTCCGCCATCGCTGCATCCGGCCATGCATAAGGCCGGCTTTATCGTCGGTTGTGATATTTGTCAGGAAGTTTGCCCTTTCAACCGTCGGCCTCTGGCCGCATCGGTTGCGGATTTTGCGATTGCCGATCCGGCGCCCGCAATTAATCCCCGCACAGTTATGGCCTGGACCGCGGCAGACTGGGACGCCGCCACAAGAGGCCGGGCTTTTCGCCGGGCCAAAACGGAAATGTGGCGGCGCAACGCCGGTATTCTGATTCATGAATAAACCCGGCCGCATATCGCCGCGGTTATTTTTTTGGTTTGAGATTCTGCCGGATAAATTCGGCCCGGGCCGCCTTGCGCATGTCGCCCTCCACCGCCTTGCCCAGCATCCGCTGCAGATGTGCGGGTTGCGTTTTTAAAAACAACAGGTTCACCGTGTGAATATCCAGCCCGGCAACCCGTTTCATCGCCACACCCAATCGCAGATGGGAAAGAAAAAAAAGGGTTTCCTCCGTTGAAAGCAGACGCGCATTCTGCAGAATGCCGATGGCTCTGCCGATTCGGTCGTCAAGCGTAAGCGGCCGCTCCTGCTCCAATATGGTCCGTGCGTTAAGTTCGGCGGTGACCAGCCGGGGAATAATCTCATCATTAAATTCGGAAAGAATTTCATCCTCGGAGCGGCCCAGCGTCGTTTGATTGCTGATCTGGTAAAAATCGCCCACCGCTTCCGTGCCTTCGCCGAAAAGGCCGCGAATGGCCAGGTGCATGTCTTTGGCGGCGCGAAATATCTTTTCAATGTCACCGGTAATTTTAAGCGCCGGCAGGTGCATCATCACCGATACGCGCATGCCCGTGCCTACATTGGTCGGGCATGCCGTCAGATAGCCGAATTTGGGGCTGTACGAAAAATCCAGGCGCTGCTGCAGGGAGGTATCGAGTGCATCGGCCACGCGCCAGCATTCTTTTAACTGCACCCCGGACCGCAGCACCTGCAGTCGCAGATGATCCTCCTCGTTAATCATCACGCTCAAGCCTTCATCCGGGCTTAATGCCGCGCCGCGGCTTCCCTCCCCGCACGCGTGCTGTTTGCTGATCAAGTGGCGTTCGACAAGTATCTGCCGGTCCACTTCGTCGGCTTTATCAATGTCCACATAAGAAAGATTCCATTCACCGGAAAGTTCCAGCAGTTTATCACGGCATTTCTGGTGAAGATCATTGCGTTGGGCACGATTCGCCTTGCTCATGAACGGGTATCCCGCCACATTCCTCGCCAGTCGTACCCGTGAGGAAATGACAATGTCCGACCGCGGGCCTGAACCGGCCAGCCACTCGCCATTTCCTTCTATCATGTCACTGATGTCCATGAAGCTCCCATTTCAGATCAAAAGTGCCGCGGTTATCCGTTTTTTGCTGCGGCGGCTATGCCGTGACCAAAGGCCAATTCCTGCGTCATCGGGCCGGCTTTTCCAAAGTTGCAATCTCATCGCGAAGACGGGCGGCCTCTTCATAGGATTCCTTTTCAACCGCCTTGGCCAGTTGCTGCCGAAGTTTTGCAATACGTGATTCGCGCAGCCGTATGCTGTTCGCCGCGGAGGATTCATTTTGTGCAGGGGCTTTCCCCGTATGGTGCGTGGCGCCGTTTTGCGCGCTTTCAATCACCCCGCGCAACTGCTGTGAAAAATGGTCGTAATCCCCGGGGCAGCCCAAAAGACCCGTATCCTTGAATTCCCTCCAGGACAAGCCGCACTCCGGGCAGGCCTGCACGTCGGATTGCGCGGCCTTGGATTGGCCTTCAATAAGATTGGTCAGCATATCCGTGACGGAAATATGCGTTTTTTGCATATAACCGGCTTCCACCGCGCAGTTTTCGCACAAATGAAGCGCCGCAATATCACCATTCTTATTCTTTTCAGTCAGATGAATTGTCGCTGCCTTGTTGCATCGGTCGCATTTCATCGGATCACCATGCTGTTACCCGTCATATTTTCGCGCACGCCCGCCGCGGCTCTCCGGCCGCAAGCATTTTCATTTATTGATCTTAGGTGCATATCCACGCCGTTTCAACTCTCCGGTCGTTGCAAAAGGCGGACGTGCGCGGCTTCCGGTCCTCCGGTCGCAAATTTGCGGAAATGGAAATTCAATGCCCGGCGAAGTGCATAATTGGCGTTTCCGGCGATTTGGCTTAAATTAACCGCGATGAACGCAATTTTTACGGTTATCCTTCCTGCTGCCGGCAATTCCACCCGATTTGCTCACGGCGATAAACTCATGGTCGATCTGGCCGGCAAATCGATTCTTCAACGATCCGTGGAACTATTTGCGGCTCGCGAAGATGTCGCCGCGATAATCATTGCTGCCGGAGCGGAGCGATTGGCTTCATACCGGGAGCATTTGCAGCCGGTGTTATGCCGGAAAGCACTGCATTTTACAACCGGTGGATCAGAGCGATGGGAAAGTGTGTACAAAGCGCTTTGTTCCGACCGGGTTACCACGGAGTTTGTCGCCATTCATGATGCCGCACGCCCCCTGACGCCTGCCGCCGTAATTGACGCGGCATTTGCCGGTGCGGCGCAACATGGCGCCGCGTTACCCGTACTTGCCGAACCGGCCACGCTCAAACGGCTGAATGCCGATCGGCTGGTCACCGGCACCGTCAGCCGCGCCGGCCTTTACCAGGCGCAAACGCCCCAATGTTTCCGGACTGATGCGCTTCGGCTGGCTTTTTCCAAAATGTTGTCCGCCGGCGGTCTTGAAGACATTACAGATGACGCGCAGCTAATGGAGCGAAGCGGGGCTGTGGTATATGGCACTGCCGGATCGCCGTTGAATCTCAAAATCACATTGATGGATGATGTTCGCCTTGCCGCCGCGATTTTACATCAGGCCGACCGTTCTCCCCAGAACACCAACGAGTTTCCCGCCGGAACCGGCAACCCCTTGGGGGGCCGGTCGTGAGCGAAAACAGTAAAATCGCCGGCCTGTTCAGCCAAGCGGCGGATTTAATGGCCCTCTTGGATGAAAATGCATTTCGTGTTCTGGCTACCCGGAAAGTCGCCCGGATTCTGGAAGATATGCCCGAGGACATCGCGCTTGCCGCCGCGGCCGGTACGCTTGGGGATTTACCCGGCGTCGGGGAAGCCTCCGTCGACAAGATCCACGAATACCTGCGGACAGGAAAAATCGCTGAATTTGAAGAACTTGCCGCACGGGTTCCGCCGGGTGTGCTTAAAATGATGGCGATTTCGTCCGTCGGCCCAAAAACAGCCCACTTGATCTGGAAACAGGGGAATATCACCACGCTTGAAGAACTCAAAGCGCATCTTGCGAACGGCACATTTCCAAAAATAAAGGGTGTCGGAGAAAAAAAACAACTTCGCATCCGGGAAAACCTTGCGTTTATGGAATCTTCAGCGGCACGCATCGGCATCGGCTGGGCGCTGCCGCTGGCGGAGCAATATCTTGATCGGGTCCGGAATATCGCGGGTATTCAAAACGCCGCCTATTGCGGATCGCTGCGGCGCGGGCGGGAAACGGTGGGGGATATCGACATATTGGTGTCTACCGATAGTACACCTGCCCCGGTTATCGTCGAATCATTGCGGCAGTTTCCCCTTACCTCGGAAATTCTTGTCGCCGGTGAAACGAAAATATCACTTTGCGCCGCCATGGGGTTGCAGGTGGATTTTCGCATTGTACCCCCGGAAAACTGGGGTGCGTCATTGCAATATTTTACCGGCAGCAAAGAACATAATGTGCGATTGCGCGCACTGGCAGCGAGCAGGGGCTGGAAACTCAACGAATGGGGCCTGTTTGACGGCGCCGTGTCCATCGCCGGTGCTTCGGAAGAAGGCATTTACGACGCATTGGGACTGAATTTCATTGAACCCGAACGACGCGAGGATCAGGGTGAAATAGAACTCGCCCAGGCCATGAAGTCAAACAATCCGGGCGCGTTGGCCGGCGCATCTGTCCCGGAGTTTTTGAAAAATGCCCTGCCGTTGCACTGGGAAATTCTGCAATCCTCCGATTTTCAGGCGGATTTGCACATGCACACCACCGATTCGGACGGCAACGCCACGTTGGAGGAAATGGCCGCCAAGGCCAAACATCTCGGCTATTCCTATATTGCCATAACCAATCACAGCAAATCGCAGGTACAGGCGAATGGCTTGTCCGTGGAACGCCTGCTGGAACATATCAAGGCCATAAAAAGCCTGAACCGGCAACTGAGCGGGCTGGTCATTCTGGCCGGCACGGAAGTTGATATTCTGGCCGATGGGTCCCTGGATTACCCCGACGAAATTCTGGCACGGCTTGACTGGGTGGTGGCGTCTCCGCACATGGCATTAAGTCAGGAATCGGAGCCGGCGACGGCTCGGCTGATAAAGGCGTTGAGTCATCCGCTGGTGGATGTAATCGGTCATCCGACCGGCCGGTTGATCGGCGGTCGTCGCGGTCTGGAACCGGATATGGCAAGGGTGGTGTTTGCCGCGGCCCGGTACGGCAACGCGTTGGAAATAAATGCCACTGATCAGCGGCTGGATTTGCGCGACCGGCACGCCCGCCTCGCCGTGGAGGCCCGCGTTCCGCTATGCATTAATACGGACGCTCATTCCACCCAGGATATGGATCGCCTGAATTTCGGCATTCTTACCGCGCGCCGCGCCTGGGTCAGAGCGGCGGATGTTATTAATACCTGGCCGCTGGATAAAATGCGGACGTGGCAGCAGCACCGGCGTACCGGTGAAAACTGGTAGTCGTTCCCCGGACCTTCCGTGTCATGGCCTTTTTTGCGGGGCGCCGCGTTACTTAAACTGAATCGTCGGCGCCGGCGGCGGCGGCGGAGTATTCTGCGCCGCGGACGGCGTTGGTTGCGAAGTCACGGGTTGTTGCGTCGCGGCGGCTATCGTCGGCTTTTGGGGCGGCTTTACCACCGGTTTGGGCTTTGCCGGCTTCGGCGGCGCAATGTTGGCATAAAGCAAAATGTTTTCGGCAAGTTTTTGCGCGTCTGCCGGTATCATGCCGGCGATGCCCCATGTCTGGCTTCCCAGCAGGCCGCACGTGATATCGGACGGGGAAAAAATGACCGCCCAGCGCCCATGCAGACGGATGCCTTCCAGTCGGACGGTTTTGTCACCCTTGTGCGTGTCAAGAAAATACTTGCGGTAGGTGACTGATTTTATCGCGGATGCTCCGGGTATCGCCCCGCTCAATATTCGTGCCGTCTGCGGAATAACTTGAAGCTTGTGACCCGGAAAAATTTTCTGGATGATCGCCGCAAATGAATTTCCCCATGCCGCGTTGCCGCCGATGGCATCGGCAAATAAACATCCGCCATGTTCGACATAATCTTTCAGTTTCGTCCGCTGTTGGGAGTCCGGTTGCCACGTGGCGGTTCCGGTTACATGAACCAGCGGAAAATCCGCCGCATCCAACTGGGAATAACGAACTGCACTTAATTTAACTTCCAGTGCTTTATTCAGCGCCATCAGCCGTGCCAGTCTCGGCCAGGCTCCCGGTTCGGGATTCCAATTGCCGGCATACTTTATCATTCCCACAGCCATTGTGTGCGTGGGCGGCTTGGCCGGCGCCGGTACGTATACTGATTGCAGGCGATTGGCGATATATCCCTTGCCCGTTGCATACAGGTACAAATTCTCCGGCAGTTCCCAGGCTGTTTTATGCATCATGGCGCGGCGTTGCCAGATTTCACCGAGGTCCGTGGGACAAATGATCCATGTGTACCGTACCCCGTTGGACAGGCCCAGCAGCGGTACATGAAAATTGGCCCATGGCTCAATGGTATAAATCGCACTCTTGGGGGACAGTGTGTGAAATTCATATCGGCCGCCGCACGCGGCCTGGCCGTCCTTGATCATCGCATCCTTAAAACCCAGCGATGCCTGATTGCATGTGCAGAAGACAAGACCGCCGGCATTGACGAACGCCCGCAGTTTGGCGATTTGTGAAGGGGTAAATTTCGGGTCATCGTAACCGCTCAGGTAAAGAATAGGCGAGTCCAGCCATTGGCGAACGGGTGAATTGATCTTTACCACCTGCCAATTCAACGGCGTTCCCGTCGCCCCGCTGACATATGACGTTAAGCTCGCGACATCCCATTGGCGCGAGTTCCATTTGCCCAGGTAATGTTTCCCATATTCCAGCTTATTCATCAACACCGGGTTTAGCCCGCGTGTCAATATCAACAGGGCATACGCTGTGGCGGTATTTTCGCTTGCTTCATAAAAATCCGGCCGCCAGCTTCCATCCGCGTCCTGGTTCTGCACCAGTTGATCGGCGAAATCCTGATACCAGTTGTGCTTGTTGAAAATTTTTATTCCGGTGGCAAGACCCGCGCGAAGTATGCTGTACATGGAATAAGTGCTTTGATTCGTCGGATCGAAATTCTGGTTCATCCATTTCACGGCCAGCGACACCGCATGATCCGGCTTCGGATGGACAACCGTTTCCCCAACCTGTATGAATTCGTCCGCCATCAGCAGGCTGGCGAGTCCGGCCGGAGTAAAAGTCTGTGCACGGCCGGTCGGTTTGGTCGGTCGGCCGCGAACCCCCCAATACCCCCATTCTCCACTGCCGTACTGACAGCCGCGCCAGTGGCGCGATTCCTTGAACCAAAAGCCGCGCGGTATGTTTAATCCCGCGTGTCGGCAGGCCCATAATCCCAGGACACCGTTTTGGGTGTTGGAATTGTCCCAACTGCCGGCCGCCCGCGGAAAGCCTTTCGGCTTGGCGGGGTAATAAGCATAGCTGAAGCCGCCGTCAGGATGTGCCGATCCCAGCAGAAAGCCACGGTCATAAAACAGAGTGGTGCGGACGTGCCAATGGCGTTTTTGCGGTAAAAAATCCATGGCCCCGGCCTGAAAAGCGCATACGTACGTACAATGACTGCGTAGTTTCACCACATATTTGATCGCAGCCTGCATCTTGGGTTTAAAAAGATTAAGCCGGCGCAGGTGCAGGCTCCGCTGAACATACAACAGGGATTCCAGCACCAGCGCCGTTTCCCCGCCATTTTCCTGCGCCACTACGCCGTTGCTGTTGGGGCCGTGTATTCCCTCTTCCCAGAATGTTTTGGGCTGATCCTGTGCAAGCAGGAATGTGACGCCTTTGCGAATGGCGGCAATAACCTGCCGGCTGTTTACGTGTGTTGCGCCTCTGGCCGATGCGCCCGCCGACAGGCATACCATTGTCGCCAGAAGCGCCGGCAGGGGGGCGAGTCGCCAGAACTTTGATGGTCGGTTCATGCCGGTCTCCGATGCGTTGCTGCGGTACAAAATGGGTGCGACACTCATAAAGCAACTTTGTTAACCAATGTCTCTGTCCATAGTATGCCTTGCTGATTGTGCTTCGGCAAGGGTTGTGCGGACGACCGGCGAGCCTCCAAAAGCCGCCGATTTATCGTGCCCCCGCGGCGTGTGGTGTATCCGTCCCCGCGGATATGGATGTATGACTTTTATATAAACAGTAAGCAAGATACCTAATTTCAATCAAGCATAAGTTTTATATACAACCGAGTGTTTTGACCGTTTTGCTATTTCACTCGGCGCGTGATGCTGAATCTCGTTGCATCGCTCGCAGGAATGACCGGTGCTGGCCTGTGAAAAGTTTCACAAGGCCTTCTGGTAGTTCAGACGGGTTTCCGAGCTTCGGTCCGGGCGACAGGTGCCTTTTTTTTGAAAGGGTGTTGTCATGACACGCTTTGCCCAACGATACAGCCTTCTCGGATTTGCCGCAGCGCTTGCGGTGTCCGCTGTGCTGCCCGGTTACAGTTATGCGGCGGAAAACAGTTCCGCCAATTATCAAGTGATGCAGCAGCATCTCCGGCGGGTTCAAAGACAATTGTCCAAGTTGAGCAATACGGTCGGAAACTTGCGCAAAGAGCAGGCGGAAGTTCGGCAACAGCAATTGCTGATCCGGCAGCAGCAAAAGGCGCTCGCAAGACAGGAATACCTCATCAAAAAGCAGCAGGCCGGTTTGACCGCACAACAGGCCAAACTCAAGGCGGCGCAGGTGAAAGCAAACAGCACCAGTCAGCGCGCGACGGACGAAGCCATTAAGCATCTTTATAACCAGGTGATGGCAAACAGCCGGAATATCGCGGGCACTCAAGGTGCCGCGGGAACGAACAACATCAATGCGACAATGGAGAATCTCTTCGCGCCGCCCACGGCGGATCGATATTTCTCGCCATTTAAGGATGAGAATCCCGACCACATGCGCCCGGATATGAACATGCAGGTGGGCCAGTGGGGCAACATGAAGTTTTACATGGGCTTCTGGACCGTGGGGCGTTTTCAGGCGCTGCAGGAATTTAGTACCGGTACGCCTGTCGGCTTGAACCCGAATTTCCAGACGCCGTACGCCGACCTGTCGCTCTATGCCAAAATTCCACATGAGTTTGACATGTTTGCGGATTTCTATATTGCCACGCCGGGCCACCCCAGCAACACCTACGGGAATGAAGGCTGGCTGGTATTCAAGCAGATTCCGGGAGTTTCCCACAACAGCCTGGTGAACAAAATCATGGATTACGTGAACGTTAAAGTCGGGGCGTTTACCATTGACTTCGGCGATAACAATTATCACCGGTCCAACAATGCGTGGGTGCAGAATAACCCGTTGATCGGAAATCCGCTGGTGGATCCAAGCACCGAGGAAATCGGCGGCGAAGTCTACAGCGTTAAAGGCCCGGTTTATTGGCTCGTCGGTCTGTCCAACGGCGGCACCACCGGACACTATGATTACGGCGCCGGCCCGGGCATTCACGGCAAAATCTGGGGCTATCCTGTCAAGCACGTTCGGCTCTCGGCATCGGTCTATTACGCCGATATGGGTGACTCAACAGATACTTCCTATCTCTATGCCGCCACCCGCAGCGGTGAACCGTACAATAATCTCTTCGGTCCAACCGACGATGACGGACAGATCGCTCCACAAGCCGGCCGGCACGTATTTGCCGCTCAGGGCGACATCACCTATGAGAACTGGCCGTTCGAAAGCTACAGTTATGTCGGCTGGACACGCGATGGACAGGCCAATCTGACCGGTGTGGGTACACCGACAGAGAGCTGGCTGTATGGATCGTCCAACCTGGTTTATCACATCAACCCCGCTCTGTACCTGGCCGCCCAATACAGTTATGCCTTTGCCGGTTCAGTCAGCGGCGTGGACTCCAATGGTTGGGTGGGTCGGCTTCAGGTTGGGGCCGGCTATTGGCTCACCAAGAGCATGCTCGCCAAGTTGGAATATGTTCAGGAGCAGTTTTACAGCTTCAGAACGAACACCAAAACGGTTGACGGCGCCAACGCGTCACAAGGGCCGGGGTTCAACGGCGTCGTGATGGAAGTGTCCTTCGGTTTCTAACGTGAGGTGATTTGTGAACGCCCCATTTTTCAAGTCTGTTGTGTCTCTCGGCGGCCGCGTGGGGGCGGCCGCCTGTGGGCTATTTCTGCTTTCCGCCGCGCCGGTTCCGGCCGTCGGGACAGCTTTATCGCATGCCGCCGTTTCAACTTCGGTCTATTACACGCCGGTGAACGGCAGCAAACTGGTGATTAACGGCACCTCCACCCTGCATCAATGGTCGGCTACCAGTACGGTGCTGCAGGGCGGATTAACCGCCAGCGGAAAGTTTGTGTCGGCCGCAGCGCCGACCATCACTGCGATCAAACTGGTAATTCCCGTAAAAGATATCAAGAGCAGCGAGGGCGGCGGCATGGATAGCACCATGTACGACGCCCTTCATAAAGGCCACCACCCCTTTATCCGCTACACTCTGAAATCCGCAACACTAAAGCCGGCCGGCTTCCGGCAAACCGCCGGGGTGTTTGCCTATAACACGACCGGCGTATTGCGGGTCAACGGCGTCAATAAGACCTCGCAACTGAAGCTCATCGTCACGGATTTGCCTGGTTCGGGACTGCTGGTTCGCGTGACAACCAATTTGAAAATGACGGATTTTAACGTGAGTCCTCCGACGGCTATGCTGGGTATCATCCGCTCCGGCAATACCATAAGCATTAATGTCGCCTGGCGGCTGGCAGCCGGAAAGGCGAATAGTGGAAAATGAAAACGGCATCACATATGCGCAGCTTTTCATTGCTTTGGGCGGGTGCCGCTGCTTTGATTTTGTGCATGGCTGTCGTTCGATCATCTGCTTTCGGCGGGGCGCGGACCGCCCCTGTTTTAGCACCGGCGGTTCGGTCCGCGTTGCCTCTGCGGTTTTATGCGATTCCGGGAAGCCGGGTTGTACTCAACGGCAAGGCTACCTTAGGTTCCTGGTCCAGCGTCAGCACGGCGGTGAAAGCCAGCGTGCTGTTGCCCACCAGTGACACCAATGTGCGCCGGTGGCTGCGGGTGTTTCACGAAATGGCGGCAACTTCGGTTCGGCCGCCGCCATTTCCACTTTCGCACAAGCCAAAAGCGCGGCTGTCTCTGGCGGTCTGTTCGCTTCGCGGTTCAAGCTCCGGCATGAATCATGACATGTGGGCGGCATTAAAGGCAAAGCGGCATCCGGAAATAAAATACCGCCTGGGCAGGGTGGAAAGCTCGCGAATCGTACGGAGTCCGAAAACCGGCCGTATTCTTCTGCAATTGCGTGTGCGGGGCTGCTTGACCCTGGCGGGCCGTTCAAGGAAATTGATCAGCAATCTTGTTATTCATCCGATGGGGTCGGATCGCTTCCTTGTGCGTGCACGCAGCCTGGTGAAAATGCGGGATTACGGGGTCACACCGCCGAGTGCGTTTTTCGGCCTGATCCGCGGCAAGAATCGCGTTCATATTGCCTTTGACCTGGTGCTCAGGCTGGCCGGTTCACCACGGCAGCACCCCGGCCGCCCGTAATGGCCCACGCCGGATCATGATGGACTGTCTTATAAAGAGATATCAGGCTGGAAACGACGACAATCCCCAAATTGTCGCCAATGCAGGCTGTTTACATCTCATCCCCGTTTTGTATAATACTGCTCCCGGGTATAAGCGGGCGTAGCTCAGTGGTAGAGCGTCACGTTGCCAACGTGAATGTCGAGAGTTCGAATCTCTTCGCCCGCTTTTGTCTGAGTTCGTTTTTTCATCGGCACATTTTCGTTAACTCAACGGATCTGCGGTTGTGTGCCGTTGGTCCCTTCGGCTTGTCCGTCGGCCTTCACCCCGGCTGATTTCTTCCGCGTCGTTACGGTTCCAGTGAAACGCTATGGCAGGATTTCGTACGTAAAAAAACCAGCATTCCAAGAACCGGTTTGGATGGGGGAAGATTCAGGATTTTACGCACCCCGTGGGCATACATGCGTACCTGAAATTGGTACATGGCGAGCCGTGGCGCTATATTGGTCGCCGCGTCGGTTTTGTAGTCTATTACAAGAATCCCCTCATCATCAACGACCAGCGCATCAATCGCACCACGAACAAGCACCTCATCCGCAGGGGCGGTTGGCGGATTGCCCGCCGCATCGCCAGCCGGCGCCCCGTGGAACGTCGGCCCGGACACGGAAACTGTTTCGCCCGGCGACTGTGTCCAGAAGAAGGTCAATTCGCGATAAAGTCGGCCGTTATTTCCCGCTGCTTTTGCCGCGCGCCGACCGGTTGGCGTGGTCAGAAACCAGGCGATTTGATCATGGGCAACCGCGGCCGCGTCCGCCTCGGTAAACCTGCCCGCCTTTACCATCGCGGAAATCTGTTCCCGCACGGCCTGGGGGGTGGGCGCGATGGAAAAATCCAGGATTTCCAAAACGCGGTGCGTGATTGAACCGACCGTCGCGCCGACCGGGCCTTCCGCGTTCTGCGGTTCCGAGAGTGAAATTTCCGGCTCATTCGCCGGCCGGGCCTCAGGGTCGATCCGCATTAATTGGGCAATCTGCGCCGTGGGGTCATCCGAATCCACGGCATTTTCCGGCAGGCGGCTCTTTAACTGACTGACCGTGCAGATCGCGGGAATTTTCGTCAGTGCGGCGTGAGGATATGGTTGCGCAGCCAATTTCAGTGCGAAGGCTGCCGCGGCGCCCGCGGATGGGGCCGGCGCGGCTGGAAGCGGCTCAAAGGCCAGCATTCGATTCAGTGGAACAGCGGAATTTGTTGAATCCGAATATCCGGACGCGGCCGGAGCGGGCAGTCGAATTGTCGGCGCCTCATGCGTGATAAAGTGTAATCGCCCATTCATCGGAGAACCGGCGCCTGCCGCGCCGCTGAAAATCGGGCCGAGCCAATCCAGCGACATGGGCGTCTTGTTCCGGCTTTCCGGTGTGTGGAACTTGGCCCAATTTTCGCATTGTTCCACAGTGCCGTGGCCCACCAGCACAAGATGATCGCGGGCGCGGGTCATGGCCACATACAGAATACGCGCTTCTTCCGCCAGCTCGCGGTCGCGGGTTTGTTCCTGAATTATTTGATGGCCGATGGTGGCGCGGAAATCCTGGGTCGCCGAGTCATACAGTTTCAGGTCGATGCCGTTGTATTGGTCAGCCAGCAGCTTGTCGCGTTCGCTTTGCAGCTTGAATTTTCGGCCGAGTCCCGCCAGGAATACGATTGGAAATTCCAGTCCCTTGCTGGCATGAACGGACATAACCCGCACCGCGTTAATATCGCCCAGCGGGGCCTCGCCAAAATCGATCTGGCGGTCATCGCGAACGTTTTGCACAAAAGCATTGAAGCGGGCAAGCCCTTGGGCGTGAAACCCGCCGAACTGTATCGCCTTCTGATGCAGCAGCTTAAGATTGGCCACTCGCCGGTGACCATACGGTTTGGCCAGCACGCGCGAAAACAGATTTGTTTCCTGAAAAATATGCGCCATGCCCGCGGCCACCCCAAGCGTGTGGACGCGGTCACGCCAATGGTCCAGTTGTTGAAGCATGGCGTTTAACCTTTCGGCCAGGCCGGGCTCTGCACCGGCGGCCGTCGGGTCCGCACCGGGTTGCCGGGCGTATTGCTCCACCGCCTGATAAAAAGGCACGGCGTACCGATCGGGAAAGGCGGCTCGAATCCGCGTTAAATCATCATGCGAAAATCCGCCGAACAGGCCCAGCAACACCGCCGCGATTGGAATGTCCTGGGCCGGGTTGTCCAGCACATTCAGCAGTTCCATGGTTTCCAATACTTCCTGGGAATCGAAAAAGCCGGTGCGTAACTCGGCAAACGCCGGAATGCCGGAATCTTGAAGAGTCCGCACCAGCATTGCAGCGGTTGACCGGACAGACCGCATAAGAACAACAATGTCCGAAAACTGGATAGCGCGACCGGCTTCTCCTTCACCGCCGATCATCCGGTGTCGGCCCATTAGTTTTTTTATTTCCGCGGCGATCAGGCAGGCTTCCCTTTGGGTGCGGTCAAGATCGGCCGGGGAGTCATCCTGGTCCGCATTGGATGGGTCGGGTTCTCCGGTAGATGGCTGGTCGGCAAGGTCTGCGGGGCTGGTTTCGGATACTTCGCCATTGTTGGGGTTATTG
>JAKBBN010000015.1 GCA_021808485.1 Planctomycetota bacterium | reverse complement strand
TCTGCCGTAGCCCCCAGAACCACCAGAATACAGGCGGAATCATCGTCGCCCATGCGAATATTGAAATAGACCCCGTCCGCCCAGATGTACACGTAACGCTTATCCGCCAGAGAACGTTGATTCCATTGGGCGAAAAATGGGTTGGAGACGTTCTGCACAACGTCAAGCATGAGGGCTACCAACGCATCTGGAACGACCTGCTGGAACTGCGGAAAGAAACCCGCGGCGTTAAACGCAAAGAGGTCGATCGGATGCTTGCCTATGCATCAGATCGACGGGAAATGATTCGATATCCGGAGTTCATCGCCAAGGGCTGGCAGATCGGCAGTGACCCGATGGAAAGCCAGTGCCGTGCCCTGTCTGATCGCGTGCGCGGATCGGGCATGCGATGGGATGCGGACAATGCAGAGGCCGTGATGGCTTTAGAAGCCATGGAACAGAGCAATCAGTGGCCGCAATACTGGAAAATCGCCACATTACATAACAATTAGGCCCTGCCCGGAAAAATCGCCACGCCCTGTCGTCAACGCTCACCCAGACATTGATATACTTGGGGCGCCGCGCAGCGGCTGAAGCAACGACATGATAAAAGACTCCCTGTACACCCCTCCAAATTTCCGCACATTACGAACTTTTCATATACGCCGGTTCTGAATACAATGCCTGATTCGGCAGCGCGGCCCGCCGAACAATTTTGAAAGGATCACTCCAGATGGACCAGAACAATCAGGATGTTTTCGACATCACCATCCTCGGCGGAGGGCCAGTGGGTCTTTACGCAGCCTACTACGCCGGCCTTCGCCACATGAAAACAAAAATCATCGATTCACTCGACCAGCTCGGCGGACAGTTGGCCACCCTGTATCCTGAAAAGTACATTTATGATGTGGCCGGCTTCCCTAAAATCATCGCCCGCGACCTGGTTAAAAACCTGATGGAACAGGGCCTGCAATATCAGCCTACCGTCTGCCTGAATGAGACGGCTTCCGGACTTTCCCGGGATGAGCAGAGCGGCTTCTACGAGATCAGCACTGAAAAAGGCCGGCACGTTACGCGATCACTCTTGATCTGTGCGGGCGCGGGGGCCTTTCAGCCGCGAAAATTGCCCGTCGCCTCCGCAAATGTTTGGGAGGGTCGCGGAATTCACTATTTTGTGGGTAAAAAATCCGAATTCGCGAACAAAAAACTCCTGATTGTGGGTGGTGGAGATTCGGCTCTGGACTGGGCCATGAACTTGCATGGAACGGCATCCCACATCACCATCATCCACCGGCGAAACCAATTTCGTGCCCATGAGGATTCCGTGCGGAAGGTTCAAAACGCGGGCACTCCAATTCTTACTTTTTGGGAATTAAAAGAGGTGCTTTCGACCGATAATAAGCTGAGTGGTGTGGTTATATTCAATAACCAGACCAAGGAAGAGAAGACTCTGGCGGTGGATGCAATACTTCCGCAGCTCGGTTTTATCAGTTCATTGGGTGCCATCAAGCAATGGCCGCTGAAAATCGAAGGCCAGTCCATTATCGTGGACGCGAAAATGCAGACAACTATGCCCGGTGTGTTTGCCGCCGGCGACGTGACCGGATTCGAAGGCAAGTTAAAACTTATTGTAACCGGGTTCGGCGAGGCCGCGATTGCCGTGAATTTTGCCAAAACACTGCTTGATCCAAAAGCCAAGGCATTTCCCGGCCACAGCAGTGAAATGAGCCCGCAAGCTGTGACAACTATTGAAACAAATGCGGCCACTGCGGGGGCAGCTTGAATCTGATGCCAGCCCGGCGGCCGCCATGGTCGCGGTTCCCGGCGGGCCGGGGCTAATGGTAAAACTGCCTCACTCCGGCCCCAAAAAATTGGAGGACTGGGCAGCGGCGATATAATGCTGTAGAATTAGCGAGAACCGTAGCTCCAAGAATTGCGCGGAATGGAAGCTGCCGTTCGACGGGTAACGATGCGAAAAGCAGGACTGACAACCTTAAAAATGCTTGGCGTGGTGGCGCTCGCTGCGTCCGTGGTGTCCGTATGGCCGGGCTGCAAAGATGGCTCCGCGGGCGGCGCGGGCAGCAATGTGGGGCAGAGAACGGTCAATCATAAATCCGGCGGAATAGCCGCCCTGCTCGCAGCGCCGGGCGTAACCGCACGAGCGGCCATGCGCAACCCTACCACCAGTCGGCTCTGGCGCCGGCAGCTGCAATATAATGCGGCCACGCAAAGTACTTATCCGCCGGCGGATTCAAAAACCGTGGTTGCCGCCGCGTACGGCAAAAACAGCTTGTACATTGCCATCATTAACTGCGGCCCCAACCCGTGGTATTTGCCGGGTGCAATGTCATCCGTCCTTTGGCAGCGGGATTGTGACGAAATCTGGCTGGATACATCGCGCCGGCAGAACGGCACCAATTTTTATGAAATAACCATCGCACCGAATGGGCAGTTCAATCAGGAATGGCATCGTACCAGCACGCCGCCGACGCCCAACCCGGATGGCACGGTTAATTTCCTTCAGCCCTACAGCCTGATTCCATGGAAAGCCAAAGGCCTTGAAGTAAAGGCCTCACACGGGATATTCCACGGCCGGCCGACGTGGAATATTGTGGCGCGTATCCCCCTTGGCGATCTTCCCCAGCCGTTGCGGGTTAAGCCCCGCGCCGGCATGCGGTTGCGGGCAAATGTTCTGCGATATCTGTGGCGACCCGGTTCCTCACCGGGCCATCGACGGCTTGTGCAATACAATCTTTTTCCGGTTCCCCTCGAATCGCAGGCCTTCGCCCCCTACTGCATGGGGCGCCTGATCCTTGCGACAAGTTTGAAAAGCGATCTCACCATGGCGCAGCCCGCCGGGAAATAACCACCCCCTGTTCGCCATCTCCGGCGTAATACCCCATATAAAAAAACGTCAGGTATTTCGCGGCGGTTGTGTTCTGCGCTGAGGGAATTACAATTCATACCTGACGCAAAACAGGGATGACAAATTCATTCCGCCCCGTTTTTACCGTTAATTTATTCTCGGTGCGTGCCGGTTTTCGCATAACACACGGAGGATCCGATGGCCAGAAAAACCGCTCAATTTTCCCGTCGAACCATGGTCAAATCATTGGCCGGAGCGACCATCGCGTCCAAAGCGGCGTTGCCTGCGACGCCCATCGCGGCCATGACAGGCACAACGTCGCGACGGAGTGAATCGCCATGGCCGCCGTTGACCAAACAATGCCGCCCCTGGTGCTACAACTGGTGGATGGGCTCCGCCGTGGACCCGGTGAATTTATCGTTGGAACTGCGGCGTTATAAGGCGGCCGGCATGGGCGGGGTGCACATCATTCCAATTTACGGTGCCCGTGGATGGGAAACTCGATACATACCCTATTTGACCCGGAAATGGATGCAGATGCTGCACCACGACCGTACTGAAACAGACCGTTTGGGCATGGGTGTGGACATGACCACGGGCACGGGATGGAATTTCGGCGGGCCGGATATCACCGGGAATAATGCCAGCCTGTATGCCCGTCCGTTTGTGTTTAACGCCCCCGCCGGCGCAAGTCCATGGACGCTGCGGCTGCCCCGCGGGCGTGTGTTGTATGCACGGGCCTTTTCCGCGGACGGCCGGCAGGTGGAAATTCCTAGGCGCCTGATTCGGCCGCACGGCGCCATTGCCTGGCCGCGACCGGCCGGCCGTTGGAAACTGGTCGTGCTGGCAAGTCATCCCGGCAGCCATGTGAAACGAGCCGCACCCGGCGGACATGGCATGATGATCAACACCATTTATCCGCCGGCGATCGCGCATTTTTTGAAAAAGTTCACCCGCGCTTTTGCCGCGCCGGGCGTGAAGCGACCGCGCGCCATGTATCATGATTCATACGAATATTTTACCGGCGTACCCCGCGGTTACGGCGAATGGTCACCGGATTTTTTCGATCAGTTCGCCCGCTTGCGCGGCTACCGGCTGGAAGAACAGTTGCTGGCGCTGGCCGGGGATGCGGCCGACGCAACCGTCGGCCGCGTGCAGGCGGACTACCGGGAAACCGTTTCGGATTTGATTGTGGAGTCGGTGTTTCCCCAGTGGGCGGCATGGTGCCGTAAGCGGGGAATTTTAACGCGGAACCAGGCGCACGGTTCGCCCACCAATCTGCTGGATTTTTATAATGTCGCGGACATTCCGGAACCGGAGGGAAATTTCGGCACGGTGGACAGCATCGGCCGGTGCCACCCGCTTATCGCCAAATTCGCGTCATCGCCGGCGCACATTGCCGGTAAACCGTTGATATCGTCGGAAACAGGAACGTGGCTTGCGGAACATTTCACGGTCACACTTGCGGACATGAAGGGCCTGGTGGATCAATTTTTTCTGGGGGGTGTGAATCACGTATTTTATCATGGCACATGCTATTCGCCTGATGATGCGGCATGGCCCGGCTGGCTGTTTTATGCCGCTACGGATATGAATCCGCGAATGAGCATCTGGCGAGACGCGCGGACTTTGAATGACTACATCGCGCGGTGCCAGAGCGTTTTACAGGTCGGTAAACCGGATAATGATATTTTGCTTTACTGGCCTATTCATGACCAATGGCATCAGGCCGGACGGATGGCCCAGTACCAGACCATGACCAATCTCCAGGATTGGTTTTACAACCAGCCGATTGGAAAAACCGCGGAAGTCCTGTGGGGCGGGGGATTTTCATTCGATTATCTTTCGGATCGGCTGCTGAGTCGGCTGGGCGCAGCCAATGGCACGCTGATCGCTCCGGGCGGTGCGTACGCCGCGATTGTCGTACCGCCGATTGAAGTTATGCCCGTGCCAACACTCAAGCGATTGATAAAACTGGCGACGGATGGCGCGACAATCGTTTTCGCGAATCATTTACCAAAAATGCCGCCGGGCCTCGGCCGCTTAGCGGAGAATCAGGCCGTAATGACCCAGCTTATAAATGGCTTACACTTTGTGCCATGGAAAGCCGCCGAATCAAAGGTTTCCGTAGCCACTGTCGGTGCCGGCCGCATATTCAAAGGCCCGCCGGAGGTAATACTGCCGGCGCTGGATATACGACAAGAAAGTTTGTGCGGGCATGCCGGGTTGCATTTTATTCGCCGCCAATCCGGGGAGAATACATTCTACTTCCTGGCCTATCAGGGTAAAAAACCGTTAAACGGCCGCCTTGCATTGGCTACCCCCGCCCGCCAGGTAACATTAATGGATCCGATGACCGGTCAGACCGTCCCGGGACATGTAACACAATCATCACACGGGCCAAAAGCAAGAGCGATGGTTGAGGTAAATTTGCAGCCGGGACATTCGCTAATCTTGCGGACAACTGCGTCCGCCGCCGTGGGACAGCCGGTTGGCGCGGCAGAATCCCGCCGGCGATTTGCGCCGATGGCGCGCGCGGGGAAACCGTCATTGGCCCTCACTGGTCCGTGGGATGTTGATTTTATTGATGGCGGCCCGGAATTGCCCCGCGGAATGCGGCTCAAACAACTCGCATCCTGGACCACCAACGGTGATCCGGCGACGGATGCCTTTGCGGGCACAGCGCGGTACTCGATTAATTTTGATGCCCCAACGGGCCACGGCCCATGGTTATTGGACCTTGGTCGCGTTTCGGAGAGTGCCAAGGTATGGTTGAACGGGCGACTTCTGGCCGGTTTGATATTACCTCCGTACAACTTGGTTATAGATGAGCTGAATGCGACGGGGAATCTATTAGAGGTGGAAGTTACCAATCTACCGGCAAATCGCATTCGCGAAATGGATCGCCGCGGAGTGAAATGGCAAATATTCCACGATATCAATTTTGCCAGCATAAACTATCATCATTTCAATGCCTCACATTGGAAAGTGCGCGACTCGGGTTTGTTGGGTCCAGTGAGGTTGTTTGGGCTGGGATGAACCCAAGCGAAGCAATCAGCATATAATCGCTATAAGAAATTTATTTTCTTATAATCAATTTATATTATTTTAATCATGAAATTAAGCACAGAAAATGTGGTTATAAGACCTAAAAACACTCGCTTTTGAGCCTGTTTCTGTTTTTTTTCTGGCAATCGCTCCGGCTATGTGCTAACCTCAATATCGGTTGTCAGAGCGGGATAACCCCCATGACTACCCGTGTAGGTTCGGCCAAGAGGGCTGGACATTGGCCAATCGGTGACTGGTTTCACCGATCCGGCTGGATTAGTTTCGGTGCCTGCAAGGATGCCAAGGCGGCGGATGTGCTTTGGAGAGCTTTGCATGCGTCAATCACGCAGCCTGACGAAGAGCGAGAACTGGGAACTGGCCACCATGCTGGCGATTATTGTGCTGGGGCTGGCAGGCCTGACACTCATTTGGCGGGTAGGCGCGCTGCCCAAGTTGTGGGCCGCAGCGTCCGATAACAGCTCAGCAATCCCCCCCTCTCCGGTTCGGCGGCAGACAACTGCCACGTTAAAAGCAGTTGCCGCAACCACCACCATGCCGATTTACGATGGAAATCACCCGGTGGCTCCCCGAATGGCCCCGATGCCCATCCATATCCGTTACCATCATGTTCGTCCAGCGGATGGATACTGGTACCACGGTCGAAAATATATTTACTGGAAAACACTGCGATTACGCGTCACGAGTTACGCACCGGACCGCCGCTGCTGCTGGCCTTATAGCGGAAGGGTGACGGCCTCGGGCAAAAGTGTATGGACGAATGATGGCCATCTGGTGGCGGCGGACACGCGGCTGATCCCGTTTCACTGCATGGTGCGCGTGCCGGGATATGACGTGGACCGGCCCGTGCCGGTATTGGACCGTGGCGGAGCAATTCAGGGCTACCGCCTGGATGTGCTGCTGCCGACGTTCTGGCAGGCACAACAATGGGGACACAAATTTTTGAACGTAAAAGTTTACCGGCCGATTGATATTCGCTGAACATTCCTCCATACTTCGGTGGATGGCGCGGAATCTGGTTATTAATGCGGATGATTTTGGATTTTCCGCAGGTGTCACGGATGGCATCGTGCAGGCGCACACATCCGGCATTTTGACCAGCACCACGCTCATGACCACCATGCCGGACGCCCGGAGGGCGGTCGATACGGCAAAACACCTGCCGAATCTGGGAGTGGGAATCCATTTATGCCTCACGCAGGGCACGCCGCTGGCCGGTCTTGAAGGACCGCTTTTGGCATATCGGGGTGCATTTCCGCAACGGGTTCCGCAGCTGATTTGGCGGATATTTCGTGACAAATCTGTCCTGCGGCACGTACATCGCGAATGGGAGGCGCAGATCAACACCGCCATTTCATGGGGACTGGTCCCCACGCATCTGGATTCGCACAAGCACGTGCATCACTGGCCGCCGCTGGGAGACATAGCCATAGACCTGGCGCGACAGTTTAATATCCGGCATATCCGCTGCGCCCGGGAAATTGCCGTCAGGGGAACCCCCGCGCCGGGCATGAGTTACAAAATTTTGGCAAATCTGGCAAAAAAATTGGCGGGGAAAATTGAGTTGGCGGGGTCGGGTACGAGCGACTGGTTTTTCGGGTTGGGTGCAACGGGAAAGTTTTCCAGCGAGGTATGGAAAAAACTGCTGGAAAATATTCCGGAGCATGGAACCGGCGAGGTGATGGTGCATCCGGGCCGGGCCAACGGACTTAGCACCGGGCAGACGCGGCTGGTGGCGGAAAGACAATTGGAATTGGATGCCCTGTGCAATCCCGAGGTTAAGGGACTATTGAGCCAAAGCGGAATCCGTTTGATCCATTACGGGCAACTGTCGGCGGAAAAAAACCGGTAGAAACACAGGGATGTTGCGGGCGGAAGATCGTCAACAGCCGGAATCCGCCGCATCCATAATGGCAACGGACAGGAAATATGCGGCGATATTGGACGGAGTAGTAGAGGCCCATCGGACTATTTTGTTACATACCTCGGATATTTGAAGCGTTTTGAGCATCCAGTAGTCCCCGGCAATGGCCGTGGTGGCACTTCTATATTTGATATGACATGCCGGGCAAATGTCTGCTTGACAACTCGGTTCGAATACCAAACAATTACCTAACAATTATATCGTTTTATGCAGCCTGCCGGTACAGGCCGTTTGTCAGGGTTTAATGGTGAAAATGAAATGATACCGCAACGCACAGAACTGACCTTCGGCCAATTGCGTCAGATGTACGGCTGTACGGATGCGAAATGGATGCACCATCAGGCACAGGTCAAAGATCAGGCGGACAAAGCCGGTTCCGAGCGACCTGTGGATAGTGGCGCCGGGGAGACAGGGCGGAATTTTTCATTCGTGGAGATGCTCGTTTCCGGGCAGTTCCTGCAACCGGGGATTCACGAATGGTTTTATGACATGACCGCAATGACGGATACAGAATCAGCAGCATCCGCGGAGGATAGGGAAACGCGCCGCGACATCCATAAACATATTCCATTTTTCGCCCCGCTGACACTCCTGACCTGGCTTGCGGGCAGGTTAAGCGTGCGAAGCGGCCGGCGAAATATTTTCTGGATTGGCACGGCATGCCGACCGAGCATTTATGTGCTTGCCGCCGGACTGGGAATGAGTGATTGGCAGGACCGCTGCATTTTTATAGAGCCGGCGGATGATGACCAGCAATTTTGGGCAATGGATCAGGTGCTGCGGTGTACGGCGACGGCGGCAGTGGTGGCGGATGCATCGGCATGCAGTATGGCCACAAGCCGCCGGCTGCAGTTGGCCGCCCAAGCCGGGGATGGTTACGGCTTTTTTGTGCGTCCGTTGCGGGCATTGGCGGAACCATCTTTAGCCGCAACCCGCTGGCTGGTGCAACCTCATCCCACGGATACACAAGATCCGCATTGGCGGGTGAGCCTGCGACGGGCCAAGCCGGCCATCGCCGGCATTGCGGTGGGAACGGCATGTATTATCCGTTGGCGTTACGATATGAAGACAGGCAGCGGACAATTGATTCCGGGGGGCGAGCCGGCCGGTGCGTAAATGCGATGCAAAAGCGAACCTGATTTGAAATATGGCCGGCCGGCGCTTTGCAATCCGGCGCATATGCGGCATACTTTGGTACATGCGGTGGCTTACTTTTTTTCTGCTGCTATATTTTGCAACCGCGTTGGCTGCTGCGCACCTGGGCCAATGGAGCGAAATCGGTTATTTCCATTTGGAATATCTGGTTTTGCTCGGCATGTTTTACGCCCTGTTCGCGGAAGAAGATTCCGCCATTCTGGCCGCGTTCTGGTGCGGGCTGGTATATGATCTGACCAGCCAGGCATTGCTGGGAACCGAGGCGCTGCTGATGGCTCTTATCGCACTGGGACTGGTAAAGATTCGGAAACACATTTTCCGTAACAATGCCCTCAGCCAGATCGTGATGACATTTCTGGCTGTAATCATTTTTCTGGTGGGGCGAACCGTGATTGATGGCACGGTCTTGTGGGCGTGCGGGCGCGGCGGGTTAAGCATCAATCTGCTGCAATTCGCCGGAATTTCATTGAGCAGCGCGGTTTACACGGCGGTGCTGGCGCCGGTGATATTCCGGCTGCTGTTTATGCTTGGGCCGCTGCTGGGATTTGAACCGCCGCACCACCGGGGAATTTCCGCGAGCCGCTGATAGGGCGGGCTTGGGAACAAATGGTTGGTTTTGGACCTTTGCCGAGGTCACGGCTGAAACAATGGCCCGTAAACCAATATTCGGCGGATGTCGCAACGATGTTGCATCCTGGTACAGGCATGTCCGCCGTAGTTAAGTGTGCCGTTCGCGAACCAGCCGGGGGCAATAGCGAGGCAGGCAATAAATGCAAGTAAGTTTCGTTGATCAGTGTTCTTCTGCCGCCGCGGTGAAAAATCGCAGGAGGAATTTCCGCAAATTTTCAGTTATTTGACAGGCAAAGGTTAACCGGTTAAACTTCCGCTTACTTAAAACTTCTTTTGAACACTTAACGGAGTAAATGTATGCCGCATCGCAGGGATTTTCTCAAAATTGCCGCCACCGCGGCCATCACCTCGACCGTCGCCACCCGCATCCACGCGGCCGCCCCATCGACCATCGGCAATGTCAGCAGTGCCAAAGCGGATGCCGGTGAACTCAAGATCACCATCGGCGACGATATTTTGCGCGCCGCAGCCATTTCGCCCGATGTACTGCGGATTGACCTGCAATCCGGAGGTAAAACCGATCCGCATACGCCGGTCATTGATCCGGATGCCAAATTCACTGCGGATCCATCCACAAAAATTGATACCAGCGGCGATCCGATTGTGCTCAAGACCAGCGTATTTGAGTTGCGGATTACCCGTAATCCCTGCCGCCTGACCGTGCTGGACAAATCCGGCCGCATTCTGCTTTCCCAGGATGCCGGTCAATCCATGCATGTAAATCCGAAGAATCAGGCCGACACCGGATTCACTTTCCGCCATTCCAAGCATGACACGTTTTACGGAATCCGCACGTCAGCCTGCTGGTCTAGAACGCATCTACCCGTGGTGAAGAATGGTGCGGGCATGCCCAACGACACCTATAAGGTGGAAGCATCCATTGAAGGCGGCGGAGGCGCGCCCTTCACCTGGACGACCGGAGGGTATGGCATTCTGGTGGACAGTGACGGCGGCTATTTCCAGATCAAACCGGAGGAAATCGGATTTTATTACGGGAATCCAAATCCGGAGAATTACGGCCGCAATTATCCACGGCCCCACAGCCTGACAGTTTTTATATGTGTGGGAGGCGCCAGGGAGATATTCCGTGGGCTGGCGAAGGTAAGCGGCCGGATGCCCATGTTTCCGAAGTGGGTGTACGGATTTACCAATTCGCAATGGGGAACCAATCAGGAATTGCTGCGCGGCTATCTGGAAACATACCGGGCAATGGACATTCCAATCGACAATTTCACCCTGGATTTTGACTGGAAGGACTGGGCCGCCAGCCATTACGGCGAATTCCGCTGGAACCCGGTCAAGTATTCGCAGGCGCTGTTCACACCCGACAACCCGGACGCCCTGATTAACTGGACGCGGGAATTGGAATGCAAGATCACCGGCATTATGAAACCGCGGATCATCATCAGCACGCTTAAAGGGCATCTTGAGCCGATGACGACCCAGGGCGCCGCCGCCAAGCGACTGGGAATCTACGCGCCGACGGAAAAGCCGTTTGCGGATTATTTTTCCGGGCGTATGTCGATTGATATTGATTTTTACAATCCGCTGGCGCGGCAATGGTACTGGAACGCGACATGGAAGCATCAATGCATGCAGCAGGGAATAGCCGGTTTCTGGAACGACGAGGCCGACTCCCCCGCCACGGGAAATTTTGAATTCATGCACATGCAGCAGGCGTTGTGGGACGGCCAGCGGCGGGACCGGCCCGAACACCGCGTTTGGTCGATTAATCGCAATTTTTATCTGGGTTCTCAGCGGTATGCGTACGCCACATGGTCCGGCGATATCAATACCGGCTTTCATGTAATGCAGCGGCAGACCGTGGCCATGATCAACACGATTAATCTGGGGCAGATGCGCTGGGCCCAGGACACCGGTGGTTTCAACGGTCATCCGACGCCGGAGGTTTACACCCGCTGGTTCCAGTTTACGGCCGTCTGTCCCACGTTGCGCACACACTGCACACTGGGCGAGCGCCGCCAGCCATGGGTCTACGGAGAGCAGGCCTGTGAAGCGGTCAAGCTGGCAATCCGGCAGCGTTACAGCTGGTTTTTTTATGCTTATGCCCTGGAACATACCGCGTGCGAAGGAAGCGGCGTAGGCATCGTGCGGCCGTTGACTTTTGACTATCCGGACGATAACAACGTCACGGCGATGTCCGATCAGTGGATGTTCGGTGATTGGATTCTCGCGGCGCCCGTGCTGGAAAAAATGGGCACGGGAAAAGGGGAGTCCATGACGCGGCGCATTTATCTGCCGGCGGGTGAATGGACGGACTATTTCCGTGGCGAGCGGTATACCGGCGGCCGCTGGATAACCTACGCGCTGAATCCCGATTGCTGGATGGATTGGCCGCTGTTTATCCGGCAGGGCGCCATCATACCGGTTGCCGCACCGGTGCGGGCGATTCATACGGCAAAACCGGCGATGGCGTACCTGGATATTTTCCCGTCATCAACCCTGACAACCGGGGAATTTTACGATGATGACGGCGACACCTATGACTACCAGAAGGGGCATTTTCACCGGCAGTTCATTACGGCGCAAAATGACGGTAATACATCGCACATCAGCATATCCCACGTGCAGGGAACCTATCAATCCAGCGTGCGGCATTTTGTTTTGCGGGTGCATGGACAGGCAGCGGAGCGGGTAAGCGCCGGCGGTCAGGCACTGCCCGCCGTAGCCGACGCAATAGAACTGGCAAAATCCGACGGGGGCTGGTGCACGGACCTGGATGTATACGGCCCGGTCACACTGGTTAAAACCCCCGCCGGCAATCATGCATCCACAATGATTACGATTTCCGGCCGTCGGGCGATTGATAAGACGGAGGAAATACTGACAGCGGATGATGCATCGCTCAGCGGCCCGAAGCCCGCGACAGTTCCGCTGCAGTCGAACAACGGCATGTACGCCTTCGCCGGCTTGTTCGGCCCAATTCCCCACACGCGCAATGTGATCGCACATGATCACCCGGGCTATACGGGCAGCGGCTTTATCGCCGGATTCACGGCAACGGGAACGGGCGCCACCTTTTATCTGCAACGGCAAAAGGCCGGGACCTATCTGGTGAAGTTCCGGATAGCCAATGGAGCCGCGGACAAGGTGCAAACGTTAAATGTATATGTCAACGGCATCAAATTTGGGATATTAAACATTCCGGGGCTGGCCGGATGGAACGACTGGCAGGAACTGCCGATGTATCTGCCGTTGGCCGCGGGAAACAATTCCATCATGCTGCGACGGGATGCGGAAAACACCGGCAATGTGAATTTGGATTGCCTCAAAGCCGCCGTTCAACCGGCGTAAACAGCGGACTCGCATGGACAGCCGCGCGGCGGCCCGGGCAGTTGCGAAGCCGGCGTTACCATGGCAACACGGTAACGGAACGGATATTCAGCAACGCGTTCATGCATGGAGAGGCAAAGCGGAGTTCGTTCGTGCCGCCGGGATTGCCGAAACGGACCTCCAGCGGCACCATGCCGATTCCACCCGGGGCCGCGGTGGTGGAGGGAAACTGCACGCGTGTGACATATTGCCCGTTGACCGCAAGCCGTGCGACGATGGCATGCGGGCCGGTGTTCTTGTATTGGATTTCAATATAAGTGGAGGGGCGACTTGCGGAAATTCCACGAAAAACCGCATGATCAGCGGCGTCATAAATTCCGCTGCACCGGGCGGCGAGGCTTTGACGGAGGTCATTGACCGGCGGCGCAACCCGGGACCGATACGTCAAAGGCGCCGCCGCTTTACCAGATACAATGAGCAGGTCCGCGTCGTGGGCTGGAACAGTGGCGGTGAATGCGGCCGTGTGCATCCCCGAATTCCGCGGAGACCAGACATTTTTTACGAATGCTCGCGTTTGGGAGCGTAGCCCGATACCGCTCCAGCGCACGATTATGGGCGCGGCGTGGGGTGTGCGATTTAAAAGTACAACGGCACGCACACCGGCGCCGGCCATCGGTTTGGCCCAAACTTGCAGTCCGGGCGCGCCGCGGCCGACCTGGATGCATTGTACTCCCATCGGGTCCTGGTCAATGGCCACCGCATCGCGATTGGTAAGAACGGCGGCCTGGGCCTTGGTAAGCTTGGTGAGGTCCGCACCCACAATCAACGGCGCACCGGATATGGCCCACAGGCTCATATGCACACGATCGTCGGAAAGGGACATGCCGCGCATGCCCACGATCATCATGTCCAGATCATTGTAATAGCCGGTGTGCTGAGCCTCCGGGTGAATACCGGCGGAAAAATTATTCAATACATTTTGCAGACTTACGCGCCGGCCGGCCTCGGACGGGACATCGACAATCGGCCAGGAAATATCCCCGCCGGTACGCCACATGACTCCGTGCATGTCCGCAATACCCGGCGCCCAGGTCCATGGACTCTGGTTTCCCCACTCGCAGATTGAAAAGAACAGAGAGTGTCCGGTGACGGCTCGAGCGCGTTCAAGGGCGCGACCAATCTGGGTGTATTGCGTCGCCGGATCAAGATTCCTGGCGTTCCCTCCGCACCAGTCCACCTTGATGTAATCAAACCCCTGCTGCGCAAAGCGGAGCATATCCTGATCATAGTGTCCGAGACTGCCGGTGCCGGGCCGGTGCGGGCCGATATCCGGATAGGGGAAGCTGCAACCAAAAGGACCCGCATCGGTATATATGCCCGCCTTCAAGCCGAGCCGATGGAGAAAGCGGACGATGTTGCGCATATCACCGGGCTTTTCGCCCGGCCGCAGCGCCGGCCACTGACGAGGGTCAACAATAATGTTCCCTTTTGAATCGCGTTTTCCAATCCACCAGCCCTCATCCATGAGCATGTATTTGTAACCTGCGGCGAGCATGCCGGTGGAAATGATGGCATGAGCCTGTGACACGACAATCTTGGAATCAATGGTGTTGGAAAAACTGTTCCATGACCCCCAGCCCATCGGAGGCAGGGGAAAGCGCATCAGCCGGCCATTGCGGCCGCCGGCGGCGAAACTTGGGCCGATCGCGGTAAATGTCAGGAGAGTTGCCGCCAGGAAAATATAACGACGGCGAGTTTGCATGGCAGTTGATCCCTTTGCAATTGATCGAATTTATATAACTTTGATTATTATTTTCCAGGACAGTGTTGTCAAGGACGCTACGAATTATCCGGCGGATATGGAGTGAGGACGCTGTTATTCACGGGTCGGCGTGGGGATTGGTTCAACCGGAATTGGAGATTCGGTTCAGATGCCTGAGGGACTGCGGGTTTATATGGTTTTCCGCGCGGCGTCCTGCGGCCGCGTGAATTGCCGGTTCGTGGCATATCCAGCCGGTTATTCCCGGCGAGTTGGATGACTTCATCGCTTGTTTCCGTTGCGCCGGTAGCCGCCCCTACCACATCGGCGTTGCCCGCATGAAAGGTTCAGTTGAATTGATCAAGGTTGCCGCAATTGTCTTGTTAATGCGGCCCCGTCAGCCGTTTTTCGGCTGGCCGGACAAACAGACGGCGGTTATCATCCGGAAAGCAAAAGGCGGTACGGACCGAGGAAACAACTGATGGCGGAAAAGCAATACTTAGCGGTGGACCTTGGCGCGGAATCCGGCCGGGTAATACGCGGAACACTGGGAAATGAAGGCATTGAGCTGGCGGAAATTCACCGCTTTTCCAACGGCGCGGTGCAGACGCGCGGCACCCTTTATTGGGATATTCTGCGGCTGTGGAACGAAATTCAGACGGGCATATCCCGCGCCGCGGAGCACGGCGGTGATATCCGCGGGCTTGGAATTGACACATGGGGTGTGGATTTCGGCCTGCTGGACCGGCACGGCGAACTGCTGGGCAATCCGGTGCACTACCGCGACAGCCGCACGAACGGGATGGTCGATCGGTTTTTTCAACGCATCAGCGCGGAAAGAGTGTATGAAATCACCGGCTCGCAAACGATGGCGATAAATACACTTTTCCAGATGTTTTCCATAAGACAAAAAAATCCGGAAATAATGAAGCAGGCCGACCGTGCATTGTTCATACCGGATCTGCTGGGTTACTGGCTGACGGGGGAGATGCGCACGGAATATACGATTGCCAGCACATCGCAGATGCTGGATGCCGGGCGCCGACAATTCTCCCCGGAGATTCTGGCCGCGGCCGACATCAAGGATTCGTTGTTTGCGCCGATGATTCAGCCGGGGTCCCCGGTAGGCCCCATACGTTCACCCGGCGCGGCGTTTTCCCATTTAAACGGCGTGCCAGTGCTGGCCGTGGGATCCCATGACACGGCGAGTGCGGTGGCGGCTGTCCCGGCCAATGGAGAGGACTGGCTGTTTTTATCCAGCGGCACATGGAGCCTGCTGGGCGCGGAAGTAAAGCAGCCGGAGCTTTCAGCCCGGGCTCGCGGGTACAATTTGACCAACGAAGGCGGGTTGGGCTCAACGATCCGCCTGCTGAAAAATATTGCGGGCTTGTGGCCCCTGCAGGAATGCCGCCGCACGTGGGCCGCGGAAGGCACGGCTTTTGACTACCGCACACTGGTGCAGTTGGCACGCGGGGAACCGTCCGGCACCGCATTGCTGGACTTAAACGACCCGCAGCTTGTATCCACCGGTGAAATGCCGCGAAAAATTGCGGAACACTGCCGTCAGCGCGGCCTGCCGGCGCCGCAGACGCCCGGCCGATTCACGCGCGTCATACTCGAAAGCCTGGCCCACAGCTATGCGCAAGTTCGCGGCATGCTGGAGGATGTGACCGGACGGCGATTTACACGATTGCATATCGTGGGGGGCGGATCGCAGAATGAGCTGTTAAACCAGCTTACGGCCGATGCAACAGGCATGGAAGTTCACGCCGGGCCGGTGGAGGCCACCGCCCTGGGAAATATCCTGGCGCAGGCGCTGGCGACCGGCGATATTGATTCGCTGGCGGCCGGCCGGCGTTTGGTGGCGAAAGCTTCGCGGGTACAGGTGTACAAGCCGCAGAACTGATTTCGTCCATAGTGCCGCGCCGTCCCCCCAAAGTGATGCAAGGCTGATTCAGCTTGAAATCCCCACGGGCGGGCGGATCGTCATTTTATTCGTTGAGCCAAAGGATTTACTGCCTGCCAAGACGCTGCCGGAGAGCATTGTGCAAGTTCACCAGTGAATCACGCGGATGGATCGCGAAAAAATATTCCCGCCACTCTGTTACCTGCCGCTGCCGGAGAGCAATCTCCGCCCCGGCCAGTGCGGCATCAAGCTTGCTCAACGGAGCGGGATACAGTTGATGGCAGCGGCGGATAATGTCATGCAGCCGCCGAAATAAAATTGTCCGCCGGCGGCGACCGGCCGCGCGTGCCCCGGCAATCGTTGAGGTGCGATCGTGCACCGGTGAATCGGCAAGCGTTTGAATAATCTGCCGGCGTTCGGCGGCCAACTGGCGCAGTTCCCGCAGTGCGGCATCGGACAGCGTGGGATCCGCCAAAGCCGCGGAAAAATCGGGATTATGCCATAGATGATGGCGCAAACCGCGAATGGTTGACGGCGGCAACGGAGATTCGGCATGTTCCGGAAACGGCAGCAGCCAACCCGCGGATATACACGCATAGGGCGGCGGCGTGCCGAATAACTGCGACATAATCCGGTCCGTAATACGATCATATAACGCGCCGCCGATACCGTGAATAAATAGATCGGCAAGAAAGCCGCGGGCGAATATTGTAAGGGTCAGGGCCCGCGGGCGGACAAACAGCCCGGCGGCGTCGAATTGCTGTCGGAAATAAGTCAGACGCTGGGACAGAGTCCCGGCCAGCAGCGGTTGCAAAGGAATCGATTTGCCGGCGGCGAATACCGCACCTGATGCGGTGTCCAGTATCAGGCGCGACCGTGGTTGGTTAACGCCGAATATCCAGAAAGGCATTTCCACCTGATCAGCCCCTGACAACAAGTCCGGCATCGGCTGGCCGGGACTGGCAATATCGTTGGCAAGCCGATAGTCCGCCAGGGCCGCGTTGTAGACCGCGGCCCATGAACGGGCCCGGGCTATCCATGAGAGTACGAAAATAATCCATGCATCACCGGCGCACAAAAGACTGCAGGGTGCATGCCACACCTCCAGGCCCATGGCCCTTTCAAATCCCGCCCTCGCCCGGCTGAGCCATGGCACAAATTCCGCGCCGTCGTCGGCGGACATTTCATCCAGAAATTCAAGGAGCGGCCCGGAAATACCGACCGGACCGCGGGAGGCGGATTGCTTTACCGCATGGATCCATTCCTGCTTCCGGCGGTGCCGCGGTGCATCAATAAATTGCGAGGGGACCGCTTCGGGCTTTCCCCAATCGACAGGATCTTTTCGCCATTGGCCGGCGTTTTCAGAATCCGGCACCGGCAAAGCAAATCCGCATTCATTCAGTAAATCATGATCCACAATCAGGTCAAAGGCCTGGGCGCCGGCCTGACGGGCCAAAATGTCCGCCGCCAAGACCTTGGCCCATACGCCGGCGTGATAAAATTCCGACTGATGTCCGGTCACGATCCAAGGGCGATGGATAATTTCCATGGCGGGTGCGGGCATGCCCGTGGCCGCCGCATGGGTGCATACCGCCTGGTATAAATCCTGCCGCGCGATGTCGGCGAGTCGGCCAAATTCCGGTATGCCCAAAATATCCGAATGGCGGGAGAAACTATACCTTCCGGGCGGCATTTCAATCGCCTGAAACAGCCGTGATGCGGGTGGTTCAATCAGGACCTGCCCGTGAAGCCGGGGCACGATGATGGAACCTTCATCCGGCAATACGAGAGGAGTAGCAGGGTAATCCGGAGCTGCCGGCGAGGAGGTGGGCTGCTGATGCATCATGCGATGACTTTAGGCTGGCCGGCGCATTTGCTCAAGTGACATATTGGCAAAGCGCGATGGGCGGCCATGGTCTTGGGTTGAATTGCCGGCATCGTTGGATCAGCTAACCCGTCGTCAGGTAATCCTTGAGTCGTCAAGTAATCCTTGACTTGAGTCGTCAAGTAATCCTTGATAGGAATATTAACAAAATTTTAGAAAATCACTTGACAAGTCCAATTACTGAAGTATACTTCCTAAAATACTCGAGAGGCTGGAGGCAAGTCGCAGGAAACGAGCGAATCTGCCACAAAGTTACCGAGTTGATTGAAAAATTAGCGTTTTATTGGAACGAGTTTAAGCAAGGTTTCAGATTAAAACGTGGAGTTAAGATAGCATTTTTTTTTGCAAGGTTTGTTTTCCTGCAGTAAAGAATTGTGCTATAATGATCCTCGCCGCCACCGTGTGGGTTCCCACTTTGCCCGCACGAAAGCTGTCGCGCCCCACTCGGCAGCCCCGTGGCGGCATTTTTTTTCTACCAAACAAAAATTATTCGCAAATTTGTAATCGGTCGCCTATCTGAATTAGGAAGATGCGGGCGTCTGCGCAAAGTAGTCGTGGCGGACGGATACAGGAATTCAAACTCGCTGAAATTTTGATATTGGATTCAGTGGGCAATGGTGGACCACAGGCAATCGCACAAACACTGGATCCGATGCTTGCCGTACCATGTTCACCGGCGGCGTTCGTCGGCGGCGGTTGTATAACCAAACCATCTGCACGTTACGGAGACTTGACCGCGCGACCATTCACCCAAACGCCGTTTAAAACGACGTGTGGCGCACGATAAATCTGGTTTCGGTGCGTTATTCCGGTAAAACGGCAATTCGTCATGGTCAACGGTCCTATGAAATCGTGGGGAATTCCCACAAGAAACAGAAGTTCCGGCGCAGAGAATCCGCGGATGTCGCGAAAATGAATTCCTGAAAATATTGGGAAGTTATGACCATGGTGCGGACCGTAAACAAGCGTGAGATGGGCAAAAGCCACGAAGCAGCGGCCGTGGATATTTCCCAGATGTACATCGCGAACAAAGCCGCCACGAACAGAATTGGCCTTTGCATATAGCGCATAGCGCACGCCATTGAACTGCCCGTGTTGCACCGCATGCAGGTCCCAGCCAAATACATGCTCCACACCCTCACTCTCTTCGCTGCCGCAGCTGATCATGCCCCAGGGACCGGCAAAACGGCAATCAGTGATAACAATATCCCGGCAGGGCAACGGGCTGCGAAATTTATCCGGGTCGCGTCCGGACTTAAGGGAAATGCAGTCATCACCGGCAAAAAAGGTGCAATGGTTTATCCAGACATCCCGGCAGGAATCCACATCGCATCCGTCAGAATTGCCGTGTGTGGAATCCGTGTGGACATTTCTGATGGTCACATTGCGGCACAATGTCGGATGAAGCTGCCACCAACATGCGTTTACCACGTGAATACCGGAAATAAGTACGTTGCGACAATCGTAAAACTCCACCATCGCGGCGCCCAGCGGATGGGAAGCACCGAAGACCCGATCAGCAATGCGCACGCCGGTGTCGCGCATGCGCTCCAACCGATGCCAACTTCGGTTATTCTCATAATCCCAGCGGCCGGTGAGCCGGCCATCCAGCACGCCATGCCCGGTCAAGGCCACGGCGGAACTGGAGCAGGCGTAAATGCAGGGTGAAAAATTAATGAGGTCAATTCCTTGATTGCGGGAAAGCCGCAGCGGATACTCCCGCCGATTGCCGGAAAACAGCAGTGTTGCGCCGCGGCTGACATGCAGATTCACACCACTTTTCAGCAGTATCGCCCCGGTCAGGTAGGTACCCCGCGGAACGATGACCTCGCCGCCGCCCGCGGCGGCACAGGCGCTGACGGTTCTGGAAATGGCACGGGTATCATCGTGAACGCCGTTGCCGACGGCGCCATATCGAATAACCGAAAAACGGCGATGCGGAAAAATGGGAGCCTGAATCCGCTGCAGTATTTTCCGTGCGGCGGGCCATGGAATACCGGCGGCCGATAATTTGAGCGGAGGCGAGCCCCGTACCGGCGCGGCGGTCCGGCCGCCGCCCTGCGGAGCAAGCCGGGCGCATGCACTGATGGAGGCGCAGATCATCAACAGCAAAATCCGTGACAATGTTGTCGTTAATCGGTCGGGGAGAATACTCCTCTGCATGCAATACTCCTTTAGTCGCTGATAGTTTGAACGTTTAGTGAACGCCTGTGGTTGCAGAACTTCAACGGCCAGAAGTATTTTCACGAATAATTCATTTGCTGCAAATACAATTGCCTTCCGCGGTATATTCCGGCCTATTGGCGCGGATGAAAGGATTACCATGATCGCCTATTTATTGAGAACGGAAAATCGTGCGAAATTGCTGACAGTGGCGGTCGCACTATCGCTGCCGGCTGCCGCGATGATGGTTCGCCGATCTCATGCCATGAGTCACCGCCCGGCAATTGCGGACAGAGCGCCGCTTACCATCATCGCCATTGACCCGGGACATGGCGGACGGGATCCGGGGGCCATCGGTTGTCATGGCGCCGTTGAAAAGAACGTGACGCTTCCGATTGGTCTGGACCTGGCGAGGTTGATTGACGAAGCGCCGGGAGTCCGGGCGGTACTTACGCGCCAACGCGATGATTACGTGGGGCTTCGGCAGCGGCGAATAATCGCCGAGCGAGCCGGAGCGAAAGTGTTTGTATCCATTCATGCCAATGCAGGCAAACCGTCGTGGCGCGGTGGAACGGTTTTCGCCCAACCCGTGCAAAATCCGGAAGGGAAAGCTTCGGCGAGGCTTGCCGGCCTGATCACAAGGCAATTGGCGACAATTGAACCGGTGGACAGGCAACGGCGCGCTGATTTTGTGGTGCTCCGCTCCACTCGAATTCCTTGCGTACTGGTGGAGACGGCATACATCACCAACCCGATTGATGAGCGGCATCTGACGAACCCGGTATTTCAGCGGAAGATAGCGGCAGCCGTTTTCCGCGGGATCATGCAGTTCCTGATGAGCCGCCGGGCAAAGAAGTGAGGGGAGCAATTAAACCGGGAAGGCCGGCCGCGATTCATCAGGCGGACCTGCTGATTTGCAAAATGCGCTGCCAATGAAGCGGGGATACCGCCATTACGGACAGCCGGCTGAGTCGCAGCAGATCCCAACCGGCAAAAGCACGATCAGACTTGATTTCAGACAATGTCACCGGGCGGGTTAATCGCCGGTAAGGCGCCAGATCCACGACAGCCAGTTTTGTATCCTTCTGCCGCGGGTCCGCGTATGCATCGCAGAGAGCCGTGGCGATACCGGCAATCTGCCGCTCCCCGCCGGTATGGTATATAAATGCCGTGTCGCCTTTTTTGATGAGCCGCAGGTTCTTGAGAGCCAGAGCATTGGTCACGCCGTCCCACACGGCTTTTCCATCAACCTCAAGATCGGCGAAACTGTAACTTTCCGGCTCTGTTTTGAGCAGCCAATGGGCCATGACATCATCCTTGAAATCAGAGTTGCGGGGCGGGCGGTGAGGCGCTATCTGTGGGCGGCGGTAACTCCGGCGGCGGAGTACCGGCAATCAAGTTACGGTCACCGTCGGCCGGGGTCTGGTGCGCGGACGTCTCATTGAAACCGGTCGCCAAGGCAGGCAGACTGCCGGGTATATTTTGGAGGTCTGCCGCGGGATCGGTCGCTTGCTGCGGATCATCCGCGGAAACAATCGGCTCCGCACGGGGTGCATCGCGCCGATCGGCCGGCAGGTTTGCGCCGGAGCGGGTTGGATCCGGCGGGACCTTTCGATTGGCCGGCTGCCGTCCGTGCGGCTGGCCTGTACCTCCGGGACCCACAACCGGGGACACGCCGCGGTCGCCACGATTTGCTTCCCGTCGCGGACCGGTTTGGCCGCGGCGCCCCTGTGCCGTCGGCGGAGCACCGGAGGGGCCGGCGGCGGGCGGCGCGACATTGCGGTCAATATCCCCGGGGAACTGCATGGTGCGCCCGCCGGGCAGTTTCGGCTTGGGCAAATTGAACGTCTCAATATTTTCCATAGGTACGGCAAGTTGATTGCCGTCATCATAAAGCAGCAAAACCAGCTGGGTGAGTATCTGGCTGTCAAGGACCCAGGCCTCCCCCTTGGCGGTTCCCACGCGCGAATTTTTTGGCGGTAATTTTTTTCGAAGTTCTTCGTAGGTCTGATCCTCATACCGCAGACAGCACATCAGGCGGCCGCAGCGGCCGTTTATTTTCAGTGGATCAAGCGTGGCCCGCTGGACTTTGGCGGATCGCATGGATATGGGCGCAAGCACTTTAAGGAACTGCTTGCAGCAACAGTGCTGACCGCATTTGTCATAATCGGCCACCAATCTGGCTTCATCGCGTGACCCGACCTGGCAAAGTTCAATTCGGGTGTGCACACGCTGAACGAGTTCGCGCACCAGGGAGCGGAAATCCACGCGGTGTTCGCTTGTGAAATAAAACAGTATGCGTTCGCCGCCCAGGAGATATTCAATGTCCACCATTTTCATGGGGATTTTATGTTGGTGAACCAGTTCACGCGCCATGGTCAGGTGCCTTGGCTTTTGTTCATCCAGCCGGCGCTGCTGGGCCAGGTCTTGTGCCGTGGCCAGCCGTAATACTCTTCCGCTTTCGGTGAATGGAAATTTATCTCCGCCGGAATTGGAAATATAGTCCAGCAGTTTGTCGCGCGTAATTGATTTCCCGCAGCCCCCGTTGCCGCAGACGGTGGTCAGCATTTCGGCGATTTCAGTGCCGCGATTGGTGCGAACAACGAGTTTGGAGCCGCAGCCGACCTTGGTTTTAAGATCGCTCGGAAATTCCCCAATATCGCGCATCAGGCCGTAGCGAACCACCATGGTTTTGGGAGCTTGCGGCTCCGGCTCCCGTTCTTCCAGCGGCATAATTTCCAGTGATAGAACCATACACTCTCAACCTTGCAACTTAAAAACCCAAGTGCATTTTTCGATTCTGCCGGGATTTCCAGCCGCTTTATTGTAACCCGAAACGACTGCAAACGGAAAGCCGGGGTATTTGCCGCAGAAATATGGACGTCTCCCCTTGCTGACTTGCGGCGGAGCGGCGGCCGGGATGCCGGTTTTTACGGCTGGAAATAGCGGTACAGAATGCGGCGGTATTCTTCCGGTACGGACTGCGCACCCGTAAATTGACTGGTTATCTTTGGAATTGCCGTGCCATGCACCGGCGAAACAGGGCCCGCCGGCGAAAATGGTTGAGCTAAAACGGCGGTTGCCGCCCCATCCACCAGCCCATTTTCCCATGGTCGATTCCCACCGACAGGCTGATGGTCCGCAGCGATTTTTTCCGAGCCGGTGTTATTTCCGGCGCTGCCAGGCAGATGTAACCCATTCGCCGCAGTTTTGGACACCGTGCCGCCGGTCGCGGATTTTGCCACCCGCCCGACCGGTGATACACCGGAAACCGCTGATATCTTTTTCAGCAACCGCCGCTCCGCAGCCAATTCGCGCATCAGGTTCATCCGGGCCGCCGCAACCGCGGCGATCGCCGCCTTTAATTGGATGATTGCCGCCTTGCCGGAACGGCCGGCGAAGCCGTGGCTGGCGACCATGATTCGGGTGGCATCCGCTTGGGATAAGCCGGCATGGCGGAGGGCTGCGACCGCAGCGGCCGACACTACGGACGCGTTGTCCTGCGGTGCACTCTCCGGAGCCGTCGGCCGATGATTCGCCGCCCCCCCGCCCGGAGCAGGTTTGTTTTGTGCGCCCGGCCTACCTGTTTCAGTCGCCATCTGCCGCTTAAGTGCGGCAGCCAGCGTGGCTAATTGTTTCCGCCAGCTTTCCCGCGCCAGCAGGTCGCGTTGAATCTGCGCGGCGGCGCTGCGCGGATGAGTCAACCAGGATTTTCCGGATTTTGCGGCGGCGGCCTGCCTTGCCATGATCCGCCGTACAAGTGACGGCGGCAGCGGGTGAGGCAATGCAGGATGGACAGACGCCATGTTGCCAACCGCCGCCACGGAAGCCGATCGTTGCGATTGGATAGGCGGCAAACCGGCGGATGCATCCGAATTTCCAAAACCAGGGATTGAATTACCCGCAATCAGGATCAAGCACGCAAGCGCCAAAGAGGCGAAGCCCGCGGATGCGATGGGCACAGCCAGGGAAATCCCGGTGCTTTGTTCATGACGATCCGGCGGATAGATAAAGTTCTCGGCCGCGGTCTGCAGGAGCGGCCAGCGGTCCTGTATTCTTTGCCACACAAGCGGATAAAATGGGTTTGGCGCGGCATCAGCGGTTTGACCGCGCGTTTCCAGCCAAAGTACAAGGCTGCCTTCCAGCCCCGCTTGATGGTCCATTGCCCAGCTAATCTGATGGGATGACGGACGTTCTACCGACCAAAGACCGCTGATCACACATATAAGAACCACATCCAATGCTACCAGCCATGTTGATGAGGCATGGCCGAGCAGCAACATTCCAACCGGCGGCAACACGGAAAGAGGCGCGATCCAGCATATCCTCCGCCACGGCAGCACCGGCAGTTTCATGCGGCGGAGCGGCGGAAAATAACGCCTGACGTGACGAATAAACAAGGCGGCGGCCGGCCATAACCCAACAATGACCATGGCCGGCCACAAACCGGCATGGCGGAAAGCAACTGAAAAACCGATCAGAAGAATCGCCTGCAGGCACCCGAAGGTAAGGAAAAACAGCGATGCACGCAGGATATTACCGACATATATTCTCTCGCGCACATTGCGCAAGAGCCGCAGGACATCCGCATGCCGGGATACGGCGGATTCCGAAGGCGGGGTGATTATCTGCGCGGTAACCATACCATTAATTGTACCAAGGCCGCAGGAAATACCGGCAACGCAATGGCGTGTGGATCAGCGGCGCTACATAAAAAAAAGGATGCGGCTGCATTATCGTCAACCGCATCCTTTGGAGTAGAGCTTGCCAAGCCGCCTCTAAATCCGAATCATTGATTGGCGTGCGGCGGAACAGGACGACCATTTACCAGGGCCACGACATCCGCGGTTACGCGGGAGGGATCGTAACCGACCACAATATCCCGCAAAATTCCCTTCTTATCGACAATGAACTGAGCCGGGATGGCATTCACATCATTCTGCTGGGAAAGCTTGTTCCAGGAGTGTTGATTCTTACCAATAAGCTGTGGCCACACCATTTTTTTGTTCGCCTTAAGGAAATTAACCAACGCCGAGCGGTGATAATCGTTGGAAACGCCGACGATATTGAATCCACGGCTATGATACTTTTCAAATAGCTTGGTGACATGCGGAAGACTCGCACGGCATGGCGGGCACCAAGTGGCCCAAAAATCGACCAGCACGACTTTTCCTTTCCACGCCGACAGATGGAAAGTTTTGCCATTTACCTCCCGGCCGACCAGCGAAAATGGCTTGCCAATTCTGGACTTCAATGCCAGATTTTGATTGTCCTGCTGGATAATCTGCTGGGCGATGGGGCCATTAAGGTCTTTATCAATAATGGATCTGGCCCGATTGCTCATGGCGGCGTCGGCAGATCCATTCCCCTGCGACATACCCAGCAGGAGAATCGCCAGGCTATTGCTCTGGGGATGGGCTTTTGCCATGGCCGTATATTGATCCAGAATTTTTCCCTGAGCGGCCGCGTTCGTGCGGTCGTTCCACCACTTAACCTGGAGTTCCGCCATGAGTGCCTCACGGGCGGTATGGGCATTGGCGGATTTTTCATCCGCGGCAATGGTTTTGCCGGCGGATTTATCACCAATTAATTGCAACAATCCCAGATAATGGTATTTCAGACTCGCTACCATAGGCGCATCGGCGGGAAATTCAGTGCTGAACTTGTTCGCCTGATTGACGATATCGCGAAAAAGGGGAATTACTTTTCCGGCAAACTTCGCGCGATATGAGGCATTTGTAATTAATTCAACCGGGCTGTGCTGGCCGAGCACGGCATCAATCTTAACCCCATCCTTTTTCATCGCGTCCTGTAGCTTGTTAATTCCTTGAATCACGGATTCCTTCGAGGCCGGTGCAGCCGGAGCGGCTGCCCGTAATAAAACGCCGGCGGATAGAACACACGCCGCATTGACTGCCATCATTGATTTCAGTTTCCAGCCCATCACGACACTCCATACATAAAAACGAAAACAGACCAACCATGCCAGAGGGAACCAACGCGTCAACTCTGTATTAGTTATTAGTTGCCGCGAACAGGGTTAATCTAACATCTTTTTGGGGAATTTCCAATTTTGTAACAGCAAACTTCACGTTTAATGTGCCGCAGATAGCTGCAACAGCTGCGTTCCGCCCGGGGCGACAGTGATTTTCAGCCGGTGCGCGGCACGACCAGGCGGGACATCGCGCCAGATATTCCTCACTTTTACAGCATTGGCAAACCCCAACGCGGACAACCGAACCTGCATTTGCGCCGGCGCCGAACCAAGATTAAAAAAGGCGACATCCATCACGTTTTTTGGCCGCTTTACCACCCATACCTGCTGAGATGCCGTTCTCTGTATCAGTTTTCCCGGTACGCCGGCCTGATCAATGGCGATCAGGGATCGATTGGTGATAATTTTTAAATCACCGGGTGTAAGCTTTTCCAGGTTTGCGCCCAGGCATAAAGGAGCACAGTTGATACACCAGAGAGTCATAACCGTTCTGCGCTGGGCCACGGTCAAACCATCCTTCGCCCCATTACCGATTTCCAGTGAATCCAGATCATTCCACCCTCCCGGCCCGGCATACTTCACCCACCGGGGTGCAGCGGCAAACCGGACCAATACGTGCTTCCAGCTGGTCAAAAAGGGCGTGTGATACGCCTCAATATCACCGGTGATCCGCCATCCATTGCTCCAGCGCTTCCAAAAAGGCGCCCATCTCAGTGCGAGACTATTGGATAATTCCAGCCAGATCGGCCGGCCCGTCCGTTTGATCGCCGTTTCCCAAGCCCGGACCTCCGGCCGGCAATTGGTTTGCCGCAACCCCGGATAACCGCCACCGGGGCCGACGAAATCCAGCTTCAGGTAGTCCACCCCCCAACCGGCCAATAAATTGGCCTGACTTTGAACGTACGCCATGGCGCCGGGGGATTTAAAATTAAGCTTGTAGAAATTTCGGCTTAAAGTGTTTCCGGGACGATTCGGATCGGCAATTTGCCGCGCGGTCACATGAGTTCCCAAAATCCGGCAATTCGCCTTATACACAGCCGCCGGCATGCCTGGAACCAGATATAGCCCAAGTTTAAGACCGTGATGATGCAACCAACCGGCCAGCGAGGCTATTCCCGCCGGGAAGCGCCGGCGATTGACGCGGGGACGGCCGAAACGGTCAAAGCCATTGGTCCAGCCGGAATCAATATTCACATATGTGTATCCATATTTTTTTAGCTTTGCCGCCATCACTCGCGCCTGTGCCTTAATTTTCGCCTGGGTCGGGTCACCGCGAATAAAGCTCCAACTGCTCCACCCCATGAACGGCCGCGAGGCCGCCCCGGCTTTTCCCGAAATAACGGGCTGTGTGCGCCCGGCTGCGGCAACGCCCGCGGATTGCAGTGAAATCAGCAGGCACAGAATAGAAATGGGGCGACATGATGGCATGAATACTCCGGAATTTCAGGCTCTGCAGCGGTTGGACCAACCGCCTGAATATAAATGAAAACACCCCGCAAAACCGGGTGTGTTGATACCGGTCTTGCGAGGCGTTGAACATAGTTAACAGACCGATGGATTGGCCGATACGCTATTGCCGCACAACCCTGCCGCGGCAGGCCAGAAGCAGGCCGACACTGGCGGCGGCAAGCAATGTCAGTGATGTGGGTTCAGGGGTATTAACCGTGCCCAGTGCCACAAAGACCGCGTTATCCGTACCTGCGGTGCCCGAGGAACTCACCACGGCGCCACCGCTGCCGCTCCATGACAGAAAGGTCCCGGTTGGGTTCGGGTTGGCGGTGCCGGAGCCAAAACCACCATCCAGTGTGACGAGTTGCTGACCCGCGACACCACCGGATGTTACCAGGCCAGGCCCCATGTAATTGCTGTTGTCATCGTACACGCCATAGATATAGGTTGTGTTGGGGGAAAGTACCTGCGGGGCTCCCAACTTAAAGATCATATAGTCCCCTTGGGTGATCGTGGCGGGGAATGTCCCGTTGTATTGATTCGTCAGGGTGTAGGAATTGCCCGCACCCACGGTGCCGATGTCCAGGTGAGCGTTTCCTGTTTCCGAAGCAATATTCCCCGGATCGGCGTCATAAATCGCAATTTGTGTCAATGAATAGGAGGATGCCCCCGTGGTAAACGTTTCGCCGGGAGTTCCACCATAGTTGTTGGTGTAGTAATTCAATGTACCGCTGTTAGCAATGATGCCCGTCACGGGTGTATTGGATGCAATGATTGTGCCGGCGGGCGCACTGGCCGAATCGAAAATTACGGCTGACCCGCTGGTGATCGTGGCGCCAGCGGTTCCAGCGATTCCAAACACGGTGCAGGCGGCAGCCATTATGCCTGCAAGCTTTTTTTGGATATTCATGTCTTTCTCCTGTTGATACTTTTTAATATTTTCGGTTCCCATCCCATTAAATCAACCGCGGCACGGGAATTTGCCCGGCAAAACAGCGGGCCGTTTGTCACGCCGCCAGTTCGACCGCGGCCTGTTACCATAAACTACCGTGCAATCCTCCTTTCTCCAAACCAAGGACCGCAATAAATGCCCTGACTGAATGTAACAACGGCCAAAGGGCATCAAGCTTGCAGTACTCCTCATCAGGGCAAAGTGGATACACCCGCAGGCGGCGGACTGGGGATTTGCCAGCCATTCGCCCAATCTTCGGACCAGAGCTGCCGGAGTGGGATATTTGCGCCGTGGCCGTCAAGGAACACCATGTTGATGCCGTCGGCATGGCGCTGGTCACACCAGCGGCCCATCTGGCCGTTACCACTGTTTACGCCGGAGGACCAGAGTGGAATTAATCCCGTTACAACTGAATTATCCGGCGGCGTGTCGCTCTCCACCGGTCCGCCATCCAGCCACATGGCATCGCCAAATACCGGCACCAATCCGGGCGACGCATTTGTCGGAATAAATGGCCAGTAATGAGCCGACGGCTTGGCGCTCGGATCTACCCACCAATCATAGGCCAATCCGTCAGGCGTCATTGTTTCCGACGGACCACCGGGGGCATAAAGCCAGGAATTAAATCCGTAACTGCCTTGCAGGTACTTAAGCTGATGTTGTGCCCAAGCCGGATCATCCGATGCCTCCGACCAGTACCAGGTGGTGTTTGTGGAACCGGCATAGTTGGTCCCTGCATTGAGATTTGCCAAGTTCATGACCGATGTGGACGGGCAGATCAGCACACTTTCCATCGCGGTAAAACTTAATTGCGGTCCCTTAATACCACTTTCCTGCCGCGACGCGCTAAAATAAGGCGCCAGCGGCAATACCCAGGCGACCGACCCGTCATACGGCATGCGTTGACCGTGGTACGCCCCCTGATATTCCATTACCGCCTGAACTAGTTCGTGTTGATTGCTGAGGCAAACAACAGAATCCGCGGAGGCCTTGGCGCGGGCCAGCGCCGGCAGAAGCAGGGCAATAAGCAAGGCGATAACTGAAATGACGACCAGCAGTTCAACCAATGTAAACCCGTCGGCTTTTCCCATTAAGCCGCATGAGTTGGTTGATGAACCATCATGTGGTGCGTTCATCGCACGTCTCCAAATTGCATTTGCACGTCAAAGCGTCCGTTGGATGACGCGCATCGGGACTACTGGTTTTCTGCCGAAGATTACGCTTGCGCCTCCCGCGGGAGAATTCCGCGGCGTTTCATTGCGGGATCGGAACTCTCTTAAACTCTTTTATGCCGATAGAACGGAATTATGGAGGCAACTCCCGCAGCATAACGAGTGAGCAACTCTTGTGTCATTTTTAGTATAAGCAAATTGTATTTAATTGCAAATTAAAATTCTGTTTTTTGTCTGCCTAAAAAGCCGTGCCGGAGCTTAAGCGCAGGGATGGCGCGAATCCGGTGGTTTCGGCGTAACTTCCACGTATAGCTGTATTTATAAGTCAACGTATGCCGGATCTTGGCACGCCCCATAATGCAAAGCCGCCGCACTGCAGACGGATTCCGCAGCGCGGCGGCCGGCAAGGCAGAATTACACGCATGAAATCAGGCCATGGCCCCCCGGCGGCGGAGCGCCAACAGGCCGAGCATTGGAATGATCAACAGCAATGAAGCGGGTTCAGGCGTGGCGGCCGACGCATAACTGAGCCGGACATTATCGAAACTCGCTTGTGTACCATTGGATTTGGTGGCGCCAACGGCCATGCCATCGGTCGTGTCAATCTGAATGCCGATTGCCCCCGTATCCGAGGCGCCGGCGGTAAAATTGTACGTGGCGTCAAAAAACGTTCCGGAATTGGAGGTCGTCTGGCCGGTGGTCATGGCGCCGACCGGCGTACCATTTTCAGTCAAGGTAAGACCGTAGGACCAGAACGTTTTATCCAGGCGATTGCCGATGGCCACCGTCAATGTGTACGTATCACCCGGAGTGAAGTTTCCCAAGGGCATGGGGGTGGCTCCCGCCGTGGCCGTGTCATTGGGGTCGTAGGTAAATACAGCGGTGTAGGGTGTGGTGGCCGCGGTGAAATTGACGTAGGCGTTCTGGTAACCATCGGCGGTGGGCGGCAGCAAACCGTCAATTTGGGTGGCCGAGGTCCCGGAAGTGCCGGCAAACTTGGAATTGATCGGATTATCGACACCATATGAATCCGGCACTGACGGGCTGCCGTGTGAATTTCCCGCCGGTTCGGAAACGGTCCAGTACGGTATTGGATCGGCAACCGCATGACCGCCCCCCACCGCGGACTGTACCGTGTATTGTTCGCTGGTTTGATAACCACCGCTGTTGACACCGGTTGTCGCAGTGACCAAGGCCGGGGACTCAAATGAAAAATTGCCGACGGGCACGGAGACGGACGTCGCTTGGGCGGCATTGCAGGCGATTAATCCCAGGGCCCCCGCCGCAGCCGATAGCACATACCGGCCAAAGCGACATTGTCCGTTTGAATGACTCCACATTGTTGCACCTGACTTTCTCCCGCCAAAGGCGGAATTGCGCGGCGAATGCCGCTGGAAAAAAAGGAAAATAGAGGTTGCCATCACTATGACGGCACCTGCCGGAACTCACTGTTGCATATGCATGACCTCCAAACATTTAACCCGGATTCCATGGCAATGATCGGCGGCATTGGTCGGCGATAAGGCGGCCGGCGATTGATACTTCCAAGCCGGCCAACCGCCGTGACTTGAGCCAATGCCCAATCCGCTAAGGCAATTGGGCGACACCCTTTGGCAGCGGACTGGGCGTTTGCCAACCGTCGGCCCAATTGAGCGACCATAGATTTTTCAGTTCAACATGCTCCGCATGGCCATCCATAAAAGCCAGATTGATCCCATTGCCATGCCGCTGGATGCACCACCGGGTAAGATCGCCGCCGCCGGGCAGGCTGCCGCCGTAAAGAAGCTGCCCATCCACATAATTTGGCGGAGGAGGTGTATTGTTTTCCTTGGGACCGCCATCCAGCCAGATTCCATCACCGAATACAGGTACGGAAGCGGCGGAGACGCTCACGATGGTGTTCGGCCAGTAATAAGCCGGCGGCGAGACGCTTGGAGTGATGTAACGATCCAGCGCCAGCCCGGCGGATGTACTTTTAATCCAGTTTCCCCCGGCACCATAAAGCCAGCCGTTAAAGCAATAACTGCCCTGAAAATAAGTGTACTGGTATTGACCATAGGTCGTGTTGTATTTTTTGGGTTCCGACCACCACCACGTTTGACCGACGCCGCCGACGATGTTGCTTGAAGAAAGGCTGTTTTCGGGCAGCGCCTGCACGGAAGGACAGACAATCACAGTCTGCAATTTTTGGAAATCAATTTGATATCCGCCGGAGGAACTGGTTTTATGTGAATCCGTGAGAAACGGGGCGAGCGGCACAATCCAGGCCTCCAGCGCGCCGTGCATATCCATATAAGGGAACAACGCCCCGGAGTATGTCGCCTGGTAGGTGATCATAGCGGTTGCCATCTCCCGCTCATTGCTGGTGCAGACCGTAGCATCAGCATCCTTTTTTGCCGCCGAGAGTGCGGGAAGCAACAGGGATATGAGAATCGCAATAATCGAAATGACGACCAGTAATTCAACCAATGTAAAGCCCGTGGAACGCGGGAATCGCTTTTTCAAAACCGTGGAGCGGACGGTACTCCGGCGGCTATGGATAAATCGAAATTTGGCGGCCAATTTCATGGCGCGATCTCCTTTTATTAATTTATGCCGATCCCGGCTACCTGAATTTCATGTGACGAGCCTGAAAGCCCCGGCGACAAAACCGACAGGCGGCAGAAGAACGCCGCCAAAAGCAGATGACGAATCAGACCGCGCCGGGTCGTTACCGATACGACCCATCCATATGACATTTTTATTATAATACAAAGACTTAGATATGCAAGTCAAAATAGATAATTTTTTTAATTTTTTATAAATTATTTGTTATCTGCCTTTTTGTATTTGATGTCGATCTGCCACCTTGCTCCCACTTAACGGCGGCGACCAATCATCGCGGATAGCGGTATGTCGGCGGGGCCGGTGACAGAATAATTGATGCAGGATTGCTTGCTTCAATGCGGCGATGCGCACAGTCAGCCCGGTAAAAATGCAGCCGCAGCCGCCTGCGGCCCAAAAAGATTGGTAACAGTCTGATAGGCGAAACGAAAAAACAGCCTGCGGGTGCTATTCAGTGCGCTTGGCGTCTGCGCCGAAGAAACAGCATGGATGCCGCCCCCAAACTAAGCAAGGCCATGGAGGCCGGTTCCGGCGTCGGAGTGATAATCAGGGCATTGATCTGCGTACCCTGCGGTGTTCCAAATTGCGTACTGCTGCTGTTGATATTCGTAAGTTCGTCGTAGAACGTCTGCGACGTACTGTTGGCGACGAAAACCCAGTCGACATATGACCCGACACTTGGAGATCCACCGACGGCGTACTCAATCGCCGGGCTGGCGTAGCTTCCGCTGCCGGCGTTGCTGAAAGAAGAATTGTTGGAGATCTGGACGGACCGGCCAATTTGACTTGACCGATTATCCACCACCAAAAACTGAACCTCATACCCCTGGCCTGCGGTCAGGTTATTGAATGTGATCTGACCGACGGAGGTAGTATCCGCATAGTTGCCGCCCTTCAAGACCGCATCAAGTGCGGAGTCTCCGGTGGTAACGGCGGAGGTGAAGTACCCGGTGTAGTCGTGCCCGAAATTGGCGAGCGTCACCATCCCACCGGAACCAGTGCCATTTTTCCCGGGAAACGCGGTAAAATTGACGCCGCCGACTGTTCCACCGGTGGTGGAATCAAAGGCTGCGGCATAATAGCCCGTGCTGACGGGTATTACATCGCCATCATCGTTTATGCCGCTGCCGGCGGTTTGTGCCGACAGCGCCCCTGTTGTAACGGTGTCTGCACGGGCCAACCCGGTGGAACCGAGAGCCAGGGTAACTGGTATGGCCAAGCTAACGGCGAACATAAATCCGGTTACTTGCGATTGCATATTCAAATCTCCGACATTTAACATTTAACAGTGCGCTGAACATCCTTACTCTTTTGTATCCGGCGCAGGCAAATTGCCGATCGTGTTGCAACGGCCTGCGCCCCTTGCCGATTCGTAGGTATTTCAATTACTGTTCATCACGTCATAATTCATATTGAACCACGGCGGCTGAACCGTTTGATATGGGATGCCGTACAGACCGCCATCCGCACAGGCGCCGCCCCGCATGGGCGCATTACTCTGCGGCAATTCAGCCCGCGGATAGAGTTGCACGTGCCCGTCAAGAAACGCCAGATTCGTATATCCCGACATCGTCGGCTGGGAATTGGAACCCCAGGTGCGGTTATGGCGGCCAACCGGGCCGTTGAGCATATTGTTGTCATTGGCCCATTCCGTACCGTCAAAAAAGTAGACGTCATGCGCCGGGCTGTGAAAGGAGGCAATGGGAGGTTGGCCGGGCGAGGGCAGATAGTTTTTATATCCCGGTCCGAACATGGGAGCCGTGACATAACGGTGGGTAAAACCCTGGGAAGTCATAAACTCGCTGTTGGGATAGTTGGGGTTATACTCCGGGTTTACCCAGCCGCCATTGATTGTGTATGCCGTTACATAGGGCACAAGTGCCTTTTTTCCGCCCGGCAGAATGATGTAATAGCTGTAGGCGTTAATGCCGTCAATGGCGTTTGCCGAGGCGCCGTTGTTATCACCGGGATCGTAAAAAATAGTGGGAATTGACGGCACATTGTACCCGCCATTCTTGCCGGAGTCGGATTGCGGCGGGATGATTCCGGTCACCATTAATATGGCCGGCCATATCAACCAGCGGTCCTGATTGCCGCCCTGGGTGGAGACCGTCATGCTGGGCAACGGCTGATCATGGTAGACGGCGCTGTACTCCATGGCCGCCTGATCAATACCGCGGAGGTTGCTGGCACAGACGGTGGTATTGGCTTCGTCCTTGGCGCGGGCCAGCGCCGGCAGAAGCAGGGCAATAAGCAAGGCGATAATTGAAATGACGACCAGCAGTTCCACCAATGTAAATGCCTTGGAACACCACCTCCGCTTTTCCAATGGAACGGATGCTGTAGCGCCCCTGTGGCTTTGAACAGATCGAAAGTTCGCAGCAGATTTCATGGAATAGTCTCCTTATAAAAAAATATGCGTATCCGCCTCAGCCTCCTGCATTGTGCATGACGATCCTGAAAATCTAGGCGATAAAACCGCCGTGCGGCAGAAGAACACCGCCAAAAGTAAATGACCAGACAGACTGCGCCGGGCCATTATCAAGACAGCCCACCCAAATGACAGATTTATTATAATGCAATGTCCTATATATGCAAGTACTAATTGATATTTTTTTAATTTTTTTATAAATTATTTGTTTTTTCTCTTTCGCGTAATTCTAATTTATCTGTTGCCTGTCTTCCGATCAGCGGCGGCGAACCGTTCCGGATGGCAAAAATCAGCCGACTGACGCCGCGCACCAACACGAACCAAATAGCACGAGCCTCTTTTTCCATCCGGGCAGCCGGTGCAATTATTTGGACGAAAATTCGGAAGTTTCATCCGGCCCGGGTTGGGATTTTCCAACTTGAATCAGCGAGCAATAGTGACCGCCAACAAATCGACAGCCGTGGCGCACACGAATCCCAAAAGAGCGGTTGGCACTACGCAACTATTTCCGTGGCATGCGCGACCGATGTCCGGCAATGGTAAAATCCAAATGTTTGAAACTAATTTTTAGTTGAGCTTTTAGTTGGCGGCGCCGTCGCGACATTAAACAACTTGGTATTATTTCCGGGTCCGCCGCTTGCGTTGCGGCTTGGTCAGGTCCACAGACACCCCGCCGTTGCCACCGGGAATAACCCGTGTCATCTGCTGATATTTGGTGGGCCGCATGCCCACGACATGGGCAAAGGCATTGCTGAAATGCGACAGATGACAGAATCCGCATTCTTCGCCAACGCGCTCCATGGGTAAGGTTGTGTGGGAAAGGAGGTATTTGGCGTGCTGCATCCGGCGCTGGCGAATTTCGTCATACACACTTCTACCCAGAACCTGCGCAAAACGCCTTTCCAGCGTGCGACGGGAAATATCAGCCCCCTTCACAATTGTGTCAATGCTGAGGTTGGCGGGCGGTTCTTGACGAATATACTTAAGCGCCCGGGCCACAACCGGGTCATTAACCGCCAGCACGTCGGATGATCGGCGAGTTATAACGCCGCGGTGCGGAATAAGCACAGGACCAGCAGGGGGCTTTTTGCCCCGCATCATATCGTAAAGCACCGCAGCGGCCCGAAAGCCAACATGGTCAGCCGCAGAATCCACACTTGAAAGCTGCGGATTGGAAAGATTGCACAGCAGATCGTCATTGTCGACGCTTACCATCGCAATATCGTCCGGAATGCGCAGGCCGCAGCGGCGGGCAGCTTCCAGAACGGCCTGTGCGAACCGGTCATTGAATACAAAAAGACCGCAGGGCGTGGGCAGCCCACGAAGGAATGCTTCAAGCTGCGGCAGATGTGACGGACCGGGAGACCTTCCTTCCAAGCTGATAACTCCGGCAAAATGCCGCTGCGGTGATGCCGCGGCAACCGCGCGGGTAAAGCCCCGGACACGGTCCTGGGCGCCCGCATGATCCGCCAGGCTGACACATGCAAATGATGAAAGGCCACTCGAGATCAGATGCTCAGCGGCGGCTTGACCGATGGCATCATTGTCCGGCCGCACTGAAAGAATGGATAAATCATCAAAAGCACTGCCGATGTTCACGGCGGGAAGCCCCATGCGTTCAATATTGCGGTAATCATCTCTTGTGCCAAGGTAAACAATCAATCCATCAACACCCCATGGCTCGGAAGTCGGCAACATGGCCAGTTCCGGTGTATGGCCGAAATAGAGATGCCAATGGCCGTTGCGGCGGGCATAATCATTTATTCCGCGCAGCAACTCGCGGCCGAATGCCGAATCAATTCCCATTAATACCGCAACACGACGAGTTGAATTCATGGTTATATCTCTAAACCGGCTTTCCACTCTACTGTCCGCCACACTGTCACCCATGCCCGGAAGGTGAACATCGGCGATACAAATATGCCAATTATAGTCGTCTTTGTGTCGCAATAATGCAAGTGGCAAGAAAAGAAGGCGTGTTTCACACTCGAAGCATAGTCCGCCATTGTGAATTAATATCACGTTTTACACTCGGTTTGATCATTACCATGCCACAATCGGAAGAGGCGAGCAAAAGGCCGGGCCGAGACCTTACGGCTATCATTATAAGAGACTTTCTGTTGATTCAGCACCGATTAATCAAGGAGCATTACGGTGGAAAAACAGACAACCGCACCGATGGGCAGCAGCGCGGCCCTGTGGATTGGCCGCGTAATGAGCCTGATCGTGATTGCAATCATGGGCCTTGGCGGGGTGGCGATGCTGATTGATCCTCAGCCGATGGTCAAAATGCTGACCGATCTTGGCTATCAGGCCGGCATGGCAAGGGGAATTGCAGCCGTGGAGGTGGTCTGCGTGCTGATTTATTGCTACCCGCGGACGGCCGTGCTTGGCGCGATTCTGCTTACGGGATATCTGGGCGGCGCCACCGCAAGCCATGTGCGAGCCGGCCAGCCATTTTGGCTGCCGCTGATCGTGGGGTTGTTTGTTTGGCTGGGACTCTACCTGAGGATTCCGGAACTTCGCCGCTTTGTCCCTTTTCGCCGATGAGGCACCAATCGCAGGCGTTTAGAATTGCAACATGGGCGGACTGGACACGGCAATGAATGAACGGTGGTGTTGGTGACAGCTCAGCCCAAGCAATGCAACGCAGGCAGGAATGTCCGCGTTACGCGCCGCGTTTTTTGGCGGCCAAGGTGAACGACGGCGATCCTGAGCCATGAAACGCCGGCAGGATCACATGGGCTATGTGCCGCCGACCAATCGGACACGTTGAACTCTCGCGGAAGATACAGAGCACCGAGAACCGGCAGCGACCAAGGCGGGCGGTCCAACGGCAACTGCAGGCGGATTCCATAGAAATGCAGGCCTGGAAAATTGCAAAAGGCGGGCTAAATCTGTGCGATGATATTCAAGGGAGATTCTTCAGCCGGGGGTGGAAACGGAATATTGCCACCCGCTTCGTGGACGGCGGAAAAACGATAGGGAGCCAGCGCTGCAAGAAAGTCGGTCATTGTTTTCAAAGAGGCCCGATCCGGAGTGACGCAATCTTTATTCCACTCGAAAAAGATAACGGGCTGCCGGGTGCGAATAAACTCTGCGGCCCCGCGGAACACGGACATTTCGTGGCCCTCAACATCCACCTTGAGAACAATGTGATTCGCGGACTGAATTTCAGGGAGCGTCGGCAGCAGATCATCAAGCCGGATGCAATGTACGCTGATGCTGCGGATGCCGGCGGTAATCAAGATTACTTGCACGGAACCATGACTCATGATCTGCCCCAAAATCCTGCACATCCGCGCGGCCCTCCGCACGAGCCGGAACGACCGCACCCATGACTTCCGCCAACAAAGGAAGCCGATTGTGACGAAAGTCATTACTGCGGTTGATTGATCCCGCGCATGCGAAAGCCGCCTGTGCGAAATCAGCTATAAACAGAGATAAGACACCCGCATCATCATCCGTAGATTTCCAGCTTTTCAGGAACCTTTCGCAAAGGCTCTAACATTTTTGCCCATCGGCAATTCTTTTTCCTAAAACGCGCAGCAGCCCATCCAGAATTGTGAGCGGATGCGGCGGGCACCCCGGAATAAACAGATCAACCGGCAGGACCGATTCGGCTCCGTTAAGCACTTCCGGATGGCCGGCATAAGGGCCGCCGGAGATCGCGCACGCTCCCACGGCAATCGCGATTTTCGGATCCGGCATTGCATCCCAGGTTTTCCTGACAGCCATGTGCATGTTCCGGCTTAAGGCGCCGGTCAGTAAAAGCGCATCCGCATGGCGAGGCGAGGCGACAAAATCGATTCCGAATCGCTGGAGGTCCCAGCCGATTGTCCCCAGAACATTCACATCCGCCTCGCATGCATTGCAGCCTCCGGCGCTGACCACGCGAATTTTCAATGATCGGCCCAGAAGCTTTTTGAGTCGGCCGGACAATTCCTCCAGCGGGGGCAGTGATTGATGCGGCGAGATATGCAGATGCTGCGCCCGGCGTGCGGCCAGCCTGTGATTCTGTGTGAAATGAATTGCGTCAGCCGGACAGATGCTTGTGCACTGTGTGCAGAACAGGCAACGCCCCAAGTCCATCAGCGGACCGGGCATTGCGGCGGCATTTTCGGCAGTCGCCGGCGTAATGGCCTGAGTCGGGCAAACGTCCGCACAGAGCGTGCAGCCATCGGCACATTTGTCCGCATCCAGCACCGGCAGGCCGCGAAATCGTGGCGGCAACGGCGGCGACGGGCCGTCAGGATAGGTCATGGTCTGGTGGCCCTGGGAAATCCTCGCGATAAGAATATCAAGCATGAAAGGTGCTCCAGATAACGGCCGGAAAAAGTAACCAGCCGCAAGAGGCCGGGTTGTCGCTCATAAATCATGCCCGCAATAAGACAAATTAAAACTTTTGTTGCAAAGCGGAAAATCAGAAATTTCCTGACCGCGCAGGGCCATGCCCACGGCCGGCCAATTATGGAAAGATGGGTCCACCACTTTATAACGGAACAATCGGCCGGCGGAATCAGTGCAGGCGACATGGCAGATTTCACCGCGCCAACCCTCCACCAAAGTAACGGCGAGGTGGTCCGGGGCCAGGGCGGATAGCGCGGAACAGGTATCACCTTCCGGCAAGCCGGCCAGCTGTCCTGCGATGAATTCCGTCGATCGCCGAATTTCGAGCCACCGGACAAACGCCCTCGCGAAGACATCACCTGTGGCCCATGTCGCGGGCGGAATATGAACAAATCTAAAAATACCGGTGGGATGGTCGTGCCGCGCGTCTCTGGGCAAATTGCACGCCCGGGCCATCGGGCCGACGACACCGAGTTGCGCGGCATCCAGCGGATCAAGGCGACCGGTATCATCAAGGCGGGCCATGGTTGACGGGGAATTCCACATCAGTTCGATTGCCTGGCGAGCTTCCGCGGCACTTTTTTCCAGTCGATGCTGCAATTGATCCGTCAGCTGACGGTCAAGATCAAATTGCACACCGCCGGGGCGCAGCATGTCCCGGCCGAAACGGTTTCCGCAAAGCATGGCGGTCATGTTAAGAAATTCACCGCGCAGTCGCCCGCAAAACGATGCGGTGGGCAGGAAGCCGACATCACCGCTTATCGCCCCCAGATCGCCCACATGATTGGCCAGACGCTCCAGTTCCAGCGCTATACCGCGCAACGACTGGGCACGGGCGGATTTCCGGCAGTCGCTCAGCGCTTCGATAATCTGACAATACGCGGTGGTATGACCGATGGTCGTATCACCGCACAAAGTCTGGGCGAAAGAAAAGGCGCGAGCCGGCGACGCGCCGATCATGGCGCGTTCCACGCCGCGATGCTGATATCCAAGAGAGATTTCCAGGTGAAAAATATTCTCGCCATGGCACTGGAAACGAAAATGTCCCGGCTCAATGACGCCCGCATGCACAGGCCCCACCGCAACCTCATGAACCTCCGCCCCTTTTACCTGGTAAAACTCCATATCGCCGCAGACGGATGGTGCGGTGGAAGGATGGTCCGGCCCGGAATACAGACGCGGCGCAAAGCGCACCGGCTTGAGCCATGGATGTCCGGTTACAATGATTCCGCATTGTTCGGCAAGTTCACGTTCAAACAGTTGCACCTGCGGAAAATCAGCCGCCATGGAAGGGTAGGAGTCCGCAATGGAAGTGCGGCCGGCATACAACAACGAACCGAAATCATCGGCCAGAATTGCAACAGCCGTCAATGGCATTTCGGCAGGCGCATTGGGCTCCGGCATGGCAAAGAGCGACACCAGCCGGCAGCCGCGGGTCATCGCATCCGCAAGCGTCCGCTGAAACGCGGCAATATCGCTCCGCACAACGGAGGCGAAGGGAATACTTCGGCCGACCCCGATGGCGGTGAAAGCCGGAAATGCGGACACAATGCGATTCATGGCTTGACTCCCATATAGGTTCCGGCCTGCTGAAGTACGTTGGCCAGAGGAGCGGGAATAAACAAGCCGATTATCAGAACCAGCAGCAGGGTGGCGACAATCGGGGCGGCGGTCCAGATATTGTCCTGATATGGCGTGTGGCGGGCGGCCACTGAAGGCCGGCCATGAACGGCGGTGAGCACGGTGCGGCCCATTCCCAGGAATATGATGAACAGGAGAAGCAGAAATGCGACGGCCGCAAAATAATGCCCGCGGGCAATGCTCCCGTTTAGAATCATGAACTCACTGACAAACGGTCCGAAAGGCGGCGATCCGGTAATGGCGATAAAGCCAAGCAGGAACAGGGTTCCGGAAACCGGCAGACGGCGGATAGCGCCGGAGACTTCCGGAATGGATTTACTCTCGTATGCGCGGTGAATATTTCCGGCGGAGAGAAACAAAACCCCCTTGGTGAGGCCATTGTTGATAACGTGCAGCAGTGCGCCAATCAGGGCAATGCCTCCGATGCCCAACCCCAGCGCCAGAATGCCCATGTGTTCAACGCTGGAATAAGCCAGCAGGCGTTTAATATCCCGTTGGCCGAGCATAAAGACAGCCGCAAAGAGCATGGAAAGCAGCCCCATGAATATCAGCAAATGCCGCGTCCACGGCCCCTGCCCGCCGGCCGCAAGAATCCGCTGCACCCGGATCAGCAGCAGGAACGCACAGCTGGTGAGTCCGCCGGACATAAACGCCCCCACCATGCCCGGTGCTTCACCATAAGTGTCCGGCTTCCATGTATGCATGGGCGCCAGCCCCATCTTGGTTCCATAACCGACGAGCAAAAACACAAAACCGGCGCGCAGCCAGACAATATCGAGATGCGGAGCCTGTTGAATGAGCGAAGGGATACTCATGGAGGGCGTAAGCCCGCGTATCAGGGCCGAATAGGCTATCAGGAATGATCCCAGCAGCGCCATGGCAATGCCCACCGAACAGATAAGCAGAAACTTCCAGGTAGCTTCCAAAGACAACCGCGTGCGATTGAAGTACACCAGCGGCGCCGAACTTAATGTGGTGGCTTCCATCGCAATCCACATGACGCCCAGATGATCCGTACAGATTACCAGCGTCATCGCGCCAAGCAGCATCAACATGCAGAAGCAGAGTACGCGGTTCGACCGGCTCAGCCGGTACCGCAGATAACCGACCGCATAGAAGGAAATCGCCAGAAACAACAGACTGACGACCAGCAGCACAATTTTTCCGGGCGGATCAATGTGCAGAATGCCGTAAGACGGTGCGACCGGCGATCCCCAGATAATGTTGATCGCCAGAGCAAAATGCACGGCGCCGACAACCGGAAGAATGAGCGGCCGGCTTTTGTCGGATCGTGTGACCAGGGCGGCGGCGCCGCCGACGAGGCACACAAAAATCGCTGCAAGGTATATCATCAATTATTCCTTTAATGCCGCCAGGCTGCGCGTATCCATGGAATCGAATGTACGGTTGATATGGTGCAGGATGATGCTGATCACAAAGATACCCACGAACACATCAAGAAGAATACCCAATTCCACCAGTGCGGGCACAGCCGCAAGGAGCAGCAATCCAAAAACATAAATACCGTTCTCCAGAATCAGAAAGCCGATGGCCTGGGTAACGGCCTTTACGCGGGCTGTAAGCAGCAGGAAACCGGTAAACAGCGTGGAAATGGCGGTGGGCATGACCATGAGCCCCAACGGATGCCGCGGCGCCGACAGAATTCCCGAAAGCGTAAGCGCCGTGCCGGTTACCAGGGCGCCAAGGAGGATGCTGGGCATGAAGCCGATGAGCGGCTCCACTTCCTTTTTTACATTGGTATTGCGCAATGCCCGCAGCAGCAGCCAGGGTATGAGCATGCCTTTGACGCCCAATGTTATCGCAGTCACGGCAAACGGCATCAGACCGCGGCTTCCCAAGGCAATTTCCGGCAGCAGTGCGAGGAGAACACCCTGCATCGCCGCCGTGCGGACGAGGGAGCTCATGCGGCCGGCGCCCAGTGCATACATGTTCAGCAAAATCACCAGAACGAGAACAGCATTGAGTATGTACATTGAAATCATGGTTACAATCACCCGATAAGAAGTAGAAACGCAAATCCGCCCAGGAGAAAGGCGCTGGCAAGCAGCATGGGAATTAATTTCAGACGCAACCGGGCCATGAATGACTCCACGATGCCGACGATTCCCACGGTCAGCACCATGCCCAACAGGCACAATATCCAGGCGCCGACGGACAAATCCGTCAGGCCGGCATTCCGCGGCAACAGCAGGTGAACCAGCAGGGCCGAGAGGATAAGCAGTTTCATGGAGGAGGCATATGTCTGGGCGGCAAGCAGCCGGCCGCTGTTATCCAGAATCATGACTTCGTGCCGCATGGTCAGTTCAAGGTGTGTATTGGGATCATCCACCGGAATACGACCGCATTCGGCAAGCAAAATAATGAAAAGGGCGACCGCCGATAAGATCAGCGCCGCCTGCATTCTGCCGCTTACAACCGCATGCGCCGACGGCAGGAGCAGGGTTGACAGGCTCAGGTAACCGGACAGGCCCCCTGCCGCGGAATGGACGGCGGAGACGCCGCTGCTTTGCCAACCCGCCGTGACCAGCACCAGAAGCACCATGAACAGAGCCGGTTCCGCGATGACGGCAAATGCAATTTCGCGGGCGGCGCCCATTCCCTCAAAGGAAGAGCCGGTGTCCATGGCGGCCAGTGCGGTGAAAAAACGCGCCGCCCCCAGCAGATATACCAGCAGGATCAAGTCGCCTTCAAAATGTATCGGAGCCTGCGCCGGGCCAAGCGGCATCAGCAGTCCGGCGGTCACCACCATGCCCAGGACGATAAAGGGTCCCGCGGGAAAGACCCACGTCGTCGCGGAACTGATGACGCTTTGCTTGCCGATCAGTCGCCGCAGATCGAAATAGGTCTGCAACAAGGGCGGCCCTTTGCGCCCGGCAAACCAGGCTTTCACGCGATTGATAATGCCGGGCAGCAGCGGCGGCATCATCAGGAGGATCACCACATCAAGTATCTTTGTTATCAGAGACGCAAACATTCAATAATCCGGACAATCAGGCGGTGACAAATATCGACAACGTCAGAATCAGCAGTATCAAAAGCATGTAAAGAATGTAAATCTGAGACTTGCCGCCGTGCAGCCGGCGAAAGCGATCGACGGTACGGCTGATGCGGGCGGCCAAAGGATTGATCAGGTAATCCAGCAAGGGATCCGGTGACTCGCGGCAGGCTTCGGCGGGCAGCGGAAATATTCCTTCAATCCGCGGCCGCAGCCACCGCGGCCGAATAACGCTGCGAAACCAGTGCGTCGGCATTTGCAGCATGGAACCGCCGGTATAGGCCGCCCTGCCGACCCGCGGGGAAAAGCCGCAATTCCATGTTTCCACCGCTGCGAATGCTGGAACCAAATCCGTGGTAACTGCGGCCGGCATGGCGCGGCGCGATCGATGCCGCCTTAAGGCGATACCAACAATCGCCGCCCCGGCAAGAAGAACAATTCCCAGCACGGTAAAGATATGAAACGGTACAATTGAGCGGATATCCGGCAGCGGACCGGCGGGCGACCATGCTCCGGCGGCGCGATTGAGAATTTCCGCCAGAGCGGCCGGCACTGTGCCCAGAACAACGCACAAACCCGCCAGCACTATCATTGGCGCCAGCATGCTTCGGCCGGGATCATGTGCGATTGCGGTCGCATCGGTTTTTGAGCGGCCAAGAAAAATCAGGGAAATCCATGTGATATATGCCGCAAAAGTTGCCGCGCCGCAAAGGGCCAGTACGGCCAAGGGTAATGCCGCCGTCGCCTGCGGCCCGGAGGTTGATCCTGCAACCATAAAAGCGAAGAAAATAATCCATTCACTGACAAAACCATTCAACGGCGGAATACCGGAAATGGCCAGAGCACCAACGAGTGAAACCGTAAACGTCCGGGGCATATTTCGGGCCAGTCCGCCAAGACCTTCCACGCCGCGACGGTGCACAGCATGAATCACGGCGCCGGCGCACAGAAACAACAGAGGCTTAAACAGGCTGTGATTCAACATATGCAGAAGTGCGCCGCAAACACCAAGCGCCGCCAGCACGGGCGATCTGGTGGATATCCCGATTTCTGCCAATCCCAGGGCCATGGCAATGATACCCATGTTTTCAATGCTGCTCAGCGCCATCATGCGCTTAAAATCGGTCTGTGCGATAGCCCATATGCCGGCCAGGAGAGCGGTACCGGCGCCGACAGTTAAAAAAGTCCCCCCCCACCACAGCGGCGGATCAGCGAAAATTGCGGCTACACGCATCAGGCCGTAAACGCCCATTGTTAGCATGACTCCGGAAAAAAAGGCTGACACATGACCCGGCGCGGCAGCATGCGCGTCCGGCAGCCAGAAATGCATCGGCGCCAGCCCGGCCTTGGCGCCAAAGCCTGCGAGCGCCAATAAAAAGACAGCCACGGAAATGCCGCCGGGATCAGCAGGCAGCCGCCGGGGCCACAACGCGAATGTTCCGGTCATGCCGTGCAGCAGTACGCACATGGCGATCAGGGACAGCGCCGCCAGATGAGCCGCGATAAGATAAATCCAGGCGGCCCGGCGGACGTTGGGTTGGCTATCATCGGTGACCAGCAGAAAATAACCCGCCATCGCCATGATTTCCCATGCGGAGAGAAACACAACCATCTGACCGGCAAGAACGACCATGGCCATAGCAGCGGTCATGATCCCCCAGAAAAGAGTCAGTCGGCCGCCGCTGGCCGGATGATTTTTTTGGGCCCAATATCCCAAACCATAAATGGAACCCGCGCCGGCAATGAGAAACACCGGAAAAAGAAAGAACGCGGCCAGGGCATCCAGTCGAATCTGCGGGGGTCCAAAAGGCGAATTCCACGGCAGCGACCATATATAGGATGGAGCACCACCAAGCCAATAACCGGCCAGAACCGTTATGCCCAGGGCGCAGCCCGCGACAAGAAGGGTGGTGGAGATCATCCGGCCGGCATTGCGGCGCGAAGCGGCAAGGGAGGGAAGACCGCTGCACGCGGCAAGAGCCAGCGCAGAGATAAGTCCGCCGAGCACACTAGATTTCGCAGTAAGCATACAACCATTCCGCGGATGACTGCCGCTTAAAATAAATTCCGGAACAAATTCCCAAACGGCACCAGCGCGAGAAGAAGCACCACAAGCATCACCAGCATATAAAGAAGATAGCGTTGCACGCTGCCATGCTGAAATCCGCGGCATGCGGCGGCCACCAGGTTGAGAGCTTTCCCGACGGGATGGACAACACGCGTTAGCGCGGGATCATCCGCGTGTGTTTCAAACCGGCTTTCCGCGGGCAGCCGGCGTTCAGCGGCGAATTGTTCGCTGACAACCGCCCGCACGATTGAAATCCGGTGGAAACAGCGTTGGATAATTTCGCCCATGGATGATGCGGAATATTGCATGCGCGGCGTGGGCCGAACGTAACCGCAGTCCCATGCAGGCCTGGATCCGGATGATTTTCGCCGCAGGGCAAGACCGGTTGCAACGCCGGCCATACATACCAAGGCAACGGATACCAGGCTGATGGCAAAAAATGGAACCAGGGAACCCAAATGCGGCAGCGGCGCGACTGCCGCGGCAGCGGATGAAATTGTCCCGGATTTCAGGAGAAGTCCTCCGGCGGGCGGAATTCGCGGAAATTGCGGCCGCAAAAGCCCCTGGGCGGTTTGCTGCAACGGACCAACGGCAATTAATGGAAACATCCCAATCATCAGGCATGTCGCCGCCAGCGCCAGCATGGAATACCGCATAACCAGGGGCGCCTCATGAAAGCGCCGCTGCGGTCCACGCCAATGCCCAAGAAATGCGGTGCCGAACACCTTGATAAAACATGCGGCCGCCAATGCGCCGGCCATGACCAGCAGAAGCGCCACCGGCATTAAAAGCGGTTCGCCACGAACGGTATGGAAAAAGCCGATGTAAAGAAAAAGCTCACTGACAAAACCATTCAACGGCGGCAGGCCGCAAATTGCCCAGGCGCCGATTAAGAACAGCCCGGCCGTGACGGGCATGGTGCGGGCGACACCTCCCATTCGATCCAGATCGCGCGTGCCGGTCGACTGGACAACCGTACCGGCGGACAGGAACAGCAGGGATTTAAAAAGCCCATGATTCCACACATGCAGGAGGCTGCCGGCCAGTCCGAGTATGATCAAGACAGGCTGGTGGACGGCCTGAGATCG
>JAKBBN010000014.1 GCA_021808485.1 Planctomycetota bacterium | reverse complement strand
GCCGGCCTGGTATCGCAACCCGGGTTGGGGCACATGACGGATGCCCTGCTTAACGGCCTATTTGCCACGCATGGGAATATATTGCGAAATATGGGTGCGGCCCGGGACTGGGGAATGCTCCATCGGCTGGATAAAGCGACCAGCGGCCTGCTGGTGGTCGCGTTAAAGCCATACGCCTATGATTTTCTCCGCCTGGAATTTGAAGAGCGTCGCGTGGAAAAGGAATATCTGGCCCTGGTTTGCGGCAAACCCGTGCCGCAGCAGGGGGTCATTCAGGCCCGGCTGAAGGAAGTGATTGGAACCGTCAAAAAAGTCATCATTTCCCGCACCGGTCAGGAGGCGGTTTCCGCCTATCAGGTTATCGTCGGAACGGACCGGCTGTCACTGGTAAGCGTGAAAATAAAGACGGGCCGCCTGCACCAGATTCGCGCTCACATGATGTTCCTGGGCAATCCGATTTTGGGCGATGATATGTATGGGCTCTCCACGCGCACAATGCCGACTCCGGCCGCCCCGCGGTTATGCCTGCATTGCCTGCGGCTCGGATTTCGCCATCCACAAACCCGCAAATGGATGGAATTTACCGTGCCGCTGGCCACGGACATGCGGACCGTGGCCGCAAAAAACGGTATCACTGTGCCGCCGCATTATTCAGACGAATCAGGCGATTAAACAGGATTGCCTTCTTGACGGGCTGGACTGTCGGGCCGTTGTGGGATAGATTCTTGCCATGGAAAACGACGTTCGGACGAATCCCCGGAATGGTGAGCCACATGAACAGGCGGCGGCTGATTCCGCCGCCGTGATTGCGTCGCAGGCTTCAATTGAGGGGGTTGGTGAAAGCCCCGCGAACATGAATCCGCAGGCGGCGGCAGATGCCGACCAATCCGGCATGACAACGTCAATTCCACCCGCTCCGACGGAAACAGACCTGCCTGACGCCGCCAATGAAACGGCCGTCCCGGCTTTAACCGATGATTTTTCCGCGCAGCAAATGCCGCTGCAGCAGGTTTTGGAGGCGATTCTTTTTTCCAGCGATGTGCCGCTTTCCGGCGGCAAGCTTGCCCAGACACTGGGGCTGGATTCCACCAAGCCGGTAAAACAGGCGATTGAGGATTTAAATACGATCTATCAACAGCGTCAGGCGGCTTACCGGATTGAAGAGCGTGCCGGCGGCTATCAAATCCTCACCCTGCCGCAATACGCCGAATATGTGCAGCGCCTGATGCGCAAGCGCGAAGAGGGCAAGTTGACGCCCGCCGCCCTGGAAACCCTGGCGATAGTGGCGTACAAGCAGCCGATTTTGCGTGTGGATGTGGAAACCATTCGCGGAGTCGCCTGCGGCGAGGTGCTGCGGACGCTTATGGAATATAACCTGGTGAAAATTGTGGGCCGTGCGGAGGAAGTAGGCCGCCCGATGTTGTATGGCACCACCAAACATTTTTTGGAAGTTTTCGGGCTTGCCGGGCTGAAGGACCTGCCGAAATCGGAGGCCTTCAAAGAGCCGGTATAAGTCGAGTACGCGCAATGCCGAGTTAAAACGGCTGCGCCCATCTGTCCACAGTCTTGGCAATTTTTATCTGTCCGCGGAGCAAAGCGTAAAAAGCCGCACTTCCGGCGGGCAGCGCAACCGGACGGGGATGGAAGAACCGCTGCCGCGGCTGATAAACATGGTCTGAGTGCCGACCGCCGGGTGCTGAAAATGATAAAACCCCCGGAGCCATTGGCGGTTTTCGACCGGTACAAACAATGGGCCGAGGACGGGTATGATGACTTGGCCGCCATGCGTGTGGCCGCAAAGCATCCAATGCCAGGGGTAACCCTTCAGAATCGCCGCGCCATCCGGATTATGCTGCAGGCAGATGCAGGGTTGGCCGGTCCTCACATCGGCAAAAGCCGCCGCTGGATCGGCGTTTCCGGTCCAAAGCTCGTCAATTCCCACCAGCTGCAATGTGGCGTTGCCGCGGCGGATGTCAATTTTTTGATTGCATAAATATCGGATCCCAAGGGTCGACAGCAACTGACGCAACCGCTTATGAATGGCCCGATGACTGGAACGTTTTCCCACGTGCCGCCATGAATATTCGTGGTAATCATGATTGCCGAAGCAGGCCAGTACGCCGTCCGGCGCGGTTATTTCCGGAAGCAATTCACGTAGAGCGGCCAGACCGGCCGGCATGTAATCCAGAAGGTCACCCGAAATCACAACGAGATCCGGGCGTGTCGCGACTGCGGATTTCAGGACGCGCAATAGATATGATTGCCGCGTGGAACCGGCATGCAGGTCCGTGAGGTGTAAAATTTTGTACCCGCAAAATTCCGGCGGCAGATTCGGAAAGGGCATTGGCGCATGTTCCAGCCGCCATCGGTAAGGAGCCACAAACCGCGGCCACACCATCGCCGTAAGACCCCATCGTCCTATCCGCTTAATCAACGGGCCGATGATATCATGGCTGAAAATAAATCGTTCCAGCGGACGGTTGCGCAGGGCGTGGCGAATATCAAACTGCGGCGTGTAGCGCTTTTTGCGGTGGTGGGGCATGCCCAGCAGTGTGGGGTAAAACCGGTTGTTTGGCAATAGCCACGTCCGCGCCGCGATTTATGGTGATTCATTGCAACCTGTTCGTTCCAATTAGCCGTACTTGCGCGGTCAAATGGTTCACAACGGTCGGCCCGCCTCAGGCGGTCAAGTTAACCGTGCGGCGATGAATAATTCGGTCGCTGGAAGTTCCCACCATCAGGGTAAGCCGTCCGGGCTGAATTACAAATCGCTGATTCGCCTCATCCCAAAAACGCAATGCCGGATGGTCGTGCCGCAGCTGCAGCGTGACTCGGCGTGACGCCCCGGCCGGAACCTGTTTTACGCGGGCAAAAGCGGCAAGTTGCTTTTGCGGCCGTTTAACCGGACTTTTTGGGCTGCGAACATACAATTGCACAACCTCATCGCCCGCGGTTTTACCGGTATTTTTCACCGTGACCGTGACGGTTATTTCTCCGCCGGGAATCAAACTTCCCGCGGAGACGTCGGTCGTCGGAAGACTGAAGGATGTGTAACTCAATCCGTGGCCGAACGGATACAGCGGTCTGCCGGTGAAATACATGTAGGTGCGATTATTCATGATGTTAAAATCATGGAAGCCCGGGAGCTGCTTGATTCCGGTATACCACGTTTCCGCCAGTTTGCCGCCGGGGTTATACCGGCCGAAAAGAATGTCGGCGATGGCTTCCCCGCCGGCCTGTCCGGCCGCCAGCGCGCATAAAATAGCCGGGACGCGACGGCTGCGCTGTTCGGCGGGTATCGCCACGGGGCAGTTGCTTGTCACGATAACAATGGTTTTGGGATTGGCACGGCTCACAACCTGAATCAACTCATGCTGTGCGCCGGGAAGACGGATATCGGCACGGTCAAGTTGCTCATGGTCCACTGTTTGATCGTCGCCCACCACTACCACCGCGATATCGGCTGATTTGGCGGCGTTGGCCGCTTCATCCAGCCAGGCCTGATTTCGCGGACCGGAAACCGTGGCGCCAAGCACGGACGTAATTTTGGTCCGGCCGGGCGAGATATGGGGCGCCGGCTCCAATTCTATCCAATCTGTATGAAAAAGGTCCGGTGAATTGTCAGGACCGCGTGCCACCAGAAAGATCGCATGCAATCCGCCGACGGCATGTGCCGGAGCGGACACTTCCTTCCAATGATGCCATCCGCCGGTCGCCGGCACGGGAATACTGCAGGCCACGGGGCCGCCGGGACTGTCCAGGCGGATGTCGATAAAGCTTCCGTCCTGCATTGCAGCCACACGGGCATTAATGGATGTAACTTTGGAAAAATCGGCGGCCGGCAACTCCACCCAGTTCGTGTTGCGAATCAGGCCGAGTGTGGAGTCCGGAAGGGTGCAGCGGGTAAATTTAAACCGCCAGTCAATGGATGTAAAATTTACCGCGGGAATGCGATTCTGCTGGATATCAACGCCCATCTGTGCGGCGATTCCCTGAAGCGGTGAAATGTGCAGCAGCGGGCCGCCGGCATACCCGCCCAGCGGACACCGCGCCGCCAGCGGGCCGATCACCGCAATCGATTTAATTCCACTTTTCTTCAGCGGAAGCATGGCGTTGTCATTTTTCAGCAGCACAATGGATTCGCGCGCCGCCTGCAGCGCGATTTGCCGGTGCTTTGGGGAATCCACCACGTTAAATCCAATGCGGCTGAACGGCACGGATTCCGTGGAATCAAATTCCCCAAGAAGCATGCGGATGGTCAGCAGACGCGTGACAGATTCGGCGACCCGTTCGCGGGTAACCAGTTCAAGGTCCATGGCGTGGACGGCGTGATGCTGATAGGTGCCGCCGCAATTCAAATCGCAGCCGGCCCGCAGACCCATGGCCGCGGCCTGTGCTGCGGTGGGGACATAGTGATGGGTTTGATAGATGTCCGCAACGGCGTCGCAATCCGATGTCACGTAGCCGCGGAATCCCCATTGGCGCCGCAGAATGCCCGTCAGGAGTGTGCGGTCCCCGGTGCAGGGAATACCGTTGATGGAATTGTACGAACTCATCACCGTGGCGACTCCGGCATTGACCGCTGATTTAAACGGTTGTGTAAAATATTCCCAGAAACTGCGGGAATTAACCGATTCTGAAACGGTATGGCGGTCGTCGTCGGTCTCATTGCAGATAAAGTGTTTGGCGCAGCAAACCGTTTTCAGATAGCGCGGGTCACCGCCCTGCATGCCGCGAATTGCCGCGCCCGCCATTTCCCCGATGAGATGCGGATCTTCGCCGAGTGTTTCATCAATTCGTCCCCAGCGCGGGTCGCGGGCTGTGTTAAGAGTCTGCGGGGAGTAAAAAGCCAGCGCCGTGCCGCGGGTATTATGATAAGCCCGAGCCTCATCGGACACAGCATTGTATACCTGATACTGCAATTCCGGATCCCAGGTGTTGGCCATGGCCAGGGGAATCGGAAAACTGCTGACCGGCCCGCCGCGGAGCAGGCCGTGCAGCGCTTCGTGCCAATATTGATACGCTGGTAATCCCAGCCGTTTAATTGCGATTGTCGTATTACCAAGTTGGGAGGCAAGCTCCGCCGGTGTCATCTTGGCCGCCATCGCTGCCGCGCGGCTTCGAGCCTTCGCAAACGCTTCCCTCGTAATGCCGGCCAACGGCGCTTCGGGCATGGCGGCCGTTCCCCCGGCGGCATTTGACCTCTCGCCGCGGCCAAGAAGGCTCACTGCCGCCGTCGCTCCCGCCGCAGTTGCCATAAAGCTGCGGCGATTAAGAGATATCCGCTGTCCGTCATCGGCCATAAAATGAACTCCAGTTAAAGTGACTTCCGACTCTAAAATAAACTTGAACCCGCAAAATTGGCCGGCTTTTGCAGCGATCAATTTATGTAACAATAATACCCTGTTTTGGCATTTCTTAAAGTGCGGCACTTATCGATATCTCGTCCAGCACCAGCCCGGGGTCAACCGCGTAGATGGCCATGTGCTGCCGGCCGGCACTGATTCCGCCGACCGCCTGACGCAGCAGGAGTTGATTGTTCAGCACCCCCAAAGAACGTATGCGATTACCGGCGACGCGTGTTTCGCTTGATGCATACGGTACCTCCAGAATATGCACCGGACCGCGATTCCAACTCATGGCCACCCGCAACTGCATCCCCGGATGCAATTCATAGGTCGGCAGCACGTGGAGTATAACGAGTCCATTCGCTATGGATGATGCGGTGGTTATCTCATATTCCAGGCAGGGCGCCCTGCCTGCGTCCGCCGGAAGAATCCAATGGTTTTCGGGCACTGCCGGCCACAATGCCATAGCGCCGCCATTTCGGCCCAGTCCGGCCACGCGCCGCCAGGACGCTCTGCCGGCGGAACGGTTTGATCTGTAATTGTCCGCTGAAATTGAGGCCAGCGGCGCCGGAGCCGGACGCAGCGGCGCAACGTGGTGATCGACCCATGGCCATTGGGTGGATGCCCAATTGGTTCGCCACGTGCTGCCGCCCATTGTTGCGAAATTCCGCCATTTCCCGCCGGACAGACGATTGTTATAGTAGGCTACCTGCCGTTCAATAAAACGACGCCATTTGGCGACTTCGCGCTGGGCGCGGGCCGCATCGGCATTGCCCGGACGGATTTGTCGGTCATACAAAAACAGAAGCCCCGTGGCGGAAAGCATTTGAACGCTGTACGCAAACAGCTCGAAAAATGCCGCGCGTTTTTCCACCGGGATGGTGCGCCCCAATTGCCGTTGTGCGGCCAGCAATGTTTTATAACGGCCCATCAAATCGGTTACTTGCTGTAAAGGCAATTCCGCAGCCCAGCCGCGATTCATTGATTCCGGCCGGCGAATCTGGCCCAACAGAAAATACTCATGCATCATATCCGCAATCGCCCGGGCCGGCGGAATGCCACACGTGCTTTCAGCAAAAGACGTCAAAAACCGCGGTTGCGCATCCGGACCCTGCACGGTCGGATTCCATGCCATTCGTGCGGCGAAATCCACTGCAATTTCACGGGGTTTTATGCCGCCGACATTAATTACCCAGATCGTCCGGGCCTGATTATCCCAGGCTTTTTTCAATTCTTCCCACATCAATGCCGGTGGAGTCGTGTTCAGCCAGCAATACGAGTGGGGTACGCCAAGGTATTCCGCATGATAATACACGCCCGCGCCGCCCGGGCGCCGGCGCTGCTCCGCGGTACCAAGCTGCCGGATATAGCCGAAATTATTATCCGGCCAGACAATCGTCGCATCCGGCGGAACCTGCAATCTGGAATTAAATACCAGCAATGCTTCCTTGTAAGGCACATAACATTCCGCGGGTCGCCCCCAGCGGCGGGTGACAAAGCGCTTGAGCATTTCGTCTTGTATGTGGAATATTTTTTCCACAAGAGTTCGTTCCTGCTTTAAAGTGTGCACGCCCAGCAGGGGGCTGTCATATGGGCCGCGCATGCCGATCGTCCAGACGGCTTCATATCGACCGCGGCTGATCACGGATTGTTTCCAGAATTTTAATATGCGTGCACTGTTGGTGACGAAATTCCACGGTCCGTTGCGTGCGCGGCCGGGTCCCTGCAAAAATGTTGCGGGATTGGCCAGCATTGGTTCCACGTGCGATGCCCCCATGACAATCGCATAATCATCAGCCAGTGCCGCATTCTCCGGAATGGCGGCGAACGGGGTTGAACATGTATGCATCGCCGGCCAGAGATAGTTCAATTTCAGCCGCAGCATCAAGTCGAATACTTTTTGATACGTCTTGGGACCGATGTTTCCTCTCCGCGGATCCAATGTATGGGCGGCCCATGGCTCAAATCCCCAGTCTTCATCGTTTATGAAAATGCCCCGGTATTTCACGCCCGGTTCGCCGGAGATCCGCACACCGCGGCTCAGCGCGACGGTGCGGGATGTATTCACCGCAACATCCGCCCACCAGTGCCAGGGGGAAACGCCGGCCGCTTCAATTAATTCCATGACTCCGTAGGCCGTACCTCTGCGGTCCGACCCTGCGATGATAACCGCCCGGTCTATCCCGGAAACAGGTTGTTCCACGACCTGCCACACAAATGATTCCCATTTCCCGCGGATGACATGCGTTTGAAGCGTTCCGTTTCCGGCCAGGGCGTCGATCCAGCGGCAATGGCCCAGGGTTCCTATGATGATCGCCGTCCTGTGTTTTCCGGCAATGTGTGTGACCGCCGGCTTATGGCCCGTCACGCGTAAAAGATCGCCGGCGAGCATATTGGCCGCGATATGAACCACTGGATAGTCGTCCGGATCCACCAGAATATCCGCAGTTCCATGTTCCGATGCCAGCATCACATCGCCTGAAGCCGGCCTCCAGTTGTGAATAACGCGGCATTCGCCGACAGGAGCATTGGCCGCCGCGGATCGGCGAATACCGATGGCCGCCAGCATCGCCGCCAAACCTGTGTTCTGCAGAAAATGCCGTCTATTCATTATGGATTTACCCCTGAAAAATTGGCACACCATCGCGGACGGGCAAAGCCCATAAAAAAATCCGATGCTCCCTTCCCTTATTGATGCAGATAATGCCGCAGCCACGCCAGCGCCGGTCGCGGCCGGCCGTTGCGTTTAACCAGATACGTGTAAGGCAGCCAGGTGTGACCCTGCTTGAAATCCCAGAAAGTAATTCCGGCTACATGCGGATCATTCCAGAATATGGGAAACTGCCTTTTCATTTGTGCCAATTGCAAGGCATCGCTTTTCCAGTTCAAATCGTATTCGGAGATATATATGGGAATGTCGAGTGCCGCCAGCGTTCGTAAATTTCGCCGGATCAGGCTGGAGGGTGTGCGTTCCAGCCCGTGGGCCTGGCAGCCGATGCCGTCAATCAGGTGCTTTTGAAGCAATATATGGATAAGCCGGGCATAGCGCTGCGTGTTGCGCACCGAATTTAATATGTTGTAGTCATTGATCAGCAGTTTTGTGTGTGGAAAATATTTCCGCGCCAGTTGATATGTCCAGACCACCCATCCCCATCGGCTGCTGCCGCCGGGCAGGCCGGCTCGATAGGCCGGTGGATGCTGCAATGGTTCATTCACCACGTCCATCAGGGCTGTTCGCGATCCGTAACGGCGGGCGAAGGCGGCAAACCAGGCGATCACGGCCTTGCGGGCGTTGCCGTTATTCACCCATGCGGGCTGTTGCTGACCCCAAATCATATTGTGTTGTTTGATGATCAGATGCCGCCGCCGCGCCAATTTGTACATGGCGTCCAGCGCCTGCCAATGAAATACGCCGGGGCGCGGTTCAACGAGCCCCCATTTCCCGGCATTTTCCGGGGTGATTTGCGTAAACAGCGTGCCAAACAGGGGGGAATTGAATCCGCTCCATGTCGTGCCGACAAATCGCGGAATATTCCGGGCCTGCGCGTAACTTTGCAAAGGTAAAATCCAGACCATAAACGCCGCGAGGAACGGCGCCAGGAAGGTTACAGGCAATCGTTTGTGTAATCGACCCGATAAAGTTACGCGTTTTTCCGCCATTTGTCTTGGATTCATGATATCGCCTGCGATTCCAGTGCCTTTAAAGATTCCCGCCGGTCTGCATCGGGCTCATTAAAACCATGCTCATCGCGCCGCTGCAGGGCCGGCTTATAACGATTGGATGCCAGTGCTTCAATCACGGCCAGAATCAGCACCAATGCCAGAATACCCGGCATAAGTGAACTGCCCTGTGAATTCTTTGCCAGCAGGGTTTGCAACTGCCGGGCAGTGGGTGCGATGATAGGCGGCAATTTTACCATTGCCTCAACGGCCAGCGCTTTCGCCGGCGCCGCACGCAAATCCACTTCTGCCGATGGGTTGTTTACCACAAAGCTTCCGTGCTTTTGACGATCAAAGCTTTCCCATGTGTATAATCCGGCGAGGCGGGAGTCACGGAACAACCATTGTGGCCGGCCGTCTGACCCGGGCGCGGATTGTACGTTCACCGGCACATTCGAGCCGGGAACATTCACATTAACGCTTAAATGGGTGTTCTTGGATGAGACAGGAATCGAAACGAGCTGTCCGGGTTCGTAACTTGTCAACCGGGAGAGAGTTCCGGCGCTGCCCAGCGCTATCCTTACCATCATTGGCAGAAACGCCGGCGTTGTGGCCAGGTTGGTCCAGCCGCCGCCGGGCGAGGTCAGGAAGGTGTAAATTCGTCCGTGACCCAGCGTATGCTCGACCAGAAGCAGAGACTGATCATTCAAACGTGAAAGCACCTTGCCGATCGCCGGTGAATTGGCGGGCAGTGCCCATCTTCCCACCACAACAATCCTCTGGAACGGCGTCTGATTGGGAAATAAATGGGCAAATATATGGCTGCTTATATCCACCCAGCTCACCGGGTCGCCGGAAGTGTTTTGTTCCGGACCGGTCAATGTACCCGGCAGCAGTTGACGCGGACCCGCCAGCAGGGAATTATAATTTCCGGGATTCACGGCCGGGCCAAGCATCCAGCAAATCCGTCCGCCATCGCGGACAAACCGCTGCAGTTTATCCGCCGAGGCCGCGGACAATTGGGGCAGATCACATAAAAATACCGCCGCATAATGGTCCATCGCGATAGAGGGAAATGCGGCGGCTGATATGTAATCCGGTTCAATGCTCCAGAGCGGTTTGCCCGCGGCGGCCATCTGCATGCCGGAAAATGGCGCCAGGGCGGCATCCACATAAAACCCGGTGGTTCCCGGCAGGGGGGACGCCTGCGTGCCTACCACAAGAACGCGAATTTTATGTGCTATTCGCAGAACCAGACTTCGTTGATCCGCCCAGCTTAACGCATCACCGGGGCCGGCCTGCCGTACGGTAAAGAGGTGATAGCCCGCGGCCGGAAGTATAAATGAAAGCCGTACCGAACCGCGAGCCGTGCCCGTACCGGCCGGGCCGAGTTGCACATGCGCCGTGGCGCCGGGAATTTTATGCCCGTCCATCAGCAGATTAAATGAGGGCGCCACGGCGCTTTGGCCGTTGTTGATGACATCCGCCTTGAACAGCATTCGGCTGCCGATGACCGGTTGCCCGCGCGTGATGGCAAGGTGGGTAATTCCGACATCATCCGGAATGCTGCCGGCGGCCTGCGGCATTAAAATAAGCTGGATATCACCGGAATGTTTCAACGCCTGAAACATGTCGGAATCCGCCGACGCCGGGCCGGCAAAATCCGAAATGATAATCAACAGTCGGCCGGCTTCACCGGAATTCCGCAGCATTCGCACGGATCTTGAAATAAGCAACTGCATGGGCAAGGTGCGGCCCGTGCTCGTAATTTTGTCCAGCCTTCCCAATACGGCGACACGGTTGGCTGAAAGATGGTCGCTCACAGGCTGATTACCCGGATTGGTTAACACCACGGCAACCTGTGCGGGGCGAATAACGGATCGAATGAGGGTGCGGACCTGTTGCACCGCCTGTGCAAGGCGCGTTTGCGGTCCGGATCGCGCCAGCATTGATTGTGAATTATCCAGCAGAATAACGCACGCCGTTGATCCGCCGCTGAAGCGGGCTGCCGATGCCGGGAAAAATGAGTTCGTTCCCAGTCCGAACACAGCTGTTCCCGCGGCCAGCAGGCCGGCGGCAAGCAATATCGCCGGAAGGATAAATCCGGAACCCGCGGGGGAACGCCGCCCGCCGGGCATGGCTGCGGCCGGTTCGCCGCTTGTCGGTTGGGCCGGGGCTTTTTCCCGTTCGCGCGGACGGCTTTCCAATATGGATCCCAGCAGTGTCCCGGTCACGGCCAAAAGTCCCAGTCCGACCAGAAGCAGCACGATCATGCCGTACGCCAGCATTGGGCGGCCGCCGTGCACCAATGGGCCGGCCACGGCCATGGCGATCATGGCGAAAACCGCCATCCGCAGCAGCAGAAGAAGAAAGTTCTGAACCTGCCGCCGCCGCGAGGTTTTCTGCACGGTAATTCGCAGGAAACGGAGAGTTGGAAACTGCACAATCGGGGAGCGAATCCGGTTGAGCAGATGCAAGACCACGGGAATGCCCGCGGCCAGCAGGCCCACGAGCATGATGGGACTGGCAAAACTCAAGGCCGCGGTAGGCCAAAGCACGTTCATCAATCAATCAGCCTCTTTTATCGGGGCAAATGGCCCTATTCCTCCGCCGTCGCAAGGGACGACGGATATATTCAGCGGCGGGCCGTGCGTCGCAATACTTCCCGTATCTGCGTGTCCCATGGTACGTCGGTAAACGCGGTGATGTAGTCAATCCGCGATTGACCGCATTTTAGCTTCAGCATATCCAGATAAGCCTGTACCTCGCGGCGGTAGTCCTCACGGATGATCTTCGGGTCTATCTGCAGCCGGCTGCCGTCTTCCATATCTTCAAAGGTAATCGGGCGGTTGAAATTCAACTCCATTTCGCCGCGGTCGAGCACGTGGATAATGACCAGCTGATGCCGCGCGTGGCGCAAATGCTGCAGCGACATTGTAAGCCTTTCCGGGTCATCGAACAGATCGCTGATGACAATTACCAGTCCGCGGCGTGGAATTTTGGCCGCAACGCGATGCAGTGTCGCCGCAAGGTCCGTGGTTTTCCCGGGTGAAAGCTTTTCCAATGATACGAATATCTGATCAAGATGCAGCGGACCATTACCTTGGGGGATGTCCAGCCGGATGGCATTGTCGAAGGCTACCAGGCCCACCATGTCCTGCTGATTGGACAGCATATATGCCAATGATGCCGCCAGCACCGCTGAATAATCGAACTTGCTGACCTGGCGTGTGGCGCGGACCGCGGCATCTTCCTGCGAGGCGGTGCCGAATCGCATGGATGCCGAGGCATCAAGGCATATGGTGGCCCGCATGTTGGTTTCCTGCTCATATTGCTTGATATAATAGCGGTCCGTTTTCGCCAGTACCGTCCAGTCAAGGTGCTTGATTTCATCGCCCGGGACATATTCGCGGTGCTCGGCAAATTCGATACTGAAACCCTTGTGCGGGCTCTTGTGCAGGCCTGCATACACGCCCTCCACCACGCCGCGAACCGTCAATTCCATGCGCCTGAGCTGGGCGGCTTGTCCGGGTCGGAAAAATTTGTATTGGTATGCCGGCATAGCTTTGTTTTCCCCTGCTTGCAGCGCTGCTTTTGCGCTGCTGGTTATTGCCGCACGTTACGCATCGGTCTGGTTGCGGCCTTCCGTTTACACGCCGCCGGTTGCGCCATCCGGATTCCGGTCGGCCGATTGTGTTGCCGGACTGTCTTTGGCGTCCGTCGGATGCAGCCATGTGATCGCCATGGAACCATATACCATTTGCCGGGCAATCTGCGGCTGCAATCGCATTTCGGTCAACTTTACCTCCGTGGGATGCCGTAAAATCAGGAACCCTTCGGGTCTCATCCATTGTTGCCGGATAGACTCCACAAGCCGGTCAACTTCCCGGCGATCACGCTCTGATTCCATATGCGCATACGGCGGATCGATGAACGCCAGTAAAAATCGGGGCGGCTCCGGCGACTGTCGGCCGGCGGCCGCCAAAACCGCGGCAATGCGATAAGCGTTTATTTGCAACACCTCGCTCCTGTCTTTAACGCCCAATGCCGCGATATTGTTGCGTAAAGTTTTCACCGCGGCTTCGCCGCGATCCACAAACAAAGCTTTTGGTGATCCCCGCGACAGACATTCCAGCCCCATTGATCCGGTTCCGCAAAAGCAGTCCAACACCGCGCCGGATGCCATATCCACAGCCACGGCCAGGGCGTCAAACAGGGATTGCTTTGCCCGATCGGTTATCGGGCGTGTGGTATTGTCGCTCGGCGGCAGAAGAATCCGACCGCGAAATTCACCGGCAATTATTCTCATGGCGTGTCATGCTACCCTCAGAACGGCGTTCCGGCCATGGCCTGTTGTATCCAGCGGCGGGTTTTGACCCGCGTGGAATGGCGGGTAGTCCGGCGGACTGCAATCCTGACGGTTGGTCACTCGGCGATATTGTATTTCTGCAAGAGGGCGGCGAAGGCCTTATGGCGCCGCTTGCCGCCGATCGTACTTCCGTAAATTGCCAACAAGGCCCGGAGTTTCTGCACGGTGGCCCGGTGATGCACACCCAGCTTCTCATTGGCCCGAATCAGGTATAAATAGGCCGTCCAATACAGGTTGCTGCCGGGCTCCAATTTCGGGATGATCCGTACATACAGCCTTCGTGCCCGGCGCCAGTGTCCCGCGGCATAGGCGGCGCGAGCGAATCCGATGAAATTCCGCAAATCCCCCGGCCGCCGCTCTTCCAGCGCTTTATACAGGCTCATGGCTTTGTGACCATGGCCGGCGTTTATATATTCTTGGGCAAGTATCTGGCGATAGGCATAAATCAATTTCCCGTTGGCTCCCTTTTTGGCCGCCATATAGTGGATAAGCTGTTGAAGCAGCAATGCCGCCTGGCTCGCCAGGTTTTTTGCCTTGGCCGGGTCGGAGGAACGCAGCGAACGACTTTCCGCATCATATTGTCCGATCAGGCTGCGGATCGTCTCTTCCGCGCCGTTCTGGGAATTGGCCGTGTATTTTTTGATAAGCGGAATAATCTGGCTGCCTTGCCCGCTTAGCTGATATTGACGGATGCGATACCTCAGCAGGATACCCTGCAGACGGTGTGAAAGTTTTGATCGCATCTGATCCACGGAATCCAATATCCGCCCGGCCGTATTCGGCTCGCGGAGGGGATCCAGTGCGGTGGCTGCCTGCAAAAACATGATGCTGATACGGTTGGCCTTGGCACGCTTGATCGCCGCAGCTGATGTAGCCGGAGGCGGGTCTTGTATGATAGTAAGATAGTGGTGGCACGCGGTAAGCAGATCCTGGGCCGCCACCTGCTGGGTCACGACGGATTGTTTTTGCTCAATATCCCGATTCATGATCGCGGCGGTAATCCGCACCAGCTGATATTGCGCATCCAGATAGACTGGATTGGATCGTTTGACCTCCAGCAGCAACCGTTTCGCCTGATTAAAATGCTTCAGTTCCTCAAGCTGCAACGCATAAGCAAAAGCCCATTGGCTTTCATGGTATTTGACATAGGCCAGTTGCAGTGCCTGCCGGGTCATGGCCGAAACGCTGCTGGACACCTCCGCGGCCTGGTTCAACTGCTGAAGCTGGGAAAGCGCCATATTCACCGCGGCTTTTGCCCGTTGATCGTCCGGTGCCATGGTTGCAAATTTCAAATTCATCGCCGCGGATTCCGCCAGGCGGCCGAGGCGGCCGTAACTGATACCCGCTATCAGCGTGGCTTCCGCGGCAATGGGCGCACTTATGCTCTTTCGCGCCAGCACCGCCTTGGCGGCGCTCAAGGCCTGCCGGGCCTGTGCGGCTGCGCCATGTTGCGCCCGGGTCCACGCGAATGCCAGCGCCTGAATCGGCGTTAACTTTGATAAAACCGGCTTCAGCGGCAGCTCCGTCGCCAAGTGGGAAAAGATAAGTCCCTGGTATTGCGGCGCCTTGGCGACAATGCTCATCAAAACGTCGCTTGCCGAAAGCAGGCCGGCACGACGTTTTTGTGCGTTTGTCTGCGATCGTGCTTCGCCGACGTCAATGCGATAGGCCAGCAGTTGTGCGCCCATGGTCGCGCTGGCGGTATTCGCCTTGCGATTTGAGGTAACCCATTTGCGAAATGATGTCAGGCTCCGCCGCGCTTCATTGTATTTGCCCGCACGCAGCAGGCCCACGACGTGCTGATAGCGGGCGGCATACTGAATGTATAACGGCGCCTGGGCACTTTCCGCCTTCACCAGCGCAATCTCGCCGTTGGTATACTCTCCGGCCTGAATATAGGCCTTTCCCATCAACAGCAACGCCGGATATTTAACCCCGTTGGAGGCCGGCCCGGACGCCCATTTCTTGACACCTTTCACCGCATCCAGGAAATACCCGTCGCGTTTGTTGTTTTTCGCCCGCAGGCTTAAACCATAAAAATAGGATGCAAAACAACGGTAGTAAGCGGCCTGCGTCTGGCCGTTAAGCACCTGCATGTAGCGAATTTTGTCCGCTTTGGAAAATGTTGTCTGGCTGTTGAGTTTGACCAGATCCGCCTTTAAGTGATTGTCAGCCAAATGCAACAGTTGAAGAGCGAGTCCCGCGGCCGGTTTAAGTTCCGCACGGTCGGCCGGCAGGGCGGACCAGTATTCAATCCGGTTGACCGGATCAGTGGTAAGGTTTGCCAGAATGAAATTCGCCCGATGCAGCGCCCACAGCGGATCCGCCGCGGAGCCTGCGTAGGTCAGATAGCGCCCGACATCCGTAAGAAATTGACTTCCCTCACGCTGTTGCACGGCCGGATTATTCGAGTTCTTCGGCCATTCCACCGCAATCAGGGCCGACGAGAACAGGTCGCGGGCCGCCGCATCGGGAGCGGATTTGATCATCGCCTGAATGCCCGTCACATTGCCGCTTGCAATCAATTTGTCGGCAAGCTGTGTCTGCTGGAGGATGGTATGCTGCTCGGCAAGGGTCAATACATGCCCTGTGCCTTTTGGCGCCGGGACGGGGCTGGAATAGATTGCGCCTGCCGCCAGAAAAACGAAAATACCCGCGACCATGGATGCCGCGGCGCGCAAAATCCCCGTTTTTCTCAATTGACGGCCTGGTTCCGGGCTGATGCGTAACATCCTGTCTCCTGAATTTGGTTGAACGTTAAATCTTGATCAAGAGTGCGAACCGGCCCGGTTGCCGGTACGACTCCGCCGTCCGGAGGCGCCGGAATTGGTTACTTCATCGGATAACCAAACGCCACCTGATGGTACTGCGCCTTGATGCAGTTTGAATACACGGTGATAACGTCCTGATACGGAACGTTGTTGTCCGGGGTCAGGATCACTTTTACTTTTTTTCCGAACAACTTCTTCTTTTTGACAAGATATCGGAATAACTGGCGCTTCAAATCTTCAGTTTGAAACACGCCGATCATGGCCATCGCCCGGTGCCCGCGCATCTGCAGGCGGATATTAATGCGTGTCGCGGGCATGGCCCGCGTTTTGATATTGTGCAGGCCGCCTTTGATGGCCGGCGTGTTGTTGGTCAAATACCAGTTGCGGGTCGCAAACGAGCTTCCCAGCATGAAAAAAATCAGAATGACCATGACCACGTCCACCATGGGAGTCATATTCGGCCCCACATGCGCCGCCATGGGCACCAGCCTGTTGCGTTTTGATCCGGGTGCTGATGACATCGTCAAAACCTTTCCTGCTTTCACCGTTTGCTGCAACGGGTTTACAATCCATTATGTGATTACGGCCTGCGGGCCATAAAATGAATGCTGTCGATTCCCGCTCCCGCGCAATCCGCAAGAATCGGGGCGATATACCGGTAATGAATGCTCTGATCCGCCCGCAATATGAGTTTCAGATTCGGATGTTTGCGTTTATCCGTCCGCAGCAATCCGCCAAGGTCCCCCAGACGCACCTGCTGACCCCACACCCATATCCGCGGCCGGCGCTGTACACCCGCCATGCTGCTGTGCCGCGGCACGACGTTGATGATCAGTTCGTTGCTCCGGTTGGTCATTCCTTTGCCATTGGCCGCCACGGGAATTCTGACGCCCTTGATGGACGCCTGCTTGGCAATATGGCCGACCAGCAGAAAAAAGATGATCAAGCACATCACAATGTCGATCAACGGTGTCACATTGACATGCATGTCCTGCATTGGTTTTATGCCGTGGAGTTTCATGAATGGTTTACTCCGTTAATTCGATTTGTGATGACCACCCGCGGGGGCTGTCACAATTTACCGTCCCGGCCGGCGCCGAAGTGCCCGCCGTCACGAGCGTCAGCCTTCGGTTCCGGCGTTGGAATCCGCCGCGGTACGCCGCGGAACCGGACGGGCGGCGGAACGCGCTTCACCGGCTGCCGCGGCCGCCGGGGACATCGCTTTGCCCGTTTCCGGGGGACGCAGACTCTCCAGGAGCTCATCTGAAAGCAGTGAAGCCCGCGTAACCGTGCGGTCCAGCCGATTCCGGAAGAACCCAAAGGCAATCAATGATGGAATAGCCACGGCCAGTCCGCCAAAGGTATGCCACAGGGCGGTGGCGATGCCTGCCGAAAGGTCCGTCACCTTGGCGTGACCCCCGGTATGGTGCAAAGCATAAAACGCTTCAATCATGCCCAGCACGGTTCCTAAAAGCCCGATCAGCGGACCGATGTTGCCAATCACATTAAGCATTTCGATCCGTCGGAACAAATTGGAGCTCTGCTCCGCGGCGGCATTTTCCAATCCCTCACGCATCGCCGCATAACCCAGGTGCGCCCGCCGAACACCCGCGTACAGAGCCTTGCTGACGAATGACTGGTCAACAGCGGTAAATTCCATCAATTCCTTGAATTGCCGTGCTTCAATCAGCGAACGGATATGCTCCGTGGTTTCCACCGGCGCAATTTTTCCTTCCTGCAAATGAAGAATGGCATCAATAATCAGCGCCACGCTCCCGATGGACGCACACCCCAGCACCACGATTACCATGATGTCCAGCCCCCAAAGTACCGGGTTGGGATGGTACGATGGACCGCCTGATCCGCCCGCGGCCGCCATCGCCGTATGGCTGATCGCCGTAACTGAGGCTACCGCCAATATGGCCAGCAGGCCGATACGAAATCCGGAACGTGAATAGGAACTTGCCATGATATCTCCTGTGATTAAACCTCGCCGGAATTACCGGCAAAAATCTTTTACCCAGGCGAAAACCGCCTCGCCTGATGTTTTGGTTAACGTGTCACCAGCTTGTACTCGCCGCGGTTTTCCGCCGCGATTTTCTTCAACTGTTCATTAAATATCGGATCATGATTGAAAAACGCATAGGTAAAGATAATGACCTTGTTGTCTTTATTAAGTTTGCGAATTTCCGTTATCAGTTTCGGATCAAACGAACCATTCGTCAGAAAATAAATAATCTGCGGCTTCATGCGGAACGCCGCTTGAAACGGCCGCAGAAAGTAATTCAACCGGTACGCGTTCGGGCCTTGCGGCTGAATTTTCTTGATCGCCGCACGAACTTCCTGTTTCACCATTGCCGTGGCGGGTTCCAGTTTGCCGGTATGTGCCGATGGGCCCAGCACATGAAAACGCTTACGGAAAATAATTACGGCAAATGACTGCAGCGGCACCAGGCGATCGATGGAACTGTCCAGCCTCCGCTCCAGGTAGCCAAAGTTGTCCAGCATGCCGCCGGCATGGTCAATGATGTAGACGATGCGCGTCGCGTTTCCGCCGCGTCCCATGAATTGCGATGGGGGGCCGGAGCCCATACCGCCGCCCGGAATGCCAAATGACGCCAATGCCCCTCCGCTGCTGGTTCCGCCGTGCGGTCCCACCGCAATAAATGCCAGCGAATGCTGGGAACTGTCGGACAGTAGCTTGTTGACGGAGGTGGTGGTATTGGCGCTGTGGCTCAACGCCCGTTTGATATCCTGCCGGGCGCTGTGCAACGGATTGTTATTGTGGCCCGGATGCGGGTGTCCGCCCGGATGCAGCGAAAAGCGGGAATTCCACGCCTGTGGGACAATAATGGGATGTGCTTTTTTATGAATGACCGTGCTGATGGCTTTAATGGCGAATATCAGCACCAGCAGGATGCCCAAATGTATCAGGATCGAAGATATCCAGGGAATTGATGCGTCCAGCCAGGGTGGAAGTTCGCCGCCCTCCGCCACCAGCTCCACCTGGTCCTCGTTCTTTTGCTCATCCGGCTTTTTGCCGTCAGGATCGCTTTGGCGCTGCGGCGCAGGCGGCGGAGTGCGGTCGCCCGGTTTTGCCGGTCGCGCCGGCCGCTGGGGATTATTACCGGAGCTGGATGCCGCCTGACTCATAAACGCCGTCTCCTTATTCCGCCGCGGAATGCCTTTGCCGGTGATACTGACTGCATGCTGCCGACCGTGCCATTGGCCGCCGATGTTGCGGCGCCGGGATTGTTTGCGACCGCTGTGTTCTTAAAGCAATCCATGTGCCAGAATAATAACCGGCGATTTTCTTAAATTTTCGATATTGTCCGGTGGATGAGCCTGGAAACGGCCTGTCCGTTGTGTCAATTTTGTCACTAAAGACAATGGCACCGTGTCAGACCTGGCATAACGCCGACCAAGCCGGATTGCCCTTCGGTCATTGCCGTCAATGCAAGCTGGCGAGTCGTCGCCGGGATACATAAACGAATCGTCCGTGCGTGGCGTCGGCGATTTCCCGCAAATGCCGCACAAAAAGCGGATCACGATCCAGAAACGCAAAAGTGTCCACCTGAGCCCCGGTTTGCCGTGCCATTTCCGCCACGCGACCGACGAGCCGCTTGTCGAAATGACCGTCCGTAAGAAAATAAATAACCTGCGGCTTGAGCTTAAATGCGGCGATGAACGGGTCAAGAAAAGGCCGCAGTTCCTCATCATTGTGGCCGTCGGCCAGGACGGAGTGCAACATGCCGTTGACCAGTCGCTTATTTCGTTTCGTGCCGGCCAGCAATCGGTCGGGGCCCAGAAACTTGTAGCGGTGGGCGAAGCTGATAACCGCAAATCGCTGAAAAGGCATAAGGTGAGCCATGGTCAGCCGGATCTGTGCCTTTACAAGGTGCAGTTTGCCGATCATGGATCCACTGTGATCGATCAGCAGCACCACGCGCGAAGCCTGATTGTGAATCCCCATGAATGATACCGGCGGCCCATGTCCGCCCTGACCGCTTGCCAAGCCGAATGCCGCGGCATTGCCGCTTGCCGGACCCGGGCCCCACATCGCACCGCCCATGGTTGAATTCGCGCCCAGACCGATGAGGCTCATATTTTTGCGGCCCGCCGCCCCGCTCAACAAATCACTGACGGTCGTGGGATTCTTGTTGGAATGGGTCTCGGATCGGGCCATCGCTTGGCGCAGTGAATTCAATTCGCCGGCCGCTTTTTTGGTATTTTCAGTCAAGCCCTTGTGCGCCGGCCGATCTTGTCCGAATGACTCCGGCACAACAAATGGTTCCGGCGGCGCCTTCAGCGGATGATGCAAAAGGTGATATGCCAGCAAAGCCAGCAGTATCAGGCACGCGTGAATCAGTACCGAACTTCCCCAGCCCGCGAAACTCGAGCTTTTACCCCTGGGTTCAGGAACGGCAATCACGGGCGACCAGGCCGTCGACCGGAAAAAAATTGCACGTTTACCGCGGCGGCGAGGTTTGAATTTTCGTCTTGCCACTACCGGACTCATATTATGTGTGCCTCGGAATACGGATATCAAACGGACCGCCGTTCGGGAGCGTCGGCATATCACCTGTCGCACGGACCGAAGCACGCGATCAAGATCACCCTCGGCACTTGCCGGCGGAGGTGATTTTTCTCCCACCTGCGCAATTTAAATTGTGCCTGTCAGAACCGGTCAAGTTCCGCGTCCTTTTAGTTGCCGTGGCGATGCGAATAACATCGCTCTTACAACCGGGCACACTTCCTTATCGGCCCATTATACATATAGGCTTGACATCAGGCCGATAACTTACTAAAAGGGAAGGAAAAGGCCGCCGTCCGGATTTTTCGGGCGGCGCGGCGGGGTGAAGTTGGGGTGGAAATGCGGCCTTTGGAGGCATTGTGCAAAAAGGGCCTGTTTCCCATGGAAGCCTGCCAGTGGCTTTACCCAATTATTCACTCGCGTGAATAAATGTGGCCTTAACTGCCTCGGGTCTGGTCGAAAAGCAGTCCAGTTGCTTTCCTGCCTGATTTGATCTTTCAAGCTCACCTGAGGCCGCCTCATTGCCGTGTACTTGGCAGCGAGTAAGGCCAGATTTAATTCGCCCACCTTTTTGGTTTGTATTCTACATAAATGCGTGGTTTGGCTAATCCCGACCCGCCGGCGGCTGGAAATTGCATCACGAACCGCCGATTTAAAAAAGGAGTTCCTCATGCCCCCACGGAAAAAATCAGCTACCCCAGCCACAATTCCCGCCTTGCCAGTTAAACTCCCGCCGGTACCGGTCAGCCGATCTGAAACGAAAGGCAGCGGTACGGCCAATGTTATACGCCCGATAAAGGAAGCTCCCCGTCCCATTACGCATCAACAAATTGCCGAACGCGCTTACCAAATTTATTTGAAGCGCGGCTTTGGCCCCGGGGACCCGCATTCCGACTGGATTGAGGCGGAACGTCAGTTAAACGCCGGCCTGTAACGGCGTTTTCCGTCCACAATGGCTTCAACGGCCTTCAGCCCGATTGGCATCCGTCAATCGGCGCGGGGTTTTGCGTCCCGGACGGTTCCCGGGCGGTTTGCGGTTGTCCACCGCGTGTTTACCCATGCCATGGCGGTCATGGTCCGCTATACTGCGGCCCATGGCTAAAACCAAGACCTATTTCGTGTGCCGTCAATGTGGCGCGATGCAGCCGAAGTGGATGGGGAAATGTCCGGACTGCTCCGCATGGGACTCATTGGAACAAATGACGGAGGCTGCCGCGGATCCGCATCGGCCTGCGGTGCTCTCGGATCCCGATGGTCCAACGGGTCCCGATGTTTCCGCGGATGCCCCGGCCCGCAGTGTGGCGGAAATTCCCGATTTTCAAGTGCCGCGCATTGTTACCGGATTGCCGGAATTTGATCGCGTCCTGGGGGGCGGCGTAGTGCCGGGCAGCGCGATCCTTCTGGGGGGAGATCCGGGAATCGGCAAATCCACGCTCATGCTCCAGGCGGGCGACCACATGGCTCGCCGCGGGTTTAACATCCTGTATGTCAGCAGCGAAGAATCCGCCCAGCAAACCAAGCTGCGCGCCGCCCGACTCGGTGTAGGGCATGAAAAGTTGCTCATTTACGCGCAGTGCGATCTGGAAAAAATTTCCCGGCAAATTCAAAAGCACCGCCCGCACTTATGTATTATTGACTCGGTGCAACTTATCTATAAAACCACGAATCCCTCTCCGCCGGGGAGCGTCTCGCAGCTTAAGGACTGTTGCCAGGAGCTTGTTTATCTGGCCAAGGCCGGCAGTTCGGCGGTGTGCCTGGTCGGACATGTCACCAAACAGGGCATGTTGGCCGGCCCCAAGCTGCTGGAACACGTCGTGGATACGGTCCTGTACTTTGAAGGTGACACCCATCACGACCATCGCATCGTCCGTTGTGTGAAAAATCGCCACGGCAGCACGATGGAAGTCGGCATTTTTCGCATGGGGGCAGGCGGTTTGGAGCCGCTGGATGACGCGGCAACCCTGCTTATTGAAACACATGCGGGCGCTGCAAGCGGCAGCATCATCACCGCCGCCATGCAAGGCTCGCGTATTCTAGCCGTGGAGGTTCAAGCCCTTACCACGGACAGCATGCTGGGCGCCGCACGCCGCAAGGTGAGCGGATGTGATGTCAATCGTGTGGCGATGATTATCGCCGTACTGGAAAAACGCGCAGGCTTGCGACTGGTGGATAAAGATGTGTTTGTAAATGTGGTGGGTGGGTTAAAAGTGGCGGATCCGGCCGCTGATGCCGCCATCGCACTGGCCATTGCCGGTTCACATCTCAAACGCGGTCTTACCTCGGATACTCTTGTGGCCGGCGAACTCGGCCTGCTGGGCGAATTACGCCATATCAATCAGCTTGGCGCCCGGCTTAATGAGGCGGCGCGTCTGGGCTTTAAACGGGTGATCGTGCCGGTGCAGCGCAGCGCCGCCGATACCGCATCGCTTGCCGCGGCGGCTAAAGCCATGCAAATATTCCCCTGCCGCACCCTGGACGAAGCCGTAAAACTGCTGAACTGACCATTGCCGTATTCCGGAGGTTCCGGCGGCGATCGTCGACCGCCGTGCCCGCATGAACACAGGCTATTGAGCGGCCCGGCCCAATACACGCATGGCCGGCAGCGCATTGCCATGCGCATCAAAAAGCGAGCGATAGCTCCATGGATTGTTTTTAAATGCCCGCTGGTCCGCATTGTATTCCGCACCCCACCACCAAACACCTTGTCCCAGATGATGCGGAAGACTTTTTACAATCTCAATCACCTTTCGCGCATAGGCGGCCTGTCCGGCCGGTGTAAACGGAAAATTCATCCCCGGCTTTTTCGCCCAATCGGCATTGTGCCTGTCATTAATCCACGGATAAGCGGTCTCCGCCACGATCACAGGCTTTCCCAGGGGCGCCAGCCGCATCAGGGATGTTTTCAGGTGTTTCAGGCTGCCGCCCCAGTAAGGGTAAAAATCGTAGCCGATATAATTAAAATGCACGCCATGATGAATCAATTGGCGGAAAAACATCGGAGCATAATTAAACGCGCCAACCTGCACCATGATTGCCGGCCGTTTGCCGCCGGACGCCGAGTCGATCCCGGCAATTGCGGCGTTGAGCAGTTTGGCCACACGGTTCCACCGGGCGCGGTGGTGCACCCATAATTTGCCCGTCGGCCACAACAGCCCGTCATTGATCTCATTGCCGGCCAGAACCATGTCCGGCATCGCGCCGGCCTTTCGCAGGCTTCCAATAACACGGGCGGTATATCGCCGCAACCGCTGACAGAGTTGATTCAAATTCAGATGACGCCAGGCGGACGGCATGGGCTGGTGGCCGGGATCCGCCCATGTCGGCGAAAAATGCATGTCCAGCACAAAGTAAAAACCGGCCTTTTTGACGCTCCTGGCCAGTGGAAGTGTGTAATGTAAATTATTCAGCCGGGCCGGCGGCGAATAGCGTGCGCGTTCCGCCGCGGATGCACCATGCCACAACCGCAAACGCAGGCAATTGCATCCGGCCAACCTGAATGCCTGCAGCAAACCAACCGGTCTGCCTTGAAATCGGTAAATGCCTCCATGGGCCTGAATGTATCCATAGTCGGAGATGTCCGCACCGGTTAAAAACGGCTTTCCCGCCCGTGGCGCGGTGCGGCCGGCGGCGCGAATGTCGCCTGCGGTTGCGGCAATCATTAACACCACGATCCAACCATATCGCCGCCATGTGGTTTTAACGCCCACGATGCAACTGTTCCGATGCCCGCATCGTGAACCGCCGCGGCGGGCCATTATTGTGTCACGCATATTGCAGGCCTCAACAGGTCGGTGCCGTCCGCATGTTCGCCGTCAGGCGGAGCTTGGTCAATAATTATCATAACCTTTCCACGCCCGTTGCGGCAAAGCTTGCGCAATTAAACGAGGCAGGCCGGCGATTCGTTATGTCGGCAGTCTACGGCGGAACAGCAGCAGCCCGCCCGCACCCGCGGCAAGCAAAATGAGCGATGCCGGTTCCGGCGTGGCCGGTGCATTCGTAACGGACAGATTATTAAAAAAGGCGTTATAGCTGGCGCTGGACTGGTTGCCCGTGTAAGAGACGCCGATCTGGTTAATCGCACCGCTCAATGTGCCGGAATATAGTGCGGCTTTATCTCCATTCAGGGGAGTAAGACTTAGCGCGTAGCCGTAGCTGCCGCTGCCGCCGCCGGTGAGCGCCAGCGTGGCGGTAATGCCGCTGCCGGAGGCCGCGGACGCGTTGTTGATATCCGCATCGGCTATCGCGTTGGTGTTTACACCCTGGATATACGATGTGCTGCCGCCGGCTGTGGTAACGGTGGTTTCCAGGGCGTTGGACGTGGATGCGTTTCCGCCGGTGCCCGGTGCCAGATCAGTAAATGCCACCTGCAGGACATTGGTTGTTCCCGATGTGCCAGATCCGGTCATGAAACTCAGGCCAAACGACGCGGCCTGCCCGTTGGCGTTCACCGTACCGGTGCCGTTCTGCAATGCCATGTCCACGCTGATTTGTTGGCCGGCACGAAGGGTCCCCAATCCGGAGCCGGCGGAATTCTCCAATGCCCGGTATACATTTTCCGTGCCGATCGTCGATGCGCTGGGGAAGTCTGAATAGATAGCCCAGGCGCTGTACGTGCCGCTGCCGATCAACGATGCATCATAAGAGGGTTTGTTGAGATACACGCCGGTATACGGAGCGCTGCTGGAGTTTCCGGATGTGGCCCACGGCCCGAATCCGGCGCCCAGGTTGCTTGGTGCGCTCGACCATGTGGCGCTTGTGTAGTTATTGGCATTGTCCGATCCCACCATTGCCGCGTGTACCCCGGCCGGTGCGGCCATGCACGCCCCCACGCAAGCCGCGAGTAAAAGCATGCAACATTGTTTTCGCCGTCCGCTGAAACCGGTCATAGGAATTCTCCTTTAATTGTCCCTTTTGATGACGCGCCAAACACGGCGATACCGGTCCGGGACAGACGCCGTTTCGCCGGGTGATACGATAATTGACTGTTCGGGTGAATCGCACCCCTCTTCCCGCAAAAGCGCCGCGCATGTCCGGCCGCCGGGCGAGATATACTCAGTATCTATTGACCCAGGTCACGTTCCAGCCCAAACTCAGGAACTTTGTGGACCCGTAATAGGGCCATTGCGTAACCTTGTCGTTGGTCATCACGTCATACGTGGCCTCTAAATCGCTGAAGTGAACGATGCCCACATGGCTGTCCGCATAGCCGACGTTGACGAACGGATTTGGCGACCCGGGATAATGCGGCAGTTGCGCGGCGTTTTCACCGGGCCATGTGTAACAATTCCAGAGGACCGCCTGGGCGCCGTTCACAATGGCCGCCGAGCGGGTGCCTGCCGCCACCCAGTCGTTATAACCATAATCAATTGTGGAATATTGTGTCACCTGGTTGTTGTGCGTATCCGTGTATTGCCATGAATTGGCGCCGCCGGCGTCGGCATCCACCGATGGATCAATAAATTCCGCCTCCACGGAAAGAAATGGTTGCGACCAGAATTTCGGGTTCGTGGATGAAAGCCGCTGCGCCGCGCTTAAATAGGGATACATCGTGGTGATAATCATGTTCGGCCAGATGCCCGCCGGGCTGTTATTGATCGCCGTAAAACTCGGATTGGGGCCGGAAAGATCCGGAGAGGTATTGAACATTGCCGGGAAAAAATCGCTGTTTTCCTGGGCATAAATCGTCGTCGCCTGGCACAGCGACCGCAGGTGCGCTGCACACAATGTATCATTGGCGGCCGCCTTGGCCCGGGCCAGGGCCGGCAGTAACAACGATATGAGCATCGCGATAATTGCAATGACCACCAGGAGTTCCACAAGCGTGAACCCCCGCTGTTTGCGTCGCTGCCTGTGGCATGATATCGCGGGCATCAACGACCTCCTTTGCACCTGTTCTACCTGCGCCGGGAATCGCCAATCGCTTCTCCCAAGCCTGATCTGACTGGATCCTGGATGATTTGCTGCAGCGGCAGCTTCAACCTGTAATAGTAATATATAGCTATTTGACGCTTCCGGAAGGATGAAAATGAATCAGGGATTGTAATAAAATGCGTCAGGCCGGGGCGGCGCCCGGGCGATGCCGGGCATGGAGCCGGAATGCACCCGGCGTCATACCCCGGTGCCGCTTGAAAAATCCCGCAAGCTGCTGTTCCGAATTGATGCCCATGAGCGCGGCGATACGCGCCAGTGAATAATCCGTGCCGGTCAGCAGACGCTCAATTCGCTCCAGGCGCATTTTTACTATTTCCTCATGCGGAGCGATGCCGAAATTCCTCTGGAATTTCCGCTCCAGCGTGCTGCGCGACACAAGGAGTGAATTGGCCGAAAGATGTTCCAGAATGTCTTCCGTGGTGATCCCGATGCCTCCCCGGTCGCGGATAAACTGCATGGCCCGCACGACCACCGGGTCCGCGGCGGCGATTGTATTTGTACTGGTTCGCGATATGACGCCGGTGGGGGGGAAGAGTATCGTCCCCGCCTGAACTTGCTGCCGGCGGAACATCGCATCCAGGAGTTCCGCCGCACGGAAACCGATCGCTTCCGCCGCCGGATCCACGCTGCTCAGCGGCGGAACCGCGAGCTCGCATATGATCTCGTCGTTATCCACGCCGATCACCGCCACATCATTGGGAACGTGAAAATTGTTGCGCCGGCATGCAATCAACAGAAGCCGGCCGAAGTAATCATTGCATGCCATGATGCCGATGGGCTTGGCCAGCGACCGGAGCCATATGTTCAGCCGGGCATCTTCCCAGAACGGATCACCCCGTCGCTTGTATTGGGAAAGCCCCGGTTCCCATTTTTCCTCGAGAAATACCTCCGCATGGGCCGATTGCCCGGCTAAAAATGTTTGAAATCCTTCCAGGCGAAGATCCGAAAATAGCGCGCCGCTGGACCCGTAAAAACCAAAATGTTTTAATTGGCGGCCCCTCAGATGTTCGGCGGCAATTTGCCCGATGCGCCGATGATCGCTGAACAGAGCCGTTATTTTTCCCAAAGGCGCCGCGACTTCCCCAAGGCTGACCAGCGGCAGGTTTAAACGCTGCAGCGATGCCAGCTGGCGGGCGTCTCGCACGCGGGCCAGCAGACCGTCGCAACTGCCGCGTACCAGCCACTTCGGAAGGTTGTCCACACCCTTGCGTTCCTCGTAGATTACCTGCCAGTCAATGTGCGTCTGCACGAACCTCGCCACACCGCGCAGCAGGCCACGGCCGTAACTTCCTACGGTGTCAATGATCAGTGCAACGCGTCGCATCCGGCCCTTTCTGAAAAACGTATGGTCGTTGCGGAATCCATGTTCGTCAACCCGCCGCCATACGGTCTTGCCGGGGAAAAGCGGCGGCCGCACAAGGCCGGCCGGGTGAAACCGGCCGCCGACCGGGCGCGACGGCATCCATATTTGCTAGGCAGGACGGCGGTCCGGGGCCCGCCTACAATATGCTGATTCGGGCGGCGATTGGATTGTTTGATCGGTGCGATGCCCGCTTGTTTTGTACCGCTCCCGCGTATCTAAAAGCTGCGCCCGGCGCCGGGACCCATGGAGAGTCTGTGAACTTTGTCGCCATGAAAATGCTGGTGGGGGATCGGGTGAAATATGCCGGCATTATTATTGGCGTCGCGATAGCCACGTTTTTAATCTCCCAACAACTGAACATTTTTATCGGTTTAATGGCCAGCACATACGGTTTGGTCACAAATATCTCCACGCCGGATGTCTGGGTCACCAATCGCCCCATGCAGGATGTCGATGATCTGCGGCCCATGAGCGGCAGCGAACTTTACAGAGTCAAGGCGGTCAGCGGTGTGCTGTGGGCCGCACGTCTGTTCCGGCAGACCGTACAGGTGCGGCTGCACAGCGGTAAATTCGAGACCTGCATGTTGCTGGGGCTTGGCGACCAATCGCTTGTCGGCGGACCGCCTGCCTTGCTGGGCGGGACGCGTCTTCGTTCACTGCGGATTTCACATGGCATTATTGTGGACGCAGCCTATGCCAAGGATAAACTGCAGGGAATTCGGCCGGGACAGGCCATGCAGATCAACGGTCACCGGGCGGTGGTGGTGGGCCTGTGCAGAACGGCCTTAAGCTTTCAGGGGTTGCCGCTTATTTATACCACCTACAGCCGTGCGGCGAACTGGGCGCCGGCGCAGCGGCATCAACTGGCAGTAATCTTGGTGAAGGCCCGTCCCGGCGTTAATCCACAGGCCTTATGCGGAAGAATTGAAGCCCGCACAGGGCTGGAGGCATACACCCGGCGGGGCATCATGAACAAAACTTTCTGGTATTACATGAAGTCCACGGGAATTCCGATCAATTTTGGCATTACAATATCCTTGGGCGCGCTGGTGGGCATTGCCATTGCCGCGCAAACCCTGTACCAGTTCACGCACGATAATCTCCGGTACCTGGGCACATTGAAGGCAATGGGCGCGACGGATATGGTTCTGGCCCGCATGGTGCTGGCCCAGGCGCTGCTCACCGGTATTCTGGGTTTTGGAATAGGAATAGGATTGAGCGGCGGATCATTTATCCTGATTATGCACTTCACGCCGGTCAGCCAGCGGCTGGCTGCCTTCCTGCCCCAGGTCATGATCGGTACGGGCCTGGGCATGCTGGTTATTGTGGTGGCGGCGAGCCTGTTTTCGCTGATCAGCGTGATTCGTCTTGAACCGGCCGTAGTGTTTAAATAATGGATGACCTGAACAGATGAATTCGTCCTCACAGCCTGTTCAATCGCCGGACGGCGGCGCGCTTTCCGCCGCCGTTGTGTGCCGCAATGTGGAAAAGTCATTCGGACAGGGCAATGCGGTTACCCGCGCCCTGACCGGTGTGAATCTGGAGGTTTACGCCGGTGAAATGCTGATGCTGGTCGGTCCTTCCGGCTGCGGTAAAACAACTCTGTTGTCCGTGATCGCCGGCATTTTGGATGCCGATAACGGCTCGGTGGAACTGTTTAACCGGCCCATGGGCTTGTTGCGTGGGGCGGAAAAGACCCGTTTTCGCGGGCGCTTCATTGGATTTTCGTTTCAGCAGTTCAATCTGCTGCCGCAGCTTACCGCCCTGGAAAATGCCGGGATTCCGTTGTTGATTCTTGGATGGCCCCGAAAAAAAGCCCTGGCCAGAGCCGCGGAATTGCTGGAGCAACTGGGACTTGCCGATCGCATGTCCAACTTTCCAAAGCAGCTTTCCGGCGGCCAGCAGCAGCGCGTCGCCTTTGCCCGTGCCCTGATCCATGAACCAAAGCTGGTGGTGTGCGATGAACCCACCAGCGCTCTGGACGGCCGCACCGGCGAGCAGGTGATTGCGGCCCTGCGCCAAATGGCGGTAAAACCGGGTCGAGCCGTAATTGTTGTCACCCATGACACCCGAATATTTCACTTTGCGGACAGGATTGCCCGGATGGACGACGGGCGTATTGTGGACACAGGTTCCGTGAAAACAATGTTGGCCGGGGAGCAATGAACATGATCCGAAAATATGGCATACCCGTGCTGGCGGTTCTTGGCCTGCTCGCCGGTCTTCTGGCGGTTAAGCGAGCCAGTCATCATTATATTTCCGTTCCGCCGGTGGTCACACCCGTCGGCAATCCATTTGCGCACGCCATTGCCGCCTCCGGCATTATTGAACCAGTCGGCCGGGCCATCGGGATATCACCGGAGGTGGGCGGCTTGGTAACGGCCATTCTGGTGAAATGGAACCAGAATGTGCATCGGGGCCAGCCGCTCATGCAATTGGATCCAACCACGGTTAATGCGCAGATTGCCCGGGCCAGGGCGGCTGAACTATCGGCGGGAGCGGAGGTGCTGCAGGCCGTTGCCGCCCTGAAGAAATTGACCGCGGCGCCGCGGGCTGTTGACCGGCCGGCATTGCTGGCCGCGGTGGCTGCGGCCCAGGCCGGGGAACGGCTGGCAAAGGGCCGGTGGTTGCGGGTGCAGCCGGCGATCGGCACGCACGTCTTTTCCGCCGACGATCTGGCCAACCGCCATTATGCATGGCTTGCGGCAAAAGCCGAACTGCAAAAAGCCCGTGCGGCTCTTGCGGAATTTGATGCCGGTTCCTGGCGGCGGGATATTTCGATTGCCCGCGCCGCCGTGGCGGCGGCGCAGGCTGTTGTCATGGAGCGGCATGCGGACTTAAACCTTCTGCGGGTGCAGCGCGGATTGCTGACGGTCCGTTCGCCGATAAACGGCACGGTCCTGAAAATTAATACACGGGTGGGTCAATACGCCGGGGCGGCTTCCGCCGTCGATCTGACAAATAATCCCCGGACCGCTCCTTTGATTATCGGTGATATCCGGCGGTTGAATGTGCGGTTGCAGGTTGATCAGGAGGATGCGTCGCGATTTGTGCCCGGGCGGCCCGCGGTCTGCTTTGTTCGCGGTATGACTCGCACGCCCATTCGCCTCACATTCGTCCGGATTGATCCGTTTGTGCTTCCAAAGCAGGACTTGACCGGATCGCCTACGGAGCAGGTGGAAACGCGTGTGCTTCAGGTGATATTCCGTCTGGGGCGTCGTCCGTTTCCGGTTTATGTCGGCCAGCAGGTGGACGCTTTTTTGGAAGTACCGCATAATGTAGTCCGGCGGAACGACAATTCCCGGCCGGTCGCCACGGAGTCAGCACATCAATGAAAACTCTGGAACACAATGATTCTGTTACCCTCCCCAAACTGCAGCCGGGCGCCTTCATGCCGAAAAAAAAGACGCCCTCCCGCGCTGTCATCTGGTCGTGGGGGCTGCTGTTTGTCGCGATTCTGACGATTGTGCTGGCGGTGCAGGCGCATCACAAAATTGTCGCCAATATGAACATGCATAAGCATATTGATGCCTTTGATTCTTACATGAAAGTTATCCCGTTGTTTATTCATCAGGATAAACCATACCGGTCGGACCGGTTTCCGCTGCCGCCACTGGCCATGCTCTTCGTCGCGCCGTTTACCCTGCTTTCGCGGCCCGATGCGCAAATGGCATGGGTGCTGTGCAAGCCGCTGTTTTTCGTGCCGATATTCGCCCTTCTGCTGGGCATCGTGCGGCGGGGGGGCGGGCCGATCCCTCCACCCTGGGCGATAGCGCTTATTCTGATCGTCTGGTTTTTTCCGGTGATAGGGGATATTCAGGAAGGACAGATGAATCTGCTGATGCTCCTTCCTTTGACCGCGGCGCTCTGGCTCGCCCAGACGGAAACCTTGACGGCTCATATTGGATCGGGGCTCATGCTGGCGCTGGCCATTTGTATAAAAGTCACTCCGCTGGCATTTATCGCTTATTTTCTATATCGCCGCCGCTGGACCCTGGTCGCAGCCGCCGTGCTGGGCATCGGTTTTTGGCTTTTTGTAATACCGGCGATATTCTTCGGATGGCGCCAGAATCTTACCTGGCTGCATCAATGGACGGGCCTTATGATTTTGCCGTACGTGGCCCATGATGTGATCAAATTTCCGAACGGCGAATCAATACCCGAATTCATCCTTCGCTTTACCGCGCATCTGCCGGCATGGAAATCGACGGTTCATGGGCGAACCGTCAATCATTATGTCAATATCATCAGCCTGCCGGCAAAGCTGGCCCAGAAACTCGGCCGTGGGCTGCTGGGGGTGATAGCGGTAAGTGGAATGCTATGGGCCCGCCGGAACTTGGCCAGCTTCCGCACGCGGCGCTATCTGCTGGAAATAGCGATGGTTTCCACCTTCATGCTCTGGGCTTCGGAACGGACCTGGGTGCCGCATTATGTGACGCTTATTTTCGCGTTATTTGCGGTCGGAATGCTGACGACGGACCCGGCGGCGACATTGCGTACACGCCGCCTGGCGGCCGGGGCGCTGGCAGTTGCCGCGTTTTTGATGATCTGGACGAGCGATCTGGCAAAAATATTCGGACCCAATGGGCGGCATTTTGCGGACTGTGCGGACCTGGTGCTCATCAGTTCGCTCGCCCTGGGCGCGGTAATTGTGTTCGGCCGTTTTAATGATCGTGCCGATTATGCCGTGGTTGAACCGGTCGGGCGCCAGGCCGGCAATAGCCTGCCGTCCGGCGGCGTTAATACCGGGTAACCGCGCGAAATTCATCGGGTGTGGGATGCTCGGCATTCCACGCCTTGGTTTGATGCAGCGCAACGGCAGCGCCGTATGGGTCCCTTTTTGAAGGTCATGATTATGAATCCGGACAAAATACAGCTTACGCGTCGCTCGGCGATGGCGGTGTTTGGCGCTTCCGCCGCGGTGATGGCGGAAAATGCCGCCTCAAATCTGCTCTTTGCGGCGGAAACGCGGCGAGCTGCGGCTTACCGGGAGAAATACAGGCCGCAATTCCATTTTACGGCTCGCCGCGGTTGGATCAATGATCCGAACGGCTTGGTCTATGATGGCGGCTGGTATCATCTGTTTTTTCAATATGTGCGCGATGATCTGACGGGCGGATCCGGTGGGACAAAAAGCTGGGGACACGCCATTTCCAGGGATATGGTCCATTGGCGGCAACTGCCCGAGGCGCTGGCGCCCGATTCCGCCGGAGGAATCTGGAGCGGCTCCGCCGTGGTGGACTGGCACAACACTTCCGGACTCGGCGCCGGCGGCCGGCCGCCGGTAATTGCTGTCTATACGGCCGCCGGAGGTACATCCGCGATCAGCCGCGGCAAGCCGTTTGTCCAGTGCCTTGCCTGGAGTCACGATGGCGGTATGACGCTTCATAAATACCGCGGCAATCCGGTGCTGAAACAAATTGTGTACGGCAATCGTGATCCAAAGGTATTCTGGCATGCGGGCTCAAAACGCTGGATCATGCCCCTTTTTCTCAATGCCGATCGCGGATTCGCGATTTTAACATCGCCTGACCTGAAATCGTGGAAAAAAACGCAGGAATTGCATTTTCCACAAAGTCAGGAGTGTCCCAATTTGTTCCCCCTGTCGGATCCAGATTTACCGGAAAAACTCCACTGGATATTTACCGGAGCCAACGGTCAGTATTTGATCGGTTCCTTCAATGGCTCGGCTTTTACGCCGCATAGCGGTCCGTTTGCCATGGATACGGGAAATAATTTCTATGCCTCGCAGGTTTTCAGTGACATTCCGCGTAAAGACGGCCGCACCATTCAAATAACGTGGATGCGCGGCGGTCGTTATCCGGGGATGCCGTTTAATCAACAACTGGGATTTCCCTGCACGCTGACATTAAAGAAAACCTCCGCCGGGCTTCGCCTGGCCCGCTATCCGGTTGCGGAAATAAGCCGGTTGTGGCGGGCACGGCGCCATTTGCATAATGTCCCCATCGCCTCCGCGGACCGGATGATCCGGTCCCACTCCACCGATACAATGGATCTTGAAATGGAGCTTTTTGTCGGCGGGGCGACCCATCTGGCTTTGAATGTGGGAGGAGTGCCGGTTGAATGGTCCGCCCGTACCAAATCAATTCACTGCCTGGGCGCCGTGGGAAAGGCCGCCGCTGAAAATGGCCGCCTGCATCTGCGGATACTGCTGGACAGAACATCCCTGGAACTGTTCGCCCAGGGCGGGCTCTGTTCCATGAGTTCCTGTTACCTGCCGGGTGCAGGCGGTGTGCAAAACTCGTTGAAAGCTTCGCCGGGAGCCCGTGTGATGTCACTGGCCCTTCGGCCGTTGCACTCCGCGTGGCATGAATCCACGTAGTGCGCACGCCATCTGTTATTTGAAACATGCCGCCGGTCAATGACGCTCATTGTCCGGTTAACGCATCCAGCGTGGCCGCCGCGTCGGATCTGGTTGGCGCAACAGCGAGCTCCGCAAGCAGGCTCTGCTGGCGCGAGTTGCAGCAAAGCGGCGTGCGAAAAGTGTCGGTGAACTGCTTTAATCCCAGCGTATCATGCACGGCCGCCATCAGTTCCGGCAGACCGGTCATGGTTATCGCGGAAATCGCCGCCGCATGGCGGCTCTGAAATTCCTGGTCCACCGGTCGGCAGCGGGGAAGGTCGCATTTTGTCGACGCGGTAATCACACGTTTGCCCGCGCGGCGCATCGCATTAAGCCGCTGTTGATGTTGCCTTTCTTCCGGGCCGGCATCATAAGATTGATCCTGCAGGTACAGTATTACATCCGCCCGGTTCAGTTGAATTTCCGTGCGCTCAATGGAGGCAGCCTCAAGCGGATCGTGCGTGGGGCGAATGCCCGCGGTGTCAACCAGGGTGACGCAAAACCGCATTTCTCCGCATGAAAAAATCACGGTTTCCTCCACCCAGTCCCGGGTGGTGCCCGGCGTATCGCTGATCACGCTGCTGGGCCGTCCGGCCAGGGCGTTAAGCAGTGTGGATTTGCCGGCATTCGGCGCACCGAAAATCACAACCACCGCCGGTTTAAGCAGGAAGCGCCACCAGTTGTTCTGCTCGCGGATCCATTGGCTGTCCGCATTCAACCGCCAGATCGCCTCCTGCTCCGTGGTTGCGGCGGATAATTGTTTACGCGCCTGACCGGCCCACATTTCCAAACCATGATCAAGCTGTCCGGCCAGCATGTCCACGGCCGCATCGGAATCCGCATGGCACAGCGCCTGCAGAATTTCCCCGCGGATCAACGACCTGGTCCGCCAAATATCCGGCGCCGTGGCATCGGTCTGACCGGCAATTACCGTTCCCTGTCCCCGCAGTGCCGCCAACGCCGTATCAACCACGGCCTGTCCGCCATGCAGATGCAGCTCAATTTGCATTGGGGAGTGCGAAACAATCAAACCGTTGTCAAATATCTCCCCATCGCAATAAAAATCGGTGCGGATGACGTGTCCGGCGGCAGCACACGGATTTAATTTTCTTCCGGCATCGGCAATAGCTAGGACATTCGTAAGTGCCGCCGGTCCATGTACCAATATAACCGCCACGGCTCCGGACGATCGGGCGGTAAGCGGAATCGCGGTAGTGATGTTTTGCAAAGCTGCACTCGCGTTAACCAAATGGGCAAGCGGTTTATTCATCGGCGGCTACACCCACAACAGCGGATAACCGCAGCGGGCCGGCATTCTGTGCACATCGAGTGCGGGAAATCGGCCTTTTATCCGGTCGCAAAGGTAATCCAGCGCGGGGTATTCGCTTTGGCCGTGACCAAGGCAGATGACGGCCCTGCCGGCCTGGGCATAGTGCAGCAGATCATGATGCTTCAACTCGCCGGTAATCAGGCAATCAATTTGGCGGGATTGCATGGCCGCTGCGGCCTCTGTTCCCGCGCTGCCCGCGAGAATCGCCACGGTTTTGACCGGTTGTTTGGATGCACCCATCATGCCGGCGACTTGCAGTTTCAATCGCGCGCGGCAATGCCGCGCGAATTGGCCCAGCGATTGCGCACGCGACAGAACCGCTACCCTGCCCATTCCCGGTTCCGTTTCAGCGGTCTCCATGGACAGCAGGTCAAACGCCGGCTCTTCATACGGGTGGCTGTTTCGCAACGCCCGGACCACGGCGGGCACGGCCGTTTTCGGCACAATTGTTTCAAATCGGATTTCGGGCACAAATTCAAGCTGTCCTTTATGGCCCACCGCTGGTGAGGTGCTCTCATCACCAAAAAAAGTGCCGGTTCCGGGCGTGCGGAAACTGCATTGGGAATAACGGCTCTGCGTTCCGATGTTGCCCGCCCCGGCTTCAAAAACCGCCGCCGCAACCTGCTCCACGTGGTTTTCCGGGATAAACACCACCAGTTTCACATTTGCCGCGGCCGGCCGCGGCATTAATGATCCGGCAACCGTCAGGCCCAGCTTCGCGGCCAGACAATCATTGGTCCCGCCCGCGGCGACATCCAACGCGGTATGCGGGCTGTATATGGCTACACCGTGCCCGCTTAGCTCCAGAGCCAGAGCGGCAGGCGACTGCCCCTCCACACGCAGATGCGTGAGCGGCTTGAACAGGGGGGGATGATAACAGACCAGGAACTCCGCCCGCCGGGCCAGCACGGTGTCCCGGACTTCGGCTGTTAAGTCCAGTGCCGTCACCACGCGGCGCACCGTTGATTCCAAGTCGCGCGGTGCGCTGATTAACCCGACAGTGTCCCACGGCTCGGCAAGCTCCGGCGGCGCAAGCTGGTCAAGAACGCTACGGAGGGCGGCCATTGTGCAATCAGATGACTCCGGCGCACCCAATTTGCCGTCGTCGTGCCGGGATGGCGTAGTATTTTTGCGGTTTTTTCCCAATCCACGTCTCCAAAATTATTTTAACGTGAACCAGTTTACCGCCGGAACCGCCGCAACGGCAATACCGCGTTACCAGCCCGATGGCTTTTTTGTTGAATATTGCGGATCTTTAACCAAGTGCAAGGCGCCAACCGCATCCGGCTTTGCCGGATTAAACCTGCCTGTGCCGGGACGGATGAATTTGGCCAGTGGAAGATGGTCCCGCCGGATACCCAGCAGCACACACTTGGCGATTTCATAGGCGCCGTAGTCGTCATTATGGGTGCGGTCCACAAAAGCCATGGCGGATTTGTCCGGCCCAAGGGCATTGAAAAATGTGGTGCTTAAGGCATTCAGATCAATCAGCGGTACATGCCGCTGTTTGGCAATCAGGCGCATTTCCGCGGGAAAACCGTCCAGCGTGTTAATCAATTTGCCCTGTCTGTAAAAGCGCCGGGCCATGGGCGTTACCAGCACCGGTATGGCGCCCTTGGCGCGGGCGCCGTGAATCATCGTAAGCAGGGATTGCCTGTATTCGTTTTTCGGTCCGGCGTGCGGGCCGCGTTCATGCTGATCATTGTGGCCGAATTCGATCAGCATATAATCGCCGGGTTTGATCAGACTCATGATTTTCTTATAGCGCTGTTCCCAGATAAAACTGTTGGCGGATTCGCCGTCTTCGGCATAATTTGCGATTACCACCCGCCGCGGAACAAAAAACCGCGGGAACATCTGGCCCCAGCTGCACCAGGGTTCAAATCGTTGATCGGTATCGGTGGAATCGCCGGCAATGTACACCGTAATCGGATGACGGGCTTTGGTAATGGTCATGGCGCACAGGCAGGGGCGGGAATTGGCGAATTCAATGGTTAATTTGTTGTCCCACTCCAGGGAACCTATCTCGCGGCCTTTAAGATGCACGCGGCCGCCCGTGGAAATTTCCGGAACGCGCGTATTAACGGTAAACGTCCGGGTTACAAATTGCCCTGGTTTGGTAACAATGCGGCGGAACATAAGCCGCCGCTGTTCGGCTTTTACCGTGGTGACGCTGCCGCCCCGCGCATCACCGAGTGTCACCGTCACATTGTAATTTCCGGGCGCCAGATGCACGGAAAAAAAGAACGGGTGATGGCTGGTGACAAAATGACTGTCGAGTCCGGGCGGCGTTTTGCGATCCACTCCTTTCACCTTAAAGCCCAGGTCAAATCCGTAGCCGCGCTGCGGAGTATAGTGTGTCGCGGGAAGAACCTGCGTGTACCCGGGAACAAGGGCGCCGGGACCGAATTCAAATTTAAGCGGCGGCGTAAGCCCGGCGGCGGGCGCCGCCGCGACAAGGCCGGCGGAAAGTAAAAGTCCGGTTACCGCGGCCGCAATGCGGCGCAGGCCCAAGCTCCTTGAATTCACACGGATTGGCGAAGTGTCGTTCATTATGTTTCCCTTCGAAAAAAAACAAGCCGGTTTGTCCACACTTTATTACGGCCGGAAAGGTCATTTGTTGCAGAAACGGCTGGAACGTCGCAGGGCCGGTGGCACGGCGCTGAACGCACGAGTGCAACCGCCGACGTTGCAAGTCGCCGCAACCGCCAATACCGGACACTGATGATGGCGCTTCCATTGGCCGGCTGAAATCATGTCAGACGTCTCCACACGGAAAAATAATGGACTAATCCCCCATCTTGAGGTTTTGGACAAAAGGCTTCTGGGATTATTGATCCCCGACCGATCCCGCCGGATCGTTTTATCGCTTTTCATTAATGCTCAAAGCCGGGCCGCCGGAACTTGATTTCCGGCGGCCCGGCAATGGATCAGTCTCGTGGAACTAGGGGGGGCCAGCGGCGGTTAGTGTGCTCCGCCGTCATCCGGGTTGGCCATGATGTAAATTGGCTCAAGTTGATACTGCGCCAGGGACATAACGTGGCCGTCCGCACAGACAAAATTTGCATAGCCGGAGGTTGGATTGGCTGTCAGCATGTGCCGATAGCGAACACCGGTCTTGTAAAAGTTGACTGGATTCGGGTAATCGGAATTCCCGCCGCTGGCCGCGGCCGAAGGAATCATGGCACCGGTGATTGAAAACGTGCCACCCGCCATCGACGCTTTCATGTCATCATCCCATCCGCTCCATCCCGGCGATCCCCAGTAAAACAGCCAGTCATTGGTGCCATTTGACCAGTTCTGTGTCGCATCGCCGTAAAGAATGCAGTTTCCGGCATTCGCTACATAACTTGTGGGCAGCGATTCGGCCGGCTGCGAGCGGCCGTTTTTGTAGCTCGGATAACCCAGGATCACAAACGGGTTGGCCGCGTAATTCAGGGCGTAACCGCTGTTTTGCACCAACGCGCCCGGATCCTCGAACAGAGAATCCCACTTTGCCGCGTCATAAGCCGGCAGAGGACCATTTTGTCCATTTTTGCCTTCATAACCGTAGTTATTTGGCTGCACTGGCGCACCGGCGTACATGAAAAACAGCAGATTAGCCCATTCACCCGCATGGTAATAATTGGTGTCATAACCCGCAGGTGGATACATGCCGTTATAAGAATCGGCATATTCTATTGTTAACTGTCCCAGTGATCGCAACTGCGATTGACACTGCACGCTTATCGCTGAAAGCTTGGCCTGTGCCAATGCCGGCAGCAGCAGTGAAATCAGCAAGGCGATGATCGAAATCACCACCAGCAATTCCACCAGCGTAAAACCGTGACGTACGGGGGATTTTAGGCGACGCATAAAAAATTCCTCCAAAAGGAAACAATGCGAATCTGTATTTCTTCGGGTACACCCGTATGCACCATCAGCGCAACCGGGCCAACCCGACCATTTCGATTCTCAACATTTCTCGATGCCAGATCATGCAGCGAGTGTTGAGACCTGATTTTGTTTTCTACCGCGCCAGCCTGTAAGCTTGTGTGTTGAGGCACATGACCAGATTAAGCTTACAAGCCTTTAAGTCTTTAAATTGTTTTTTCGCCGATTCCTTGAATTTATCGGCGGTTATCTGTCGACGCCCGCGCCATAAGCACTTTATGGAACAAACGTCATCATCTAGTAATCACTGTAACATCTATTTTTAGCAATTCTAGAGTAATTTTGTAACCATTTAGTGTACTTTTGTGACCTTTTTTGGTCCCGCATCGCGATGCCGGTAATACCCTTTATCGTCGCGTAGTTCGCCCTGACAATCACAAGTGCGAACAAACGCGTGATCCTTGCAAGACTGGAAATAATCCGCTGCCCGGGACCGTCGGCCGCCGCACTGTTCTTCGGTGGTAAAAGCCGTATTTCGACGTATATTCCCGCCTTGGCATCTATTTTAGTTCGCCCTAGAATTGGTTCCTTTGCGGCATGGTGCAGGTGCGGAAAAAGGGCAGACTAATTGTATTTACACGGGACGTCCATCGGCTCATGTGCAAAAATGGCGGCTTGTTCGAGCGTTGAATTTACGATATTATACTTTTGTTAATTGTTTCCAGTTTTAGACATATTCCGTCTTACTGGTATAACCGCATATATTATAAGTGGTTAACTCAATATATTGCGGTGGCGGTGGTTCTGATAATGTTCAATTAGTCGCTTCAATTTGCGCTACCGGTGCCGCACAGCGGCCGGCTGACACAAAGGAGTTATTCCCATGGCTTCACATGCGGCCAACGCCCAATTGCTGGAACCTTTCGCAAAACGCATCGACGGTCGGGCCGTAACCCGTCCACAGGATGACCCGCCTCATGGCATTCCGGTGGCCCTGCGTTCGGCACAGCATTCACGCATCAGCCGGGGCAGGCTTGAGCCTCCATGGTCAACACGGATTGTTCTGGCCAAATGGATGATACACGGGGATGGCATCATGGGCGCCGGAGGGCGCCGTCTGCCCATTCGCGCGGGGGATTTTGTCCTTTATCTGCCTTCCATGCCGCACCAGCTCTGGACAGTTTCAAAAGCTGTCGAAATGTGCTGGTTTTCCATTGACGGTCCGTTGGCTGAACAATTTGTCGTGGCGCTCAATCTTCGCGCCGGTGTATATCCGTACGGCGCCGCACCGCTGGAACGGATAGGTGCCATGATGGATTCGCTGAGTGATCACACCATACAGGGACGCCGCAAGGCCAGTCTTCTGGCCATTGAAATGTGGTATGAAATCGCCAATACAATTCGTTCGCCCGAAGTCACCACCGCTATCCGACAGGCCCGCCACCTTATCGAACAGGAATTTGCGGACCCCGGCCTTTCCGCAAAATCCATCGCGCATCGGCTTGGCTATCATCGCAGCTCGCTTAGCCGCATGTTTCACCGGCAGACCGGCGTGACCATGATGGACTACATCACGCAAGTCCGGCTTCAGGAGGCACAGTCCTTGTTGATGCACAGCGAATTTAAAGTCGCCGACATCACGCGTAAATGCGGATTTCGCGAAGTCACCTATTTCTGCCGTTGGCTGCGCAACCATGTGGGCCAGACGCCGTCCCAGATTCGTGAATCGGCAACGCTCTGATCCCGCCGGTGATCGGGCCATGTACGCCATGCGCAACGGTATCGCCGGGGTTTGCGTTTGCACCGCTGGATCATGGTTGCCAATGCCGGCGGTTATGATATAACTATTGGCATGGCAAACGCCTCCCTGACGGGTATAGCCCATCGTGGAGCATCCGCTTACGCCCCGGAAAACACTGTTGCCGCTTTTGATGAGGCCATTCGCCTTGGCGCTGCGGCTATTGAATTTGATCTGCGGCTTTCGGCTGACGGCGTTCCGGTGGTGGTACACGATGAAACGGTGGATCGCACCACGAATGGGCGGGGCCGCGTGGCTGAACTTTCGCGGCTGGACTTGATCCGGTTTGATGCCGGGTCATGGAAGCATCCGCGCTTTGCCGGAACACGGATTCCCACGCTGTCGGAAGCCCTGGCGGCGATCGATGATCTTGCGGTTCCGGTAATGGAACTCAAGACCTGGATTCCACCGGAGTTGCTGACGGACATATTGGCGGAATATGATCAGACTGCCCGAGCTGTACTGCTGAGCTTTGATTTGCAGCGGCTTGCGCCGTATCGCACCCTGCTTCCGGATGTCCGCTGCGGCTTATTGGCCGACAAATGGACCGGAAATCTGCCCGGATTGTGCTGCGACGCCGGCACTGGTATTCTGGCCTTGAACGCGGGCATTCTTACGCTGGATCGCGTATCGCAGGCCCGAAACGCGGGGCTTGAAGTTTGGACCTACACCGTGAATGATGCCGGTTCGATCGCCGGCGCCGCGGCAATGGGTGTGTCGGGACTGATCACGGATTTTCCCGATCTGATCCGCGCCAGACCCGCCGCCGTGTGAACGGTTGCGTTGCGGGACTGTAACATGTGCCGAAGTCTTTAAACATGGAGCCGTAACTGGTTTTGGAGCAATTTTTCTTTTGTCGTCGGCGGTCCTGCCGCCGGATAACTGTGGCGATCCATAAACAGAACAGGTAACGTTATCCCGGCAGCGCCGAAAGGTATCATTTTCTACTTAGCGAGGTTATGTGTCTGACATTCAGGTTGTTCAGGAAAACACCGTCACCGGTTTACTGGAAATTAACGATAAGGGCCAGGGACTTTTGCGGATGGAATCCCGCAAATTCAAGCCCGTTCCCGCGGACCCCGTCGTCTCACCGGAAATTATCGCCCGTGATCACCTTCGCCCCGGATTGATGGTGACCGCGGTTGTGGCGGCCGGCGGTCGCGGCGCGGCGCCTCAAGTCACGGATATTACCGCGGTGAACGGTAAAACACTGCCGGAATACTGGCAGATGCCCGCATTCCCGGATTTAACGGTTATCGACCCGCGCCAACGTTTGAATCTGGAAACACCCGGCGGCCCGATGTCCATGCGCATCATGGACCTGCTGACTCCCATCGGCCGGGGCCAGCGCGGCCTGATTGTGGCCCCGCCGAAAACCGGCAAAACAACTCTGCTTAAGCAGATTGCCGAAGCCACACTCAAGAATCATCCCGATATGAAGGTATTCATTCTGCTGGTGGATGAACGGCCGGAGGAAGTCACCGATTTCCGCCGTACCTTGAATGCCGAAGTATGGGCCAGCAACAACGACGAAGATGTCCCCTCCCACATCCGCACGGCGCGTCTGGTAATTGAACGGGCGCGCCGCATGGTTGAATTCGGCTACCATGTCATGGTGGTTCTGGATTCCCTTACCCGGCTGGGGCGGGCGTTTAACCATTTTGTCGGCAGTACTGGACGCACCATGACCGGCGGTGTTGATTCGTCCGCATTGGTTGAACCGCGCGCGATCTTCGGCTCCGCACGGAATATCGAAAACGGCGGATCACTCACGATCATCGCGTCCTGCCTTATTGAAACCGGCAGCAAAATGGATGACCTGATTTTCCAGGAATTCAAGGGTACGGGGAACATGGAACTGGTGCTCTCGCGGAAATTGGCGGAGCGCCGCGTGTGGCCCGCCATTGATCTGCCTGCCTCCGGCACGCGAAAGGAAGAGCTTCTGCTTGGACCGGTGCTTGCCTATAAATCCGGCATGCTGCGGCGCGACCTGGTTGGACGCGAACCTGTTTCCGCCATGGACACGCTGAGCAAGGGTCTTGCCCGCTACCCGTCCAATTCCCAATTCTGGGAAAGCATTGCCGCACCGGCCGGGTCCGCGGCTTCGCGTCAGCCTGCATCAAACGGTTCGCCCGCAATTTCCATCGCGCCGGCGGCCCAGGCCCCCGGGCCCAAACCGGCCTCGGTTCCCGCTGATTCGGCCCCACGTCCGCACCATGCCGTGCATGAATCGGCTGGCGAGAACCGTGCGGACGCGTCACAACCCATTGTCGGCGCCGCCCAGCCTATGCGGCGCGGTCACCATAGCGGCAAGCATCGCAATTCCGGTCGTCACAGAAATGGCCGCGGCAGGAACGGCAGGGGGGCTTCCAGCGGCCGTTCCCGTCGTTGAACAAAAGTTGCGGCGGGGACTTGGCTTTTCCGTCGGCTTGATCCGGTTACCCGGGAATGATCAGCCGTGACGCAGGTGCTTCCGATCTGGCATTGTCGTCCGCGATGATCGCATCCGCCGGCTGGTTCAAACCTTCGGTAATTCCGGTTTGCACGTCACGCATCAGGTCCATGTACTCAATTTGTGCGTCAATGAGCTTTTTCAAAAACGGATGGATCGAAACGCTTTGCTGCAAGGATTGTATCTTCTGCTTTTCCGCCAGATCCAGCGGCTGCCCGGTGGCCTCCTTTACCGCCAGAACCTCCATCGCCTGTTGAAATTGTTCCAGCAGGCTCCTGGCGCCGATGTCCAGATCAAGCTGCCGCGACAACTCCCGGTAATGCCGTACGACGGCCTGTTGCCCAATGGCGGCGCCAAGTTTTTTTGCTTGCGAGATTAATGCATCCACATCGGCCATATCAGGCTCCCAAGTTGGTCGTTGAATTCAGGCGGCTACATCCGCCGACCATTCATGATACTCCATCGTATTCGGGCCAGCCATCCCCTGTGCTGCTTGGCGGCCCATTTGCCCATATTGTTTTCGGCTATTCGCCGCTTCGCGCCGTTGCAACGCCGGCGGGGAGGCCGGTGTTGCCGCGTGCGCTGCGGTTTCGTCCGATTTGCGTTAAATTCTCCGCACTTGCTGTATCGGGAGTTTTATGATGCGAATCATGAGTTACAACATTCTGGAGGGCGGCATCGGCCGACTTGACCCGCTGTATGAAGTGATTGCGGCGGAAAATCCGGATGTCGTGTTGATTCAGGAGACATGGGAAACGCCGGCCTTTGAAAAACTGGCCGTCAAGCTGAATATGGACATGTTCCAGGCCCAGTCGGAAAAAAATCCGCGCGGCCACGTGGGCGTCTTAAGCCGTTATCCCATCCTCCGCGGAATAAACTACGGTCCCCTTGAGAACCGTTTGACGCGTGCCGCGGCCATGGTCACCATTCAATCGCCTGGATGCACGATGGCTTTTTTGTGTGTGCACCTGCACCCTTATCCCACCCCGGAGGACGAAGTCATCCGGCTTACGGAAGTTCAGGCCGTATTGGCTGTGGCGGCGGATTCTTGCCGCGATGCGGATATGTGCATTATCGGCGGTGATTTCAATTCAATCCATCCGGACCAGACGGTCCACACCGCCGCGCTGGATCCGAACAATCTCGCCCGCATTACCGCCGCCGGCGGTAATATTCGACGCGACGTGATTTCCGCAATGCTTGCCGCCAGCTGGATTGACGCACACGCCTGCCGCCGCGTGCCGGCGCAATTTGACACCACGTTTACCACCGCGTTTCCCGCCATGCGGGTGGATTATTTATTTGTACCCGCATCCGGCGCGCAGCGCGTTGCGGACTGCCGTGTGGTTAAAAGCCCCATGGCCCGTTTCGCCAGCGATCATTATCCGGTGGTGCTGGAACTGAATTAGCCGACCCTTTTGCCGGATAACTTTTCCGGATCAGGCGACCTCGGCCATTTCCGGGATATTCAGCCATTGGCCGAGCTGTTCGGGTGTATTGCGCTGCACAAACTGCCGGAAAGTTTCATCGGCATCCACGCGGTTTTGTTTGTAGGCTTCCACAATCTGGCGAATAGCCTTGTGCACAAATTCCGCCGGAACTTTTTTCATGGCGAGTTTGGCGAATCCCGCATCCATTCCCAATCCTCCGCCAAGCATGATCTGGTACGCTTCCGTACCGCGCTGCCCGCGGAAATTGCACACCACGCCCATTAATCCGATATCCGCAATCTGGTATTGTGAGCAACTGTTCGGGCAGCCGGTGACGCTTACCATGATCGGCGAATCAATACCGACATTTTCTTCCAGATATTTCAGGATGTTTTGGGCCCGTTGTTTGGTTTCCACAATCGCGAGATTGCAGAACTGCGTGCCGGTGCAGGAAACAAGGGTGGATCGCCACAGCGGCGCATGCGGTTCCAGTCCGCCGGCGGTCAGTTCATGGCTCATTTCCCGGACACTGCCGGTCGGAATATTCAAAAATATCAGGTTCTGTTTGTTGGAAAGCGCAATTCGGGCTTTTTCGCCGGCATATTTTGCCGCCAGCCTGCCGGCTGACGCCATCTGGTCCGCCGTTATCCGGCCTCGCTCAATCGGCACGCCGATATAGGAAAATCCCGGTTGCTTTTGCGGTCCGGATCCAAGGTGGTCCGTATGCGGTGCATATTCCGGCGCTACCACGTTCTCATCATGTTCCAGCTTAAACCCGATATCCGCTTCCAGATAATCACGGAATTTTTCCCAGCCCCAGTCCGCCACCAGGTATTTCATCCGGGCCCGCGTCCGTTTCTCCCGGTAGCCGTGATCGCGGAAAATATGCGCCACACCCCGGCAGACCGCCGTCACCTGGTCCGGTCGGATAAACACACGCAGTCCCTGCCCGATGTACGGCTGGCTGGACAGCCCGCCGCCGACCGTCAGGCCGTACCCGCTCTCCTCCTGTCCTGTCGCCGGATTAATGCGGCGCACGCCGAATATCCCCACATCATTGATCTGCGGTTGGTGGCAGTGCAGATGGCAGCCGGCGACCGATGATTTGAACTTTCGCGGCAGATTGCTGAACTCGCGGTCGCCGCGTAAAAACATTTCATTGACCTGCATGGCGGTGTCCGATGCATCAATTATTTCCGCACTTAAATAGCCGGCCAGCGGACAGCCGACCACATTGCGCGGCGTGTCACCGCAGGCGAATTTGCTTACAAGTCCCACCTTCTCCAGGCGCGGCAGAATGTCCGCCAAGGCTTCAATCGTCAGCCAGTGCAGTTGAAAGCATTGCCGCGTGGTGATATCGGCGAAGCCGTGGCCGTATTGCCGCGCAAGGTCGGCTGTCACCGCCAGTTGTCCGGCGGTAAGGAATCCATTGGGAATCCGGATGCGCAACATAAAGTGGCACAAATTCGGCAATTGCTGGTAGCAGCCGAACCAGCGCACACGAACAAAATCTTCTTCTGAAATTTTTGCCCGGCGCGCCGCGCTCAAACGTACCGCCGGGTCACCGGCGTTGGGAATCAGCCGGTTGAACGTTTCCATGTCCTTGGGGCTTAGCAGCGATTCCAGCGGCTCTTTTACATCCGCACGGGCGTATGCAAAAATGCTGTCCCATACTTCCAAACCATCCTTGGCCAGCTTGATTGCCTCAACCTTGTTGAGCTTGCGCCCTTCCGCGGTGGTTACTGTACCTGTTTCTGCCGACATTTTTCATTGCTCCAAACAGCACATTTTACAATTGCCTATAAATTTAATAGGTAATTAAAAATCAGGCAATACAAGCATTATATGCCAAATTTTGCATCCATTGCAAGCTTACTCCTATCAAATAAATAGGAATATGTTAAAAGCCCGCTCTTGCGGTGAATTTAGTGGTTTGAAGCTTAAAACACAATTGCGGCGCGCCGGGGCCTGCCAATTCCGATGTTCATGAAAATGAAATCTCCGTGCGCCATCAGGCTTGATGCACCATTTCACCCTTGCACAGTGCCTACGCACGGCCGGGGAATGGAATCGGCGTGGCTATCGCTTTTTTGCACTGTATGGCAACCTGGGTGAGCATATCTGACATGGAATAATTAAGCCGCAATTCTTCCATTGCCGCCATGCTCATGCGGCCGAAGCATGCATCACCATCTACCGCGGCCGTAAGCGCATCGCGCCAATCCTGGCGGGATCCGGATTCAACACTGCGGAAGGTTTGATCATCCGCACCAAGGTCCGCTGCCGGATTGGGCCGTCCGAGGACCGGCAGGCCGCGCGCCATGGCCTGCAGCACCACATAGTTGA
>JAKBBN010000094.1 GCA_021808485.1 Planctomycetota bacterium | reverse complement strand
CCATCAGTAGCGCGTCGGCTACAATAGTTCGAGGTAGTGCATCAACCATCATTTGGAGCGACGCGTTATGCAACCAAATGAATCCATTGAACAGAGAATTCAGACGCTCGGCCGGGCGGTGTTGCACGAGACGCAGTCCGGAAGCTCGAAAGCTCATCAATTGCGCGATGCTTTTCTGAATAAACTGCTTGCGGACCGGACGCTTAAAACGCAAATCCTGCGCCTTGTGGATGTGCTGCCCGTATTGCGTGATGACCGGAAACTCGCCGAACACCTGGATATTTATCTGAGATCGCAAACATTGCCTCTACCCTGGCCTGGTCTGGCCAAATGGGGATTGCATCATGCCAGATCCGGCCTGCCGGCGCACATCATCGCCGCTGCTGCGCGAAAAATCTGCCGAAAAATGGCCTTGAATTTTCTGACCGGTGAAACGGTGGAACAGGTCGAAACCGTGCTTTACCGCATGTGGCGCCGCGGACTGGCATTTTCGCTGGATCTGCTGGGTGAAGCAAGCACGGGGGAATCCGTCTGCCTGGCCTGTCAAAATGCCTATCTAACGCTTATTCCGGAACTGCATCGCCGATTGCGGTTGTGGCCCCACCGCTCATCGGCGCCCCCGGGAATCGCAATGCCGCAATTGCATTTTTCAATTAAAGCCTCGGCCTTGTATTCGCAGATCCACCCGGTTGATGAGGCCGGCAGCGTTCATGCCGTTAAGAATCGCCTGCGGCCTGTTTTAGCCGCGTGCGCCGCCGCTGACGGCTGGCTTATCGTGGATATGGAGCAATTTGATTTCCGCGCCATCACGCTGCGCGTGTTCCGCGAATTGCTGGAGGAAAATGATTTTCGCCATTACACGCACGCCGGCATCGCCGTTCAAGCTTACCAGACGGATGCCCCGGAAATCCTGGCCCGGTTGATCGCCTGGGCCAAACTCCGCGGATCGCCCGTCACGATCCGCCTGGTCCGCGGAGCCTATTGGGATTATGAACAAATGCTTGCTCGCCAACATGATTGGACCTCGCCAGTCTGGCAAACCAAATCGCAAACGGACGCCTGTTATCAGCAATGCCTGGAAATGCTGCTGGCCAGTCATCCGCATGTACGCACGGCGGTGGCCACGCACAACCTGCGAAGCGTGTGCAGCGCGGCGATTCTGGCCGAATCGTACGGGTTAAAACCGGCTGATTTCGAGTTTCAGATGCTTTACGGCATGGCTGAAGATTTTGCGCTTTCCATGGCCGCACGCGGATATACCGTCCGGTTATACACCCCGTTTGGTCCGTTGCTGCCGGGGATGGCCTACCTCGTACGCCGGCTTATGGAAAATTCCTCCAATGAATCGTTCCTGAAACGCATCGGAACCGGTGCGGCGCCCGATCAAATCCTGGCGCCGCCGCAAACGGAAAATATCACGCCGGCGGCCGGCACTTTCGGGCACGCCGCCGAATTCGTCAATCTTTCGCCCCGCCGCTTCAGCCTGAAAGACCGGCAAACTGATTTTGCGGCCGCCGTGGCACGGGTGCAATCCGCTAAACCGCTGAAGGTATCGCCTTTCATCGCCGGCAAATGGGTTGATCGTACCGCTTCCACCAGGTCGATCAATCCGAGCCGCAAAACCGATATTGTGGGAATTGTCGCCGAGGCACTGCCCGCCGATGTTGATGCCGCCGTTTCCGCGGCCGCACGGGCCGCGGAAAAGTGGCGCGGTGAAACCGTGGAAAACCGGGCCGTGCTGCTGGAAAAGGCGGCCGCGATTCTGGAATCCCAACGCGACGAGCTTGCCGCCTGGGAAATCCGTGAGGCGGGTAAACCCTGGCAGGAAGCGGACGCGGATGTGTGTGAAGCAATTGATCACATCCGTTATTGCGCTTTTCAGGCCCGGCGCCTGTTTGCTCCACGGAATCTGGGTGTGGCCGGGGAATCAAATGTCTATGAATACCGGGGCGTCGGGCCGACGGCCGTTATCACGCCATGGAATTTTCCGCTGGCGATCCCCGCGGGCATGTCCGCGGCGGCATTGGCCGCCGGAAATCCGATTATTCTTAAACCCGCTCCCCAAACGCCCGTCATGGCGCTCTTTCTGCAGCAGGCCTTTCAAAAAGCCGGAATCCCTGATGATTGCGTCGGTCTTTTGCCCGGGGGCGGCGCCATCGGCCGGGCGTTGGTGGAACATCGGGATACGGCAATCATCGCGTTCACCGGGTCGGAAGCGGCGGGAAGAGCCATCATGTCAACCGCGGCCGGCGGTTCCGGCACCACGCGGCATATAAAGCGCGTCATCGCGGAAATGGGCGGCAAAAATGCGATCATTGTGGATGATGATGCGGATCTGGATCAGGCAATTGCGGATATCGCGGCCTCCGCGTTTTCCTATGCCGGGCAAAAATGCAGTGCCTGCTCCCGCCTGATTGTGCTTAACGCAGTGTACGATGAACTGCTCAAAAAACTCGTTGACGCGGCCGCGAGTCTTATTATCGGCAATGCCGCCGATCCGGCCGTCGTCGTCGGCCCCGTGATTGATCAAGCCGCGCAGAACCGCATCAGCCAGGTCGTGGAACAGGCCCGGTCCTATTCCCGGCGGATCTTTTGCGCGGAAGTTCCCCCCGGGCTCGAGGGCTTCTTTGTGCCGCCCGCCATATTTGCCGATGTCCCGCCCGAAAGCCCTTTGGCCCAGGATGAAATTTTTGGACCGGTGCTGGCCCTGTTTCGCGCGGAAACTATTCAACAGGCGGTTGATTTGGCGAATGCCTGCCGCTTCGGCCTTACCGGCGGTCTTATGAGCCGCAATCCGCAAAACATTGATTATGTCCGGCGGCGGCTGGAAGTCGGCAACCTGTATATCAATCGGGGCATCACCGGGGCGGTGGTGGGCCGCCAGCCGTTCGGCGGAATGAAGTCAAGCGGCGTGGGCAGCAAGGCCGGCGGACCGGATTATCTGCTGCAATTTTCCCAGGCCCGCGTGGTGACGGAAAACGCGGTGCGCCACGGTTTTATTCCGCCGGAAAACACCTGAACCAGTGTGTATGTTTGTGAAACAGACATTCTTGTCTGTGGTCGCCTGCGTCACCCTGATTTTAACCCTGTATTATCCAACGGCGGTGCCCTGCCGCAACCAGCAGGACGACGGCACAGAATAAATAATAACCACCGCGTTGCCGGCACCAAAACCAGCGTACGGTCACCAGCAGCGCCATCAGCGCGCAGCAAAGCTGCATGATCCGCCATGCCTGCCGATGGATGATCCCCAGCACGTGCGCCCAACTTACCAAACCGGGATACACCCGTTTTTGCGTGAATCCCACGGCATCGCTCGACACATTCGCCAAATAAACTCCGAAGGCGTGCGCATCAGGCAGCAGCGACCTTTGCCACCAGCCCGTGGCGAATCTCACCGGGCTGCCGCCAAGCAAAAAAAATGCTGACAAACAGTTCCCAGCTGGAACGGCCAATACAGCCTCGTTCATGGCCTTTTTGTTCGTGATCGCTCATCCCTGTGTGCTCCAAACAGGAATATTTATCCATCCCGGTCACATCCCGGTCAAACTTGAATATGCCGCACCGGGCCGAGAACGCGGTACCTGGGTCCCGCAGGTGTCCCGGCGGCTGGATTTATGGCCGCCCGCGACATCCGGCAGTGGCCATCAGAGCCTACGCGCCGGCTTCAGGGCTTTTCCGTCGTTGAATTTCCGCGGCCAATGCGGCGCATAACAATGGGATTCCAAAAGCAACTCCTCCAAAAAACGCGAATTCCGGCCGAAAATCCGACAGCCGTTGAAACCCCGCGATAATGGCCATTTCAACACCCAGACTCCCCAACAGGCTGCCAAGCAGCGCAACCGCCCGCAACGTTCTTGCCCGGCGGGACCCCGCTGCCGCGATTACGGCGGTTAAAACAATGGCAAACGCAAAAACAGGGATCGCATCGTCTACGCCGACAAATCCCGGGGAAACCCACGCCGGGCTGCATACCAGCAAAACCAGGAGCCACACGCCGGAGAAAATGACGCCAACCGCCAAGCAGGCCAAGCGCAGAAATTTAATCGTTCGTTGGTCCGCCATAACCAAATCCCTTCTGATTTACCCTGCCCGCCGGCGGATTTAATTTGCATGGGCAATCCGCTCGCGGAAACCGCCAAAGCCCATACATCAAGCCTTAATTCGCCACCAGACGATGACGGATTCCGCGGCGTCAGCTCTGCTCCGGCGGCACAATACGGTCAAGAACCTGCCGTCCGAAGTGAATTGAACCGGCCCGTCCATCGAAAAGTTACCCGGTATCTCCAGAACCATTCGCCTTCGGGCGTCTACCGCATTCATCACGACAACAGACTCCCCGCCAATCCGCCCGTCCCACCGGCACTCCACAGCCGCAAGCCGGCCGCCCGCACCTATAGCGACGCCGCAATAATCTGATCGGCCCAAATGTATCCGCATGATCCTCCCATCGGCGCCGTTCAATATCCAGACGCGGCCCGATCCGGCCGCCGCCAGTGCGCTGCCTATCGGGTTAAAGGCCCAGCTTTCAGCATCCAGGGAAACGGCGCTTCCGACAATTATTGCACGGCGGCCGCCCGTCGATAACACTGCGGCGCGCAGTTCTCCGGAGAAGCCCTGACGCCAGCCAATTGCCCCCGTTGGCGGCAAGCGGCATGCCACCCTCGCGTGGCCCCACCACTGATCATCTGTGATGCAACGGCCGCGTCCGTCCGCCGCGAAGACCCTGGTCGCTCCCACAAGTCTGATTACCCCGATCCGATATCCGGATGTTTCCGCCGATTTATTTCCTGCTTTTTTGCTTGTGGTGTTGGAAAGCCACGCCAGACGCCCGGATGAAAGTAACAGGAACCCGTGTTGGCCGAAGAATTCGCCTCCCCCAATTGGTGCTACAGAAGACCCGATAGCGATCCGCTGCCCAGGCTGAACATGAATCCGCCCCTTGATAAAGCGCGCGAACCTGACCCCCCTTTCGCCGCAAAAAGCAATGGATCGGCCATTCGGGTTCCACACAACCGACGAAATAGGCCTGTGAAAAGACACCCTCTGCAGTATCTTTCCCCCCGGAAACGTCGTCAGATCAACGCCGGCCGGATTGGCCAGACCCACCAGGCATCTGCGGCTGTCCGGCGAGACGGCAACGCAGCGCACCGAACGGCCGTTTCGCCCAATTGAAAATCTCCCCGCCGCACCAATTGTTCCCGGCGGTATGTTCAAAGCCGTCTGCCAGCTTACCACACGGAAAGGCGCCGGCCGAATAAAGGTCAGATGGAAATCGTGCGTAAACCCACCCGTTCCCACCAAATACACGGTGCCAAGAAGAAACGCGGCCAGCCAAAGTGCTGGAACAGCGCCTTTTCTGCCGCTTGTACATTTGACGGACGCGTCCGACATATGCAAATCTCCAAGGGCAGCAACCTGCCCTGCCCACCTAAAAAAGCGTCTCAATGGAAAGGTTCGCCGCTGGAGCCCAGACGCCTGCAACCGGCCCAGGGGCGTTGTTCCCTGGATTCGTCCCGTGCAAGCCTCGCCAAGGTATACCGGCCGCTTTTCCCGCGTGTGCATACCCGGATTGCGTCATGATGAAGTTCCTTTATTGCCCGCTCTCCCGTGCGAAAAAGTGATCCCGCCATGTCGCGGACCACCCACGGAAAAACCGGCCCATCAATTCCATGCGATTCACAGCCCAGGCGAATGGATCAGGTCGCGATCACCTTCGGACCGCCACAAAACCAGCAAGCCCCGGAACGCCGGCCGTAGCGCAGGCCCGAATACCAGTTTGCCCGGCATTCCCGCCGCGGCGGAAGACCCGACCATCTCGCGCCTTTGTGCCGTGCTGGTGGAAGTGTTTGCTCAGTGCGACCAAAATAATTGCTCCGCACGCAAGTGAATCAAACGAATTCTATCCGTGTGATGGCGAAGTGTGCAAACCGCCTGCTGCGCGGTCGCACCCGCCCACCACATTTGAAAACAACTCTGGGCGGGCCAAAATCCAGCGGTTCCAACGAATACCCAGGGGAACCGGTTTCCATCGCCTGTTAATACCAGGGTAATCAGCGCCGGCAATCCGTGCAGGCCTGCGCGGTGCAATTCACTTTGCGGAACTAGGATGCGAACCAGGGCCCACCGCCGATGGAATAAGACGGACCCCACGAAAAATAGCTTCCTCTTCCCTGATTTCTTCGCGGTGGCGGTATCCCGCAGGAAACTTGAATATCAATTCTCCGATATACGGCCCTTCCGGCAGGTACAGGGAAGCCAGTCCGAGATCCCGATTTATCAGCCGGCATGAACCAGCCATCGCGAACAAATGGCCGTTGAACAAGCAGTCGCGAGCGGCCCTCATCGCAAAAAATTTGGTCTCAATACGGTGCCATATGTGCCGTAATCGCCGCAGCTGCCACTGCGTCGGCTTGACATTCTGTTCGCCGATAAGCGGATACAGGTCAAATGGGGTTGTATTGGAATATCGGAGCGATCGCAGCAAATCGGGCATTGGACGCAGCGGTGGCCCCGTCGGCGTGAGGAAAGTTCCGTGTGCCGGACTGTGGGTTAATTCCGATCCACTCATATTTTTGAAGGGGGGCCCGGCCGTAAAGAACTTCATGTCCAACACTTTTCCAGACTTCCCCGCGGTAATCCGAAAGCTCTCCGAAACGTATCGATGATTACTATCCAGCCACCGTCCGATTAATTTGGCCTTCTGGTTCCCGGGAAATGTTATCTCAATACCGTTAAACCTTGTCGAAGGCGCCCCTGTCCGCGGTTTGAGCCGTCGGTATTTCACCCGCATCCACAATTGCGAAGGATAGGTATAGATAAGGTCCTGGAGCCATGTTTCGAGGACGCCATATTTCTTGCCGAAACGGTGAACCAGCGGAACGTAGGCCGATTCAAGAAACTCCCTCGCGCGTTTACAACAGGGTGCCGGCGATTCGGCGGCCCGTGCCTCCCTCGATGATCGCGGAGCGGATTCGTATCCCGCCTTCCGACCCGCATCAATTCGCGATTCCCCCATTTTTCGGCTGCGGGAGATTCCCCCTGCTTGAGATGAACATCCGGCGAAGAAAATGGCAGCGATCACCGAGCAGGTGATTATCCATGAAAACATGGCGACCCTTGGAAACCTTGCCGATGCCGCCGCTTTTCCCGCGTGTGCATACCCGGATTGCGTCATGATGAAGTTCCTTTATTGCCCGCTCTCCCGTGCGAAAAAGTGATCCCGCCATGTCGCGGACCACCCACGGAAAAACCGGCCCCGCGCTACCACCCGTTCGGCCGGGAACCGGGCCCGCTCAGGGTTATTTCAATATTGCGCCTTTGGGCCGTTGTGGTGAAATTGTTCGTCCGGTACAGCCATAAACCTGCCTGGAAAAAGGCCGCCGTTGTTTTAGTACCTGAAATCGTACCCTACCAACCGCAGTGTGCCAAACCAATTCACGTTTTTTGCCGTCCGTTCAATTGCTCACCGCCCATTCTTTTCCCCGGCTGCCCGGCACCAAATCAGGTGCAACAATAGCACCGCCGGTCGGCCGGCCGGAAAGCCACGGTTGCGGCCCGATCAAAACGCAATTTTTCATGCGTTGGGCGGACGGCTCAATTGCTGCAATGATCTACCGGGTTTTGGGAGCCTTTCGCTCGTCGGCCTCGCGCAACAATACATCCATCGCAGCGTAGGCCGCCATACCGGCAACCCAAAAACAGGCAACCGGCAGGCACGCCGCCAGCGCCAAAAATTCCGCATCGGAGCCTTTGCCGTCCAGAGGCCACGGTATTCCCAGTGATAGAAGGACCATGGCAACCACGAAAAATCCGAGACACAACCGCAATACCACCCGCATCCAGCGCGGGCATCGTGCCGAAATCGGCTCCATTCGCGTTGGAAACGCAAACCACGGCTTGAACGTATATTCCGCCGCATAGCGATCAAGGTTAAATCGCCGAAACGGTATCCTGTGGTAGGTCGCCAAGGAAAATATTGCCACCGCAGCACCAAGGGCCCAGTTCACATCCACGACAAACCATAGGACTCGGTCGTCCCCCAGGAGGGCAAACACGATGCCCAGCATCGCTATCATGGGCGTCGTCCCGATCCCGGTCGCGGCAATTATCAAGCCGGCCCGGGCCGCGTTCCATTCGCGCGGGTTGACGGTTTGCGGACATTGCTCGTCGGCCATCGGCGGTCTAAAAATCATATTGCAACCTCCTCGTCAACGGTCGGCAACCCGATTTCATGCGGTCGGGGCCGGCCGGGCATGAGCCCCGGGCCACCCGCAAAGTTTCCCATTCCAGGCGGGGTGTAATTTGCGGTATACGCCGATGGAACAGGGCACTTCTTATTGCTTTTGCGGGGCAGGAATACTGTCCTGCGGGCTGCCTATTGGCTCAATTTTATCCAAACCGATGGATGCACCACCTTCTACGTCGCCGATCCTGCCGCCCAGCCGGACACCCGAAGGCGCACCGTTTGCACCGATCTCCGCGATAATTTTAGCACCCGGTCAAAAACCGGCCCCGCGCTATCGCCCGTTCGGCCGGAGTCTTAACCCTCATTTGATTAATGCCAAAAAGCCGACGGGATCCCGCACAAATTTGCCGACAAGCCATAGCCCTATCGGGCTGAGGGAACCGATGACCGCCGCGGCAATGCTTGCCTCAAGGTTTTTTCCAGACCAATGCAATACTGCGCCGCATAAGATGCTCAGGACCAGGAGCACGTTGGCGTGGGCCATGGCAACTTTCACCTGCAGCCTGGTAAGAGAGCCCGCTGAGCCGGCCGCATTGAATTTCGCGTTATCCATCAACCATTTCCGGTCCCGTAACCACATCAAAAACGAAAACATTATTGAGAAAAAAACAATACTTGACGCGCCACTTCGCGACGGGCCCGCATGCCGGACGCCCATTAAAACTCGAAGCCACCCGGGGAGACTCGCAATCGCGCTAAGGCTCATTATCAATTGCCCCCGGTAAACCGGACGATCCGACAAATTCTCCACCAAAGCACTCTCCAATCATGCGGCCGCATTGTCTTCAGTGGGCGATGACGGCCGCGGCGGCGGAAGCCAGCCAGACTGCGCAAAACATTAGCGCGGAAATCGACCCGTACAAGCCCAACCGCCCAAGTCTCGTTCTTCGCGATAAAAATCCCGCAGTCACCCCGAAAAATTGCAAGGACAAAAATATCGCCACGGTGGCTGGAACATCGGGCAATGGCCAGCCGCCCCTCGGCCACGGATAAACCGGTCGGCCGCCGGACGCATCAACAAATAACGCGAACAGCAGCGGCAACGCAGCCCCGCATAATACACAACCGATCGAAAGCCATCCGACAGCCTGCCCCCTATCTGATTCTCGCATAATCCGCTCCTTATGATTGCCCTGAAACCGGGCATTCCCATCCGTTAACGCCCGCCGCTGCCGTCGCTTCCGGCCTTAACCTAGCGTTGAATTCCAAAAGAAAAATAAAAGGTGCAGACGAACACCATACCGAACAAAAACACTTCGGAAGCGACAAACCACGCCGATGCTGCCATCCCGTTCCGTCGGCCGTCCGTCCCCCTTGGCGCGATCAGGCAGTAAATCACGGCCGCGGCAACACCGATCAAATTGATCACTGCAAGCCACCAAAGTGTGTCCGAGCTGTCCCCAAGTCCGTCGCGAAAGCCGGCCCACGAATAGCGCCTGACCAAGATATGATGGGCAATGGCCGTCAGATGAAACCAGATTGACATCCCAAAAGATATTTTGGCGGCATGCAGCAGGTATTTTGATATCATATTTCCTACCATCTTTATCACGACTGCCCGGCCGTTAATGCAAAGCCAGCCAGGCGAAACCCCCGGCCTTCAGGTGCGCCGCTACTGCCACGGCTTCGCGGCTTTGTGCCTTTGTGGTGAAACTGCTGGTCCAGTGCAGCCAAGATAATTACTCCGAAGGCTATTGAATTAAGGGGATTCTATCCGTGCCACAATGCGGAATACAAGCCGCGTGGGGCCGGATTCATGGCCGCCCATAATCTATGGCGATGCCCAGTGCGACCAAAATAATCGCTCGGCACGCAAATGAATCAAACGAATTCTATCCGTGTGATGGCGAAGTGTGCAATCCGCCTGCTGGGAGGTCCCGCCTCCGGACGGCATTTGACCATCGATCATTTCCAAGGCCGGCAAACGGAGTTGCCTCAGAGCCTGAACGGAGGACGCACAACAAACAGGCTGGTCTGGCCTGCGAATAGCAGCCGATTTCCGTGTTGGGAAACGTCCACGTGCCACACCGCCTCGGCGGAAATCGGCGGAGAATAATAAACAACCTTGGCAAGGCGAAGATCAATGATTGCGAATCTGCTCACGCAGGCGCCCCGCGAGGCGCGTTTTCGAGGGTAGCCAAACTCCGTGCCAACCGCATAATGCGCCCCAGGTGAAATGCATATATTGCTTATGTAACGCCCCCGCATATTTTGGATTCCCCAGCGCGTATCTCCCTTCAGCGCAATCGACTTGACCAGTTTGCCCGTCGTTGCATTAAGGAGATAAATCGTCGGCCAATATGCCGGTCCGTCCACCGGACCGCCCAATAGAATCAGGTGACTGCCCTCGCACGACGCAATTGCGTCGACAGCCTGCAACTTGGGAAATTTGTTCTCGTATCTTAACCGGCCGGACTTTATATTCAGGCAAATCAACCTCACCACAGACGAATTAAGCGCACAGACGATGCGGCCTGACGAGACAAATCGCACTGCGGCATCGTCAGCTAGATCGCCGGCGCCTGGCGGCAGCGTCAGGCAATGGCTTATTGCGCCGGTTGCCGCGTTGTGCACAAAGATTACTCTTCGCCACGGGTGCTTCAGCCAGCCGAGAGACACGACCGACCTGCCACGCGGCGAAAAATCCAAGTCTCCGCTGTAGGGGGCCTGAGCGCGGCCGGCCATGATAACGGGTATCGGATGGCCCTGATTCAGCCGCCATACACAGAGGCTCCAGCTTCCGGCTTTCTTTCCCCGAAGCTCAGTTGCCAGCAGGTTACGATCAGGCGAAATTGCGCCGGATGGGGCAAATTTCCACCAACTTCCCTTCGGCATGGCAAATGGTGCCGGGAACGGAAGTGCTGCGCGACTCAGTTTCAACGATCTTGGCCCCCGCCAACGGCTTTCCACTGCCACCGATTTTCGCCCGATAAAGGCCGCAAACGTGCCATCCGCCAGGGCGGTGTAGTTCCACCGACCAAGCCGGGGTGGAAATTCGTTGCTGCGGGCATTTGCGCCCAACACAGCGCGGAGCGACAAGACCGTTGTTGTAAGAACGATCAATCCTAAAAGCGGCGGAACGCCGAAATCCAGCCAATTACGCCGAACGACCGGATAAATCATTTGCCAACTCCTTTTCGGCAATTCTTATTCGCCAGTCTAACGCAGGCAAGCTCCGCCTTGCCGGCGAATTTCCTCACCCATTCGCCGGCCGGATCCCCCAGTCCGCGGATCGCCTGCCAGCGACACAGGCCCGAATACCAGTTTGCCCGGCATTCCCGCCGCGGCGGCCAGGGCTTCCTGGCCTTGTGCCTGTATGCCTTTGTAGTGAAACTGTTCGTCCAGTGCGACCAT
>JAKBBN010000093.1 GCA_021808485.1 Planctomycetota bacterium | reverse complement strand
CGCCGACTGAGCAAGGATTACGAGGCCCAAACCGCCAGCAGCGAGACTTGGATCCATTTGGCCATGATCAACTTGATGGTACATCGACTCAAACCAGGTTAACGAAACTTCTCAAACACGCTCTTAGCCGCATCACTCCGGGCCGCAGGGCGGCGGAAAAGAGCGGGAAAGCGGTACTTCGCTTGCCCAATATCCGCGACGCGTTTATATTTCCGGACAATCTGATGTTTCCATCACCTTTTTCGGAGGTAAAAAAACCATGTCGGATTTCACAACTTCCCCCGCGTTGACCCGCCGCGGATTCGTGGCATTGGCCGGTGCGGCCGCCGTGTTGACAATGGCGGGCTGTCACAGCATGTCCACAACGGAAAGCCTTGCCCAGTTGCCGAGAAAGAAGGCCGTTTACAAAAAACTGTTCGGGACGATGCCGGACGGCACAAAAATTTATCAATTTACGCTGACCAATTCCAACGGCATGGTCGTGCAATTTATAACATACGGCGCCCGCATTCAGCGCATTCTGGTGCCGGATTCGAACGGCAAACTCGGCGATGTGGTTCTGGGGTATGAAAATCTGGCCGGTTACATGTCCGCCGCGGATCCCTATTTCGGCGCCACCATCGGCCGTTATGCCAACCGCATCGCCAACGGCAGGTTTACCCTGGATGGAACCACCTATCAAATTCCCCCCAACGACGGGCCAAACGCGCTGCACGGCGGCCCCAACGCCTTCGATCGCCAGTCATGGGATGCGAAGGAAATTACGGAGCTCGGCCAGCCGGGCGTGCAGTTCCGCATCGCCAGCCCGGCAATGGCCAATGGCTTCCCCGGCAATCTGGTCGTGAATGCCACGCATGTGCTGACGGATAACAATGAAATTATCATTCATTACCGCGCCGCAACCGATGCTCCCACGGTAATTAACCTGACGAATCATGCTTATTTCAATCTCAACGGCCCGGGTACGGACGTGCTGAACCACGTTGTAACGCTTAATGCCAGCAAGTACACGCCCACGAACAATGAATTTATACCGACCGGTAAAAATCTCCCGGTGGCCGGCACGCCGTTTGATTTCCGCGCACCGGTTCAGCTGAGTTCGCGTCTGAAGCCGTTCCCCGCGGGGTCCAAGGCCAATTTCGATCTGTTCCCCTATGGTTATGACAACAACTGGTGCTTGAACAATCATGGCTCGGTCAAGGTACTGGCGGCACGCGTGACCTGTCCGGCCACGGGTCGGGCTCTGGAGTGCTACACCACGCAGCCGGGCGTGCAGTTCTATACCGGTAATTTCCTGAATGGCACAATTCATGGAATTGGCGGCGCCTATCCGATGCATGGGGCCCTTACGCTGGAAACCCAGCACTATCCGGATTCTCCCAACGAACCTTCTTTCCCGTCCACGGTTTTGCGGCCGGGCCAGAAGTTCTACCAGTCCACGCATTACAAATTTTACACCGTGTAACGCAACGACGGGTTATTGACAGGGCGGAGGCCGGCGGCAAACCGGTCTCCGCCCCTTTTTTTGTATATTCATAGGAACCGCGGGTCGGCCGCCACGGGCCCGGGGTGTACTTCCGTGATACACATACCCAACGGGGCGGTCACAAATATAAGAGCCGGGAAAATATTATGTCGCGAATTTGTCTTATCCTGATTGCCGGACTGGATCAAAAGTTGCTGTCCGGCGGGTGCGGCGCACTTTCTTTCCCCCACATTGGTTCGATAAATCCCGTGCTGCCGGCGGTCACATCTCCCATGCAGGCCACGCTGACGACCGGGGTGAATCCGGGCGTGCACGGTATTGTCGCCAATGGGCTTTATACGTTCGGCAACGCCGGGCTGCAGCAGCTTATTGATACGGGTTCATTTGCCGATTTTCGGCGACAGGTCAGTTTTTGGGAGCAGTCGGCGGATTTGATTCAGGCCCCGCGGTTCTGGAGCGGACGCGGCTGGAAAACGGCCATGCTGTTCTGGCAGCAATCCATTCCGGGCCGGCATCGTGAAAACGCCGCTGACATTGTGTTAACACCCAAACCGGAACATAGTCCGGACGGCAAAACGTTGTCCGCATGCTGGAGTCAGCCGGCCGGGTTATACGCGGAGCTTACCGCGCAGTTCGGGCCGTTTCCCCTGCATCATTACTGGGGACCGATGGCTTCGCTGCCGAGTTCCGCGTGGATCGTCAACAGCGCCCGGGCGGTTTGGCGGGGGCATCGGCCTGATCTTCAACTGGTGTATGTGCCGCATATGGATTACAACCTGCAGCGCCTCGGGCCGGATAACCCGGCAATTGCCCAGGATTGGTCGGCGGTTTGCGCGCTGCTCAAACCATTGATTGATGACGTCCGGGAGGATGGCGGCCGTGCGATTGTCGTCGGCGATTACGGCATCACCGGCGTGTCGCGGGCGATATTTCCCAATCGGTCGTTGCGACAGGACGGTTTGTTGAAGACAGCCCCAGATGCCCATGGCAAATTGCTGATTGATTTTGCCGCAAGCCGGGCAATGGCCATGGTCGATCATCAGATCGCCCATGTGTATGTCCACGCGGACGCGGTTGAGCGGGCGGCCCGGGTGCTGCGGGCGCTTGACGGCGTGGCGGCGGTTCTGCAGTCTCCGGAAGAACTGGTCGCGGCCGGTTTGGGCGGCGGTCGATGCGGACAGCTTGTTCTGCTGGCCCAACCCGATGCGTGGTTTGCACATGACTGGTGGCAGGCAGACGAAGAAAGGCCGCAATGGCAGTATTCCGTGGATATTCATCGCAAACCGGGGTATGACCCGCGGGAATTATTTTTTGATCCGGTGCGGAAATGCATTGCCCAGGAAACCGGTTTGGTGGAAGGCTCGCATGGTTTGACGCCGCGGCATCCACGGATGTTGCCGGCGTTGCTGTCCGATGCCGTGCTGCCGGAGGGCGACGTGCTTCCGGCGCAACATGTGTCCGCATGGATTACCGGACTGCTGGGCGAGCAGGGTCGCCTGTAATTTTACTTCAAAAAACCGTTAATCGCTTGACGCCGGGCCTTTTCCGGGTTCTATTACACGATTGCAGGTAGTAACTGAGAGCAATCCGCCATGTGTAGCGGCGGCCTTGAAAATTCGGGATTTTTGTTCGTGCGGCATTGCCGGACTAATGGCCTACGGTTAGCATGGAGAAAACCGGATTGAAGACGCGTTGAGCAGGTTGGCGGCTGACTTGACGCTTGGGTTACCGGTTCTCTGCCCTGTCGCTTGACGGGGATTGCCGGCGGATCCGCCGGGCGTCGCGATGATTCGTACGGAGTTTCGGAGGTTCGTATGCCGAGTACACAAACAGCCTGGGGGATTGACGTTGGAACTACCGCGCTCAAGGCCATAAAGGTTCGCCGCGAAGGGGAAAAGGTCATCCTTGAGGCGATGGAAGTGGTGGACCACAGCGCCTATCTCAGTGAGCCGGACGTGGACCGGAAGGAAATTGTCCGCGAGAGCGTTGCCAAATTCATTGAGAAACATCCGTTACGGGGAGAGAGGGTATTCATCTCGGCATCCGGCGCCAACAGTTTTGCGCGATTTGTAAAGCTGCCCCCGGTGGAACCTCGCCGCATTCCGGAAATTGTCAAATTTGAAGCCATTCAACAGATCCCGTTTCCGCTTGATCAAGTCATCTGGGATTACCATCCGTTTCAAAGTCCGGAGAGTCCGGATGTTGAAATCGGTATTTTTGCCATTAAAACCGACATTCTCGGGGCCTTGCTGGGCGATTTCAGGGCTTTGGGCGTAACAGTCAACGGCGTTCAGGTAGCGCCACTGAGCGTATACAACGCGCTGTTGTTTGAGGAAAAGGGCAAAGACAAGGGCACCATCGTCATTGACATCGGTGCGGATCACACGGACCTGATCATCGTGGATCAGGGCCGCCTGTGGATGCGGAATATCAATCTTGGCGGCAACAGCTTCACGGAATCACTGGCCAAGACCTATCGTCTGCAATTCCGTAAATCCGAGGAGCTTAAGAAGACCGCCGCAACCAATAAATTCGCCCGGCAGATATTCCAAGCCCTGCGTCCCACATTCGCCGATATCGTTGCGGAAATCCAGCGGTCTGTGGGGTATTTCAACAGTTCGCATCGCGAAAGCCGGCTGGAGCAGATCATCGGTATCGGTAATTCCTTCCGTCTGCCCAACCTCCAGAAATATCTGGAGCAGAATCTGGGCATGGAAGTGCACCGCATGGATGGTTTTTCCAAGCTTGAGGTGCCGGAAACGCGCCTTGCGGCCGCAAGCAGTGAACAGGCGCTGGGAATGCCGGTTGCCTACGGTCTGGCGTTGCAGGGGGTTGGGTTGGGCACAATCACCACCAACCTGCTGCCGATCGAAATCGCGCGGCAGATGCTGTGGCGGAAAAAGACCCCGTGGTTTGCCGCCACGGCTGCGTTGTTCCTGCTGGGAACCGCGGCCGCGGGGGCCAAATACATGATGGACAGCTCGGCGTACTACAACTCCATGCATGCGCCGGCGATGACCCGGGATACCATGGAAATAAGTCGTGTATCGTCCTGGCAGGATCAATATACCGGTATCAACAACACCTATCATACCAATGTCGGTCGAATTAATTTTTTCAAAGGACTCATGGCCCGCCGCACCATCTGGCCGTTGATTTACCGTACCTTTTATACCAGCCTGCCGCAGGCGCAGGCGGCGGTCAGCGCAAAACGGCCCGGATGGAAAATCATTTTGCAGTCCATTGAAAGCACATATGAATCAAATCTGTCCCCGGTGCCGGTTACCACCGGGGCTGCGGCAACAACGGCGGCCGCTACACCCAGCGGCAGCGGCTATCGGATTGTTATCACCGGCTATACGCCCTATAACCCGCCGCTGCAAATTCTCGAACATTTCCGTGACGCTATCCGCAAGGCTGCGGGGACCAAGTCGAAATTGCCGTTTTACGTGGTGATTCCGTCCGGATCGCTGCATGAGGCGAGAATTTCCGATGTGGTGGGCGCCGGCGGCGGCAATGCCTCCGGGCTTGGCTTCGTGCCATGGGGAACCGCTCGCGGGCCGTTTAGTTCCGCGTTTCTCCAGGATTATCTGCCGAAAACCAAGTCCACCACACCGCCGGCTGGTGCGGTTAATCCGGCGGAGAACGGTTTGCCGGGAGGCGAACCGGCCAACTTCCCGCCGATTTTTCAGGGTGGCTTCCCCGGCGGCGGCTTTCCTGGTGGAAATTTCCCGGGACAGGGAAACATGGCGGGCACTACGGAGAATCGTACGCTCGGGGTAATTGATCCGAATACAAGAAAATCCCTGTTGCATGCGACGGCATTCAGAATGACGTTTTTGGTTTACCTGCGGTGATTGGCCCTTGATACACCCGGACGAACGCTGCGATATCCGCGGCTGGAGGTTTTTATGAAATTCCTTAAGGCTAATCTGGTACTGCTGATATGCGTGCTTGCGGTGGTCCTGGCGATCGGGGCCTTGTATTACCCGATCGGCGCCAAGTCCAAACAATTGCGCGCCGCAATGACCGCGTCGCTTGGGTCGGAGAGCATGGCTCACAGCCTGGGTAATACCTTTATTCGCATCCCCGGTGAAAAATCCTACAACGGCCCGGTTACGCCAAAGGTGATCCAGGCCAAAAAATATGTGCAGCAGCAGATCGCCGCTCAGGCCAACCGGGTTCGTCAACGGGTGGAGTTCGCCAATGCGGTCAATCGGGTCCGGTTTTACGGCCGCCGCGTTCTTCCGCTGCTCAATGGCGTTCCGATGCGTGAGTTGCTGCCCCGGCCCTCGCGTGACGCCGTGATCCGCGGTGAATTCCGCAGTGTTTACCGCCGTCTTTTCCTGCCACGCAATCGCAATCATCGCGGTTTTCTGGCCATGCTGGATGCCGGATCGCCGCCAAGCGAAGTCCGTATTCATCGCCTGCTGCGGCGTGCCCTGAAAAAACAGGCCAGCATCATGCCGCTGGGTGAAACCGGTGCAGGCAACAATGGCGAGCATGTACGCTTGATGCGTCAAATTGTCCGGCGGGCGGTGTATCGCATCGCATCGGGAATCAAGGTGTATGCGTCGCCGCGGAGTTTTCAGGTTCGCAGGTTTATCCGCAGCACCAGACTGCCCACGGCGGATCAAATTTATGAAGCGTTTGTGGATACCTGGCTGCAGTCGGATGTTGTGCGGACGATTGCGGTGCTTAACGCATCCAGCGACAACGTGGGTGAATCACCCATTAAACGCCTGATACACATCACCGTCGGCAATGCCGCGCCGGCGGCCATGGTGGGTGAACCGAACAATGCTTCCTCCGGATTCGGCCCTGTACTGGTGGGAGACGACCATCTGTTTTTTGGCGGCGGCAAGCTCGCCCAATCGGGCGCGATGAACGCGGGCGGCGTCGCGCCCGGCGGCATAATGGGGGGCGGCGTGCCGAGTGGTGTCCCCGGCGGTGTGCCGGGCGGTTATCCAGGTATCCCCGGATTTCCAACGCCGGGAGCAGGTTTTCCCGGTGCGGGAAATATGTCGTCATCCGGAATGACGGGAACCTCGTCCGCAGCCTCCCTGGGCGCAGTGCTGACCGGCCATGTAAGCAATACCCGCTATCAGGTGGTGCTGATGGAAGTGAGCCTGGTAGCCGAGCCATGGGCCGTCAACAAGTTTATCAATGAGTTGTACCGACAGAACAATGGGTATATCGTATTGAACATGAATATCCGTACCGTGGATCCCATTCGGGCTATCACCCGCGGCTATGTGTACGGAAAAGTTCCCGCCGTCAGGGCGGACATATTGGTTGAATGCGTGCTGTTCACACGCTGGAATCGGCTTGTCATGCCGTCTGATTACCGCGCCGCGCTGAGTTTGACGTCCAACCGCAAAGCGCAATAACAGGATGGTCTTGAAATTCCCGGGCGGTTTGTTGGGAACGGAAAATGCAGATTAAAAACATTAACCCTGTCGAACGGTATGTGGATAAAGCGATCTTGCTTGTCGGCATCGTATTTGCGGGATATCTGGTGTATCAGAATCTCGTGAAGGATCCGAATCAGGTGCCGCTGCCGGATAATTCCGGTGTTACCGTTACTCCGGGTCATGTCGGGCAGAAAATTACCGCTGCCGTGCGGCAACTCCGGGCGAAAATCCGGCATCCGTCCATTGTCCTGGCGCAGCGGCCGCATGTTCCCAACCTCATTGCCGGTATCGTACACGGCCAGGTTCATTTGCTGCCCCCACAGGTTGAAAACCTGCCGCCCATCGCCATTGGCCCGCTTAATCAACCGGTCAGCAATATCACCAGGGTGATTGTTCAGGGTAAAACGTTTTACGCGCCAGCTGTGCCGGTGTTAACGCATATGAAAATAAAACAGGGGCGCGGTGTGGCCATTCTGCCTTCAAACGCCAATCAGCCCGGTGTTGTGAATCCCGCCGTGGGCGGCAATTCACCCGCATTGCCGACGACCAAAGATGTCGCTTGGGTCAAACTGACCGCTGATTTCGCCGCCGCCAAATGGCTGGCCGGCCTGCGCGGTCCGGCCCTTGTAAAGCCGGGTTTTGCCGCACTGCCGCCGGCGTTTCAACGCACCACGTTTTATCGCGTGCAAGTGGAGCGGCAGATTCTTCATTCCGACGGCCGCTGGAGTTCGTGGCATAAGATCAGCGGATTTTACATCAACCCGCTGCCGGCCGCGCCCATGGCCGGTCAGGATGCCGCCGGTCGCCTGCAGATTCTGACCAATCTGGATTCATCCGTAGCGAATATTCTGGAACCCGCGTTTTATCCGCTTGAACAAATTCGACTTCGCTTGCCGGCTCCCACACCGGCCAATCGTCCGCAACCGATTCCGCAACCCGGAAATTTTCAACGCGGCAACTTCCGCGGAGGGTTCCCGATTCCCGGCGGCTTCCGCGGTGGATTCGGCAACGGTGGCGGCGGTGGGGGGGGCAATAACGCCCCGGTCATGCGCCAGCCGGTTCGTCAGAATCAGCCGGTTAATCAGCCGGGGAATGCAAACCCGGCGGCGGTATTCGGCGGTGGATTTCCGGGAGGAGTGCCTCCTGTCGGTTTCCCGGGTGTCGGAGCCATGCCCGGTTCCACTTTTCCGGGAGTTTCGGGAACGGCGGCCACGCTGTCTTCGCTTTTATCGCAGAAGTCCTTCCCGATATGGTTTCGTGACACCAGCATAGTTCCAGGTGCGACGTACAGGTATCGCATGCGTGTGGCGCTGTACAACCCGGTATATCTATTTCCCTATAAGACAAATAATCCGGCGGTCGTTGATCATCCGTGGATATATTCCCCGTGGACCCGGATTACCCGTCCGATGACGGTGCGCAATCGTCTGTATTTCTTCCTTGATGGCGGCGGCGGACTGGTGAACGGTCAGGCCGAATTTCGTATTTTCAAATGGGTCCATGGCATGTGGACCTATACAACGCAATATGTTTCGCCCGGCCAGAATATCGGCAATGTCCGCCCCACGTCCCTCATCAGTGCCGCCACCGGAAGGCTTGAATTCAAGTCTGTGAATTTCTTTACCGGTTACAAGCTGGTTGCCGCGACCCTGCAACCAGGAGGTAATTCGGTGGATGCGGTCGTGCAGGGACCGCATGGAAATCTTGGCATTCGACGGTCACGCTGGGATTCGGCCAGTCCGTTGGAATCGCAATTGCTGCGGCGTGTGAATCAGACGGGACGGCCTGTCGCGGCAGGAGCGGCCGCGCCGTGACGGACGACGATGGCGGCGATCCCGGCCGGCTTTACTTCGGGGTGGTTGCAACATCATGCGTGTGCTTTTAGTATGTTAAGGGTTTTGCGGTGTGATCAGGAGAGTATGCACAGATCGTAATTGATATTGGTCGGCTGGCGCCGGCAAAATACGGTTGGACCATCGCAATTGTGCGGTTCATGGCTGAAAGACAGCCGTTCGCCGCCGTTTCAGAGAGTAGAGCCCGGATCTTTAGAATTGGATGATTTTCCACGGCACTGATGATGTGTGGTGCCGGGTCAATCGAAGGTGTTGTGTTGGCAATTTGCGGATGTAGGAGTTTCCTCTTGAAGAAGATGACTCGCTCTCGGATTCTGGCCGTCGGTATTTCAGGAGCATTGCTGGCAGGGGTGGCATTGCCCCTTGTTCCGCTGGCTCTGGCTGCCACGGGTACTCAGGCTACAGCCGGTACGCTGCTGTCCCGCGGCCAATCGCTGTTTACGCAGCATGACTATCAAACCGCGAAAGAAGTGTTGCTGACAATCAACCCCGCGGATCTGAGTCCGGCGGACCGCACTTCGCTCAACGGCCTGCTGGAAAAGATTGACACCGCGATTTCCGCGGCCGCGCACAACAGCCGCATCTTCCGCAACGCTCAGGCGTCGTTGCGGGACGGACATCTGGCCCATGCGGTGAACCTGTATCGCTATCTTATTTCTAGTCCGGCGTCCACGCCGGAACTGATCAGTGAAGCAAAAGACAATTTGGCGCTGGCGCAAGCCCGTCAGCAGGAAATGGCGCCGCAGCTCAAGAGCCTGCTGGCCAAGGGAATTGCCGCGTATAAGGCTGGCGATCTGCAGACGGCTTCCAATGACTTTCACGCGGTTTCGATTGTCGGTGCGGACTTGGGTTCGGAAAATTCCCTGCCCGCCCACTATGCATATCTGATCGCCCAGAATCGCGTCGCGGCCGTCAATACACATCAGGCTCCTTCTGCCGGCGCGGCGCCCGCGGTAACTGCCCCTGCACCCGCCCCGGCGGCAGTCGCAACACCGGCTCCCGTTTCGCCGGCCGTCAATGCCTCGCTTTCCAATCAACTGGCGAGTCAGGAAGCGGCCGCGGCTCAACAGCGGGCCGCTGCCACGCAGGCAGCCGCGAACACCGTCGCCATGACGGCTTCGCAGAGGGCCGCTGCCGCCAGGCTTCAGTCGGAACTTCAATCCCAGGAATTGCAGGCGGAATCGCAGCGGCAGGCCGCCGCAGCCGCGGCTGAAGCTGCGGCACAGGCGGCTGTGTCCAAGGCGCATCAGGAGGCATTGGCCGCAGCGGCTGCCAAACGAGCCGCCGCTCTTAAGGCTCAGCAGGAGGCTCTGGCCGCCCAGCAGAAGGCCGAACAGCAGCAACTTGCCGTGAAAGAAAAATCCCAGACGGCTTCGCAGCCGGCTAATCCAGCGTCCACCGGCACGGCCGTGGCGATTCAGACACCCCCAGCGAGTGCAAACATGACCACATCCACACCACCTGCCCAGACTGCTCCGGTAGCTGTTGCCACGGCTGCCGCCCCCAAGTCCGCACCGGCTGCAACCGCTCCGGTTATGCCCACCAGGGCGGAAATCAATGCCCAGCGGTCCGCCGCCCTTACTTTGCAGGCGGATCAGGCCGTGCACCGGGCGGATTATTCCCGGGCTATCGCTTTGTTTAATGATGCCCTGGTCATTGAACCGCGGAATCAGGCGGCCTCCATGGGACTCGCCAATGCGACAAAACTTGCCGCCGGCAAAGCCCCGGGACTTTTGAGCCAAAATTTGTACAACCAGGCCATTGACGCACAGCGGGCCGAAGTCCTCTTCAACCATGATATCGAGCTGTCCGGTTCGGAAATGCAGGCCGGTCATTATGCCGTCGCCCTTGACCGCGCCAACGATGCCCTTGCCACCGCGTCGGCTTCGCGGCACCTGTTCACCGTATCCGAATATCAGGCTATGCGGGCCAGGGCCAACGTCCAGCTGGCGCTCATTGAACAGAAGCAAGCCGTGGCTGCCGGCCAGGCGGCGGCTCACAAACAACATGAAATTCAGGTCGGTCAGGCGCAGATTGAACGCCAGCTTGCCGCACAACGCAAGACCGAAGTGAAAGGACTCATGGCCCAGGCGGATGAGTATTACAAACGGCTTGAATACAATCACGCCGAAGCCACTCTCGAGCAGGTCATCGCCGTTGATCCGACGAATTATCAGGCCCGCCTCATGCGGCGCATGGTACAGGACCAGATCGAATACAACCGCTGGAATCATTACCATAACCTGCGCTCCAGGCAGGAACAGGAACAGGAAATCAAGTCCGAGAAAGACCTGATCCCCTACACCAATCTGATTGTTTATCCCAGTGACTGGCCCGAACTGAGCAAAATGCGCGAAGCGGAGCAAAGCAGCTCTGAGTCCAGTGCGGATAAAATCGTCCGTAACCGCCTCGCGGAAAGCGTCAGTCGGTTGAGCGTGAATGATCAGCCGTTTTCGTCCGTGGTTAAACTTTTGCGGAATGAAACCGGCACCAATATTGTGGTGAACTGGAACGCCCTTACCAACGCCGGTGTTTCCCGCCAGACCCCCATCAGCCTCTCGCTTCGCAGCGTGCCGTTCAAGAAAGTTATTTCCCTGGTTCTGCAGCAGGCACAGGGCTCCAGCGGCACCACGCTCGGCTACAGCATTGATGAAGGCGTTATCACCATTTCCACCAAGGACCAGCTCGCGCAGCAATCCGTGGTGCGTGTCTATGACATTGCCGACCTGTTGATGCAGCCGCCGAACTTCGGCGGAAATGCGCCGTCCTTTAACCTGCAAAGCGCCACGCAGAATTCCACCGCCCAGGTCAGTGCGTCCGGCGGCGGCGGATTGGGCAGTGCCGGCGGCCAGAGTCTCTTTACGGGTAGCGGCACCCAGAACGGAGCCAACAACAACGGCCAAAAGACGCGCGGGCAGATGGTCCGCGAAATCACCCGTCTTATTGAAAATACCGTTGATCGCAACTCATGGGTCGCCAACGGCGGCACCTCCGGCAATA
>JAKBBN010000092.1 GCA_021808485.1 Planctomycetota bacterium | reverse complement strand
GCTGTTCGGGCGTCCCCGCCGCATGCAGGGAATGGTGCTGGAACAATTGCCGGACCGCAATGAACTTCGCGTTCAGACCGGCTATGAAGTTACGGTAAAGCTTCCGGAGAATCAGGCGGCTGCCGCTTTTCCGGTCGGCACGCATGTGGGCTGGGATAACGGCGAATGGCCGGAGTTTCGCATGAATGGGTGACCATTCATTTTTCTACCGGGTGTTAAAAAGACAAAAGGCCGAACAGGGGGCCATGACCCATGTTCGGCCTGTTTTATTCACGCCCGCGGTTGGGCCGGTGCGCAAAACGGTTCAGCCGGCATTTACGGTGATTTTGCGTGTCTTGGCGCTTGCCGCCTTCGGCACATGCACAGTCAATTCACCATTGACCAGCTTGGCGGTTATGTCATCCGCATTGATGGGAGCATCCACCGCAAATGATCGGCGATAGGTTCCGCGGTGATATTCGCGGACCAGCACCCGCAGGCCGTCACGGGCAGGGACGTCGCCGGCCCGGCCTTCCAGTGTCAGGATACCGTTTTCAAATGTGACATCGACATTCTCCGGCGCTACGCCGGGCATATCCACAAGGAATATGTAATTGTCCTTGTCTTCCAGAATGTCCACCGGCGGCACGATTATATTCTGTCGCCGGGTATTTTCCGCAGCCTGCTCCGCCGCGGTCCTGGTTTCAATAGCATTGGATACCATGGGTAAATCTCCTTTGTAAAAAGTAACAACCAAACAGACATTTATGCATTCAGCAGTTTGATTTTCCGTGGTTTGCCGGCCGCGGCACGCGGCAGCTTGAGCCGCAGAATTCCATCTTTCAGCGTCGCCTGAACCTGCGAGGCATCAAGCTCCCAGGGCAGCGTGAACCGGCGGATGGACTGGCCGCTCGTGCGCTCCTTGCGGTGGCAATGGCAGTCTTTCTTTTCCTGGTTATTCCGCTCAATTGTAATCTGCACCTGATTGCCGGTTACGGATACATCAATATCCTTGGCGGCCGCACCGGGCGCCTGCAACTCCAACTCGGCAAAATCATCATTTTCCCAGATATTCACCATGGGGTGACTTGTCTGGTCCCACCCGCTCAACTGCAACGCCGACCCGCCGATAAACGCGTCAAACAGGGCGTTGACCTGATCGTGCAGGTCCGCCAGCGCGGGTGAACTTCGGGAGTGTGTGAAAAACATAAGCCATCTCCTTATCTTAAGTTTCCGGGACCACCCCGGAATAAAACATTGGTACGCAGTGATATCTACATAACCTACAAACATAGGGTGGGGCGGGACAACATTCCGCATCGTCCTTTCCCTGACCACCCGATCACTACCAACACCTACGCTGATAACAAATCGCGTGCCAAATTGTTGACTAGGAATTGCTGGAAAATTGCAAGTGTTTGTAACTGCTGTGGTTACGAATTAATTGCGGCGGGTGATTGGGGCCGTGGGGCGAATTGCAGCTGCCGGAAAAAGGCTGTCAAACTGACAGAACTCACCGGCGCCGGGCGTCAATAAAGAAAACTGCCGTCCACGGCTTTTTTGGTTTCATAGGAACCTTCCCACGCTATTTTTCCTGTTCGGATATTGGTGAGAAAAAAGGTGCACAAATAATAATCGCTGCGATAAGCCTGCGCAACTTTCGTATCCGCATAAAACACCGCCTGCAGTGCGTATTGCGGTGTTAAGCCGGTCGCACCGGCCGGGGCTATGCCCTGGCGCACCAGCCGTCTACGGGCCGCCGGATTGATCACAAAAATAAAGCGCGTCCGCAACGTCGGCTCGGATGCCAGCAGAACCTGCATACGTTGCAGAAACGCATCGCCCTGGCCGCGGGTTATGATTTCATTGGTCTCATTTTTCAGGTTGTCCAGCACAATGATCATCGGCCGCCGGGCGGTCAAGGCCTCAATTCCCGGATTCGCGGCAATGTTCGCGGCCATTTTGTCCGTCATGGAAATTAAATCATGTGAATCCAGGAATGGTGTGCGGGCATGCGAGCTGATTGCCGGACCGCTGCATCCGCTGCTGATGCAGAACAGCGCGACGGCCAAGGCCGACAGCAGGCGCCATGCCTTTGTGCCCCAGTGTCCGAAATCGCCGGACACGGACCGGGCCGGATACCTTCCCCGGGTATTCAGCAAAAGCTTTTTCAACCTGAAGATGCCCACGACCCAATTCCAAGTCGCGCGGTACAAAGACATTTTACTGCCCGAAATTAAGGGATCGCACTTCGTACTTGTTTTCCCAGACGATCTGGCCGGTGGAGATATCCACCAGTTTAAATGTACACAGATGATAGGTGGTGGCCGTATTCGGTAGATCGTAAAACGTGCCGTTGAGCACATATTGCGGACGCAACGTTGCGTTCTGCCACTGGCCGGTGGCAGGATTCATCGCCGTCTGCTGGCCGCCGAGGTATTTCTGCTGCAATGCCGCGGCATTGGCCAGCGGCAGCACAAACGCCATCCGATCATGCGCATATTCGTTAAGCAAGGCCCGCATGCGGGCGAGGTAAATCTGATCATTTTGCCACGGTGTCGACGTTTGGTTGTGAATTGTGCCCATCACCACAATGACCTTGTTGGGGTTGTTGGCAATTTCCGGAATTTTAAGCAGATCCGCGGATAGCCGGTTGGTCATATCCACCAGATCACGGGACTGCAGGCCCGTATCTCCCGGTTGGAAGCTAGATACGCTGGGGCGATAGTGATTATAACCATGTGAGCATCCGGCCATACCCGCCGCGGTAACCGTCAGGCATCCCAGAATGACCCACCGATAGCCATTGTTTCGCATTGCCATATTCAGCATCGTTATTCTCCTTTATCGTCGAGGCGGCTCGTTGCCAACTACAATCTAGACGCTTGCCGCACCGATAGTCAACAGGGCGGCGGAATCCCCCGACGCATGGTCAACGCGGAAAGGCGGGTCTGGTTGCAGGTCGTCGGGTTTCGCGCCGATGGCAACTCATCGGGATGTTGAGCGTTGTAAATTTGTGGTAAAATAAAGAGGGTGGTTTCGGCGGGATTCTAGTATCTGAACCAACCCACCGGGGCCGGATCAGGAGATGATTCATGAATGCAATCGGCAAATATGGAATGATCGTGATTTCGTTCGGGATTGCGGCGTTGATGGGCGGCTGCGCACAACCTTTGCAAAATGTGGCGGTTCCATCACCTTCCGATCGTAGCGCTTATCAGCCGATACCTTATGAAAAGCCCATGGGGCCCCAACAGCCCGTGTCCGCATATCCTGTCGAATCCGGACCAACACCCGTACAATCCGCTTTTGTGGCGGCTTGGCAGGCCCAGCGGGACCCGCGATTGATGGTGGTGGTGCAGCCCCCGCAACATGCACAAACGTATACCAATATTCATGCCACTCCGGATGATTTTGATGCCATCGGCCTTGCGATGATCGGAGATTTGAGCGTTAACGGCCGGGTGGACATTCAAAGCTCCGCGATGGCGCAAAAAGTTCTCAATCGTGAAAGCTTTTTGCGGTTGCAGAACGGCGACTCCGCAGTGCTTCCACTGCTTAAGCACCAACTGAATACCGATGTGGTGGTGATGATGAAAGCCGAGCCGACGGCCCAATCCAGCACCGGTCCGGCTGTCCGGTTGCTCGCGGAGGTGGTCAGCACCACCGATGCCCGGATACTGGCTTCATCCCAGGAGGATATGCCGCTGCCCATGACGCGTTCCACGATCAAGCAGGCGACCGGTTATGTGGCCAATCGACTGATGCAGCAACTGACCGGAGTCTGGCTGGGCGGCTTTAACCCGATTACTGTCCGAATTTACCACGCCGCCACCGTGGATGACGTGCTTAAAATCGAGCATTTCGTGCAAAAAGTTCCCGGCGTTTCCCAGGTGATTGACCGTGGGATCACCGGGGCGGCCAATACGGCTTACGGGGAACTGGCGGTCGGTTACAACGGCGCCCCTGATGAATTTTACAGTGAACTTAAACAGGAGTTGGGTGTTTCCACGGGACTCAAGGCCACCGATATTCAGAACAATACGATTGATTTGCAGATTACCGGTCCCATGATTCTCCGCACCACCACGATTAAAACGGTGACCAAAACCCGCACCCAAACCAATACAACGATTAAAACCGTGAACGATAACCCGATTATGCCGGCGGGAAATAATTGATGCCCTTTTCATCGGCGGTATTGCTCGCCGACCCGGTCGCAGGGCGTTTCAGGAGTAAAGACAGCTATGATAAGCAGCATGTTCTACAGCATAAAAAAGTTCCGGAACATCAGTCTTCTGATGGGCGGTTTGCTGGCGATGGCGATCCTTGCCGGATGCCAGGGGCCGGTAGTGCCGTACAAGGATGCGATGTCCCGCTATCCGCAGATTCATCTGACCAGCTACAGCCTCCAAAGCAAGATTGCGCTGCAGGAACCGCTGGTGAGCCGTGTCGGTGACGGCCAGTTGGATGTGGTGGTGCCGGTGCGTAATTTGAGCGGCGGCAATCTTTATCTGGAGTATCAATATTACTTTACCAATGCGCAAGGCGGTCAGGCGGAAGAGACATCCGGATGGAATACGCTGCGTCTGCCGGCCTATGGCATTGAACAGATTCATTTCACCAGTCTGACGGCTGGCGCCGCGGATTTTGACCTGACTATCCGGCGGCTGCCCTGAATTCCCCGCAACCGGCGCATTATTCGGCCGGCTTGTGCGGATTTGTGCGGATAGCCGTTTTATGGGCGCAAACAGTGCCGCAGCCTGTTTTGCCTCGCCCGTTTGCGGCCGAACCCGTGGCTTTTAATCCGCCCCGGCGACTTGAATACTTTTTGCATTTTCCTTGCACTGGCTCTCCGGGTGACAGTATTGTGAAGTTTTGTCCATCCGGCGGTGTGCGCCAGCCGGAAACCGAAACATGACGTTCCGCCCCGGGAGCCCGTGAATGCCGTCATTTCGTCCTGCTTTCCAGATATATACCATTCGTCATACAGCGCCTAAGGATTTTCCGGAAATGTGCCGTCGGCTGGCCGGGATGGGGTATAAGGGGGCGGAACTTACTGATATGCGCGGCATAATGCCCGCGGCGGACTTAAAACAACTGGGGACGGACTGCGGATTAACGTGGCTGTCCGTGCATGTGGCCCTGGAGGAAATGGAATCAAAACTGGATTCCTTGATGGAATACTACCGGTCCGCGGGTATTACACGGCTGGTATGTCCGTGGCTGCATCCGCGGCGCAGAAAAACCCGTTGCGACTGGGTAGCCACCGCTGAAAGCCTGGGGAAAATAGCGCGGCGGATGGCGTCGGCCGGCATGACTCTTATTTACCATCATCACGATTTTGAATTTCATCCGATCCGGGAATCTCCGGCAGACGGCGGCGGTTTTGCGGACGCATTTGACCTGCTTGACCGGTGTATGCCGGAGCAATCGCTTAAATTTGAATTGGATACCTATTGGCTGGAGTTTGTCGGTATCGCCACGGCTGATTTTATAGGTCGCTACCCTCACCGGTTGGCCCTTCTTCATTGCAAGGATATGGCGGCCGGGCCGGAACGGCGGTACGCACCGGTGGGCGCCGGCCGGCTGAACTGGCCGCACATCCTTTCCGCCGTGCAAAACGCCGGATTGGATTGGCTGATCGTGGAGCAAGATGAATGTTACGGCCGGCCTCCGGTGGATTGCCTGGCCCAAAGCCTGACTTATCTTAAGCAATTCAATTATGGTATAATAACTCCTTCAGATTCCTCGCCTGTAGAGGATGGTTAGGTTCGCTTCGGTAATCTGCACGGTCATGGGGGGGTAAGTGGTCGGTCGTTGCCGGATCGGATCAACAAAAGGAGCCTGCTTATGAGCGATCCATCGATACCCGTTCCCGCTCTGGTTATTCGCGAGCGGTCCGCCGGCAGCCGGATATTCCGCTGGATATTGTTGCTGCTGCTTGTGGCGTCCATCGGGCTGAATATCCTGTTGGGGGCCATGCTCGGCGGGCTGGCATCATTGTCACATGGAATTCTTGGCGCATCGGGGGTGCATGCACGTGTTCTGCGGCGGGGCAGTTCGGAAGAAATCGCCGTCATCCATATCGCAGGACTGGTGAACGGCGCAACTGTCCGACAGGTTCAGGCTGATGTTCAATTTATTCGGAATCACCCGAACATTCGTGCCGTGGTTCTGCGGGTGGATTCCCCCGGCGGCGGTGTTACGGATGCGGATGAGTGCTACCATCAGCTGATGAAATTGCGCAACGACAGCCGGGTTATTGTCGCCAGCATCGGTTCGCTGGGCGCCAGCGGCGCCTATTACATTTCCATGGCGGCGGAAAAAATATATGCGGAGCCGACCAGCCTGATCGGCAGCATCGGTGTCATGATCCCCGGATTTCAACTGACCGGGCTCATGAAAAAAATCGGCGTGCAGCCGGAATTTCTCACCAGCAAGGCGGCGGTCTGGAAAGAGGCGGGTTCGCCTTTTTCGGATTATTCACCGCAGGTAAAGGCCTACCTTGTGCACCTGCTTGATGTGGATCACGCCCGCTTTGCCGGCATCGTCAGTGCGGGGCGTGGAACACGATTGACTGTCCCGATTGCGCAAGTGGCCAATGGCAAAGTGTGGTCCGCCCCCGGGGCGTTAAAGAAAGGTTTGATTGATGCAATCGGTTATGCCGGTTCCGCATATCACGGAGCGGCGAAGCTTGCCGGTATCTATCATCCCACAATCGTGGAACTGCAATCACCGGCGACGCTGCTGGACTTGGTGAAGGTAAAATCCGCCGTTCAGTCCCCGCAGATGCGCCTGACACCGGGGACCCTGCTTAATATGCTGCGGCCCAAAATGGAATATCTGTTTGTGCCGTAAATCGCCGTTTAGCCGGCCAGAGACTGGATTATGGCCCCATCCGCCGGGCCTGAAGCCGGCGATTCATGCATAGTGGCCCGCCGGCCGGGCTGGGCGAATACGCCTGCGGATTACACCTGACTTACATTTGCGGGAAAAGCCGCCGGAAACACCGCGCACGCTCTCCACTGAAAACGACACGATCGCTGCCGTGCAGCCAGCGCCGCTCCTTGCGGTTGGGATGGATTGCCGCTTGATGCTTACAGAATGCTGTTGCGGCGGATGTATTCCATGTACGGCTGCAGCGCCTTGCCGGGGCACTCCGTGGCCACGAGTTCCTGGTGGGTATAACAGTGGTAAATAGGAATCTGGTAAAGCCGCCGTAACAGCAGTCCCATTTGGACAATGCGCTGTTTTTGCTGGGGAGTCGGGGATTGAATCATGAAATTGCCCAGCGACACCACGCCGATATTGTGTGCATTCCAGACGTAACGGCCGTGATAGGGCTGGGTGGCGCTGTTGCGGTACTGCACGTATTGGTCCAGCCATCGCGGGGGCGCAAAGCCGTCGCGCACATGCTCGCCGCGGTACTTAAGTTCACGAAGCTGCCACACGCGGCCGGCGCGGTCAATGCCGAAGTGATAACCGATGTCCTCAAAGCCGCAGCGGCGCTGGCTTTCACGGATCAATTCCCAATACCGCGCGGACCCGGCATAGGAACTGTCCCAGACCGGCTTGGGGTCGCCGGTATGATGGAATGTAATCAGGCGGACGCCGTTCATCGGTTGTATGGTGCGCATGTTCGGTCCCGCCAAAGCCCAGGCGGATCGTTGAATAATCGGGATGGATCCAACTTCCACAACCGGACTCGCCTTGGGGGCTACCGGCGGATGATAGGGCGGCATCACAAAGTCCGCCGGAGGGGCGTAACCCGTATCCGGGCGATTCCACGCGGTGGAGGTTCCGGCGGGCATGTAACCGCGCGGCAGGTCGGACATGCCGTTACCGCCGTTGGCACTGGTTTGATCGGAAGCACAACCCGCCAGTCCCAGCAAAGATACCGCCGCGCCGGCGGCCAGGAAACCGCGCCGTGAGACTGTCCCACGGGTCGCCGCGGAGGGCGTTGGTTCCGGTGATGGATGATTTTCAGCGGTTGCGAACACTTCGGGAAAGATGAGTTGCGGCTTCATGAAAGCTCCTTGCTTTTTCCGTAAAGCTCGATCGGCCGTGCAAAGGCCTTGAACGGGCAATGGCGAAACTGTACGCGGCGCCGAAATTAGGCTTAATAAATCGGGTGAACCACGGCCTGACACGTCATCCATGATGCGTCCCGCGACATTCCTAAGCCTAACAACCCAGCCGCCCTAATACAAGTTTTACAGCCACTTTATTACGGCCGAAAGTTGCTACGCACCTGATTGCCGGAAAGTTTTCAAAATTTTCCGATTTTTTTAAAAAAAACGGCCGATGCTCCATTTTCGCCCATTTATGCGGGTTCAGCCGCTTCAATCCGGCAAATTCGCCTCTTTCCCACCTGCAGGATCGGCTGCCCCGCAACGCCGACCACCAGCTTTGGATCGCTCATTTTTTCCCCGGCGTAGCTTACCGCACCGCTTTCCACCAGCCTGCGGGCCTCCGAAGTGGAAGGGGCAAAGCCGACGGCTTTAAGCAGGTTCAGCAGGCCGATTTTGCCGTCTTTTATAAGACTCGCTTCCACGCGATGCACGGGAATATCCTGCGGCAACTCGCCCTGGGTAAAACGGCGGCGGAAATCTTCGGATGCGGCCGCGGCGTCCCCGACGGAATGAAATTGCTCCACAATGGCCCGGCCCAGCACCTCTTTGGCCTGGCGCGGATGCGTGAGCCGGCCATCCGTCAATGAGGTGATTCGCTCTTCCGGCAGCGGCGTGCACAGGCGGAACCATGACGGCATTAACGCATCGGGAATGCTCATCGTCTTGCCGAATTGTTCGGTCGCAGGTTCGGATACGCCGATGTAATTGCCCAGCGATTTGCTCATTTTCTGCCGGCCGTCCGTACCGGTCAAAATGGGCATAATGATGACGATCTGCGGTTTCTGGCCCTGACTTTCCTGCAGGTCACGTCCGACGAGATTATTAAATGTCTGATCTGTGCCGCCAAGCTCCACGTCGGCCCGGATCATGACGGAATCCCATCCCTGCATCAGCGGGTACATGAACTCGTGGATGTAAATGGCTTCACCGGCCTTGTGCCGTTCACTGAAGGTATCCCGTTCCAACATCCGCGCCACGGTCATCTGCTGGGCGAGTTTCAAGGCGTCGGCGAAGTTCATGGCGGACAGCCATTCGCTGTTGCGGCGAATTTCCAGTTTTTCCGGGCTTGTGTCCAGGATTTTCCCGGCCTGTGCAAAATAAGTCCGCGCATTGGCTTCCACCTGTTCCGCGGAAAGCACCGGGCGCGTCTTTTTCTTCCCGGTTGGATCGCCGATCATGGCGGTAAAATCGCCGATGATCAGCACCGCCCGATGCCCAAAATCCTGAAATTGACGCAGTTTCCGCAATACCACGGCATGGCCGAGATGCAGGTCCGGAGCGGTAGGATCCATGCCCAGTTTAATGCGGAGCTGCCTTCCCTCGCGTGCCGCCTGCACCAGGCGGTCCTTGAGTTCCTGGCTGCTGTAAACGTGGTCCGTACCGGCCAGCAGTGAGGCTGTCTGGCGGTCAATCTGGTCCATCACGGATGGGGATATGGCGGGAATTCCCGGCTTTTCAGAGGATGCGGTCATGGGACAGAACAATCCTTTGGGTTAATCGGTTGCAAGTCACTTCAACTATCCGGTCCATATTGTAACCGTGCGGGCGAATTTGCTCACGGGTGACCCGGTTTGGGCAGGCCGATATATGTGATCAGCAGCACGGATACCCCGTTAAAGCTGGCGTGCAGCGTCATGTCCGCCCATAGGTTTCCCGTGCGTTCATATAAATAACCCAGCCCGATTCCCAACAGAAAAAGGATGGGGAACCAGTCGATTGCGCCATTTGCCATAACCATGTGCACCCCCGCGAATATGGCCGCGGTGATCAATATGCCGGCCCAGCGGTGCCGACATCGAATTGGGGCGGGGGCCTTCACCTCCCGCCAGAATGGGGGCGCGGTCGCGTCATCCGCGGATATTACGGCCGGATGGGGGCCGGTCTGCAGCGAAAAATCGCCCGCAGCAGCGGATTTTTCCTCTTCCGCTGCCGCCGGCCGCATTGTTATCCCTTCGGCGGCCCCGCTTTGCGGCGGAGCCATGGATTCGGTTGATGAAGCGGGCGGCTTACGTCTGGCGCCGATGGCTTTTCCCATCCACGCAAATAGCTGTACCAGGTAGGATTGCAACAGGCCCCGAAAAAACAGTTCTTCGCCGATAGGGGCCGATACGCATGCAAGCAGAATCAACGCAATTTGAAAGCCTAACGGCGGATGCGACGCCAGCGCGGTAAGAAGCGGATGCACCGGCGGCTTGGGGGCGTGCTGCCATTTCAGCACCGCACTTGTAATATCCGCCACCATGATCAGCACGGGCAGCAACAGCAGATACGCCGCGATCCCGCGCCAAAATCCGCCGCCAAATCGACGCCAATTCCAGCCCAATCCGCCCGGCCGGCCCACAGGCTCAACAAACGCCCGTTGGGCAATCCACAAAATGGCGGCAATCCCCAATATTTTGCCGCTTGTGTCCGATACAATAAGCGACCAGGAATCCCAGATTCCGGCTTTGGCGGCGGGGGGAGGCGCCAGCAGCACCCCCAGCAGATTCCCCATCAGAAAGATCATGACCGCCCCAAGGACATGATACCAGCCCAGCACGTTGAGCCGCTGTGGGGAGCGTGCAAAACCCCTTGGGCTGAAGACGCCCAACCGTTGCATGATGGCCAGACTTGTGAGAGGTAGAACCAACAGGATAAGATTTACCAAAATTTGGGTCCTCAAACAAAAGGATAGTCCGCTGAATATACTCCAACAAATCGTTGAAACAAAAAAGCAGGAAATTCAGGTCGCCGCCGCCGCCGTGCCGCTCGACCGGCTTAAATCGCAATGCAACAGCCTGCCGCCGACGCGGAATTTCTTCGCTGCCGTTAATCGCCGGCCCGACGGCCTGGTCAACGTTATTGCCGAGGTGAAAAAGGCTTCACCCTCCGCCGGAGTTATTCGCGCGGATTTCGATCCGGTGGCAGTGGCCAAAGCCTACCACAATGCCGGTGCGGATGCACTGTCCGTATTGACGGATGAAAAATATTTTTCCGGGCATTTATCCTATCTTCGCCAGGTACGCAATGCCGTGCCCCTGCCTGTTTTACGCAAGGACTTCATCATAGATCCTTACCAACTATGGGAATCCCGGGCGGCGGGGGCGGACGCCGTACTTTTAATCGCCGAGATTTTGACCGATTCGCAGCTTTTTGATCTGCAGATATTGGCCGCGGAATTGAACCTGACCGCTCTGGTGGAAATCCATGAAATGGACAGCCTGCTCCGCGTCCGCTCCATCCTGGGCTTTCCATTGCGCAGCTACAGCCTGCTGGGCATTAACAACCGGGACCTGACGACCTTTAACGTGGATTTGAAAACCAGCGTGCGACTGGCGGAATTTGTGGAGGATAAATCAATCCTGGTGGCTGAAAGCGGCATTCGTGACCGGTCCGATATTCAACAGCTTAACGCCGCCGGCATTTACTCCGTCCTGATCGGCGAAACATTGATGCGCAGCGCGGACATCGGCGGAACAATGGCGAATCTCAAAGGTATTTTTCGCCGGTCATGAAGCCCGCATGCGGAGCCGGGCCTTTCGCGGGATTTCCCGGAGGCTATACCCCCTGCTTATAGCGGATGCTCGCCACATCCGCGAAGGTTCGGTGTTCCTGCGTGCCTAATACGCCTGGCGTGGCCGCCTGTTTCGCCTTCGCCATCAGGTCGTCGATATTTCGGGCC
>JAKBBN010000091.1:289-11834 GCA_021808485.1 Planctomycetota bacterium | reverse complement strand
CCACCCACCGCCGCACCATCAACACGCTGATGGCACCGCGATTCCAAACCATCGAAAATGTCCCGTTAATAGCCGCATAGAGTATAAACGCGGCACGAATCAGTTCAACATCGCCAACCAACCGGCTGCGGCCAGTCCCCATAGTAAATTCAAAACCACCACAAACAGCGGCGTGGTATAGCCGAAATTCAAGCCCATTACCTGCTTATGCAGCAGCAAAGGGAAAACCACAAACAGTTGAAACAAGGCCGGAATAAGACCGAAAAGCAGGCCGCGCCGGATTGTTTTTCCGGCAAAAACAGGCAACACAAAAAACAGCCCGAACAGACCGCCCCACACCAGGCGGGAATAAAGCCATTCACGGGAAACCGTTACGGCCAATGAACAATGCAACATGGAAAACAGATTCATCCTGGCAAACAGCCATGCCGCTCCCATATTGACCAAGGCGCCGGCCACACCGGCCGCGAATGCGGATGACAACTGCAAGGGCACCGAACCGCTGGGCGAACCCGCCATAAAGCCACTCCTTGTATATACCGCGGCGGGCTTCCAAACAAGCCACACTGCAGCAATATCATACGCATGTATCGGCGTGCGGGCACGCCCATGAAAAAAAATGACCGCCGGCAGCCATGTTCAGGCCGGGCGATTTATCCTCTTTGACGGCCCACACGGTTGTGTACTAAACTCCCCTTATGAGCCATTCCCAACCGCCATCACCGATTGTGCCGACTACCGCGGCTTCCACGTCGCGGATGATTGTTTTGGATCTGGACGGAACATTAATTTCACGAAGCCACGAAGTTTCGCCCGCGGATTTGTCCGCCGTGGAACGGGCACGTTCCGCCGGCCTGTTTGTCACAATCTGCACCGGCCGAAGCACGCGCGAGAGCATGGGCATACTTTCCCAGCTTAAGCTCCAAGGGGAGGGCGTTTTTGTCACCGGCGCGACAATCAGCGATTTAAGCACGGGCGGAACGATCTTTTCTCGCGGTCTTTCCCCGGAGCTGGTGGCGGAACTGACTGACTTTTTTTCCGGATTCGGCCACGCCGTATTACTTCTTGTGGACCCGCCGGCCCCGGACGCCCAAATTCATTACGTCATAACCAGCCACGGCCCCGTTCACGCCGCCACGCAGGAATGGCTGGTGCGCAACAAAATGCATGCATCGCTGATGGATGAAAGGTCCGCTTGCCGCGCGGGCACTGTGCTGCGTGCCGGCATCGTGGTGAATCTGAATGAATCCGCGGCCATTATTGAGCAGTTGACCGCTAAATTCGCCGGTCGAATAAGTTTTTTGGCGCTGCGCGCCCCGCTTTTCGACTGCCATGTGATTGAGGTGTTCGCGGCGGATGTCAACAAATGGACTGGGGTTAAAAAACTCTGCTCACGAATGGGAATACCCGCGGAAAGCGTGGCAGCCGTCGGCGACGACGTCAATGATATTTCAATGCTCCGCGGAGCCACGATGAGCTATGCGATGGGCAACGCCACCGCCGAGGTGCAGGCGGCCGCCAAGCGCATAACCCTGCCGCAGAGCCAGAATGGAGTGGCCGCCGCCATTGACCGTATTCTGCGCGACAACGCCGCCGCACATTCCTGATTAACTTGGAAGTTACATTTGGCGAGGCGACGGCCCATCCGGAACATCACGTGGTGAAACAGGCATCAGCGGCCCCAAGGACCGTACACGCCGATCGAGTTTTATGATTGCATCCCGAATATGCTGGCTCAGGGCGGCGGATACACTTTGTCCACCGTAGCGAATCTCATAAAAAATACTGACGAGTTCGGAAGCCTCGGGAAGGTCCGAGCCCACAGCGGCGGCGGCCGCCGCTACGTACTCCCGCGGCGTCTGCGTGTCATGGCGCGGAATGCCCGTGCGGTCCAATATTTCAACCAACCGGTCAAAAAAAGCCAGGTCGCGCGTCAGTTGCCGTTGCATCTTGCGTTCCATGCCGCGGACCAGCTGCACCACCAGGCTGCGGCGCTGCTTTCGCCATAAATGCAGAAAGTATGCGATCAAGGCCAATCCGCCGGCCGCACCGATGCTGAACAAAATGCGTTCGCCTGTTCCGATATGGCGATTCGTCACCAGAACCTGCAGGATCAGTTCAACGTGGTGAAAAATGTTCATGAAGGTGTGCCCCACGGCCCGGCCCAGAGTTTCAATTTTGAGAATAATGCTGCGGCGCATGGATTCATTGAACGCAATAATGCTCTGCAACCATTGCAGTCGCACCCATTGCAGAAAATCAGTGATTTCCGTCAGCCAGTTCATTTTCTGTTGCACACTGGTAAGCGAGGTGGCCGGCGACGGATCGTAATTGACCCAGCCCCTGCCCGGCAGAAACACCTGAACCCAGGCATGCGCGAATTTCTGTCGTATGACGTAATAGCCGGCGATAGGATTGAAATCGCCGCCATGATAACCCGTGGCCATTCGCGAAGGAATGTTTACACTTCGGCAGAACATGATCATTGCCGAAGCAAAAAACTCGCAATAACCGCCGATTTTGTGTTTGTTAAACAGAAAATCTTCGGTTGGATCCATTCGCGGGTTGACGGGCGTCATGTCAAATGAATAGGGGTAATTTGTTCGCAACCATGTACAGAACCGGTCGGCAAGCAATTGATCAACGTGTGCCATATTGGCCGGCGTGCGTTTGATATCCAGCAGATTGCCGGCTACTTTTCGGGCCAATGCGGCGACGCGCCGGGGAATTGGGGCGGAGCGTATGCGGGACATTGTGTTGAGTTCAAATGGTTCGTAGCGCACGGAGACCGGAAAGAGTTTTGGGTGCTGCGGACCGATCACCTGTGGTTTAAACACGCGGGCGGTTGTCACCGTATACGTCAACGCGCCATCGTGGATGGGCGAACAAATCAGCGAACCGTCGCTGAGCCGCAGGACGCGCCCCAGCCCCCGCCCCGACAGCATCACCGACGGTGCTATGGCAAATACGGTATTGGCCTGCGGATGATCAAATGTAAACTGCTCCGTGATGACGTCATGGGTGTCATACAACGCCGGTGAAACCAGCATCGTCGGAGCACCGGACATCAGATGAATATGCTGGTTGGATCGCATGGAATCAAACGACCGCATCCATTCATGGTTTTGCGCGTCGTAAACATCCAGCGTGCCGCCGATGAAGTAAGGTTGATACCCCTCGCTACCGATATTCTTCCCATTTTTCCGTATCGTCACTTCGGCCACACGGGCATTGCTTTCCTGCAGCGTTCCCATCCTTCCCATGGTCACGTGCCGTGCAAATCCGGTTTTCGTCGGCCCGCCGCTTAACCGCCAGTTTGCGAATAATTGATTCACTCCGGATCGCGGAAATAATACAAATATCAGGCATGCAAACAGGAACAAAAACAGGCCGATCCCCACACTCAACCGGCGCAAGTCCCGCGCGATGATGTTCTGCTGCCCCGCCGCGGTCATCATCAGGTCGGCGCCCGCGTGCCGGGCCATGGCCCTTTGCGTTTCGCATTGCAGATGAAAAATCAGGCTGACATAAAGCCCCGCAGCCAGATAAAGCAGCAACAAAATGGCAAATACCGGAGAGGTGCTCAAGATGGCGCCGGAAAGCACCAGCAGCAGGCTTAAAATCATGATCTGGCCGTAATCCCGGTTGCTTTTGGTCTCGAAAAGTTTGCAGACAATCAGGCCGAAAATGAAATGCCCCAGCCCCAGCAACAGGTTCGGCTGGCGATAGATCACCAACTCCCAGAACAACATGATCGCCACCAGAAGCACGGACAGATTAATGATCCATCGCGGAACCGGCGGCGCGGACCGTTTTTCGACCAGCCACCAGCTGACGGCAACGGCGGCAACCGCCATGGCCATCAGGCCGTAATTCATTGATGCGTAGGTGAACCCCACTAAACTCAGCAGTACCAGAATATACGCGAGTGCTCTGAATCGACGAAGAAAACTCATGCCGCAACCGCCCGGTTCGTATCCCGGCCGTCAATGAATTGCCGCGACCCAGCGACGCTCCATGATAGCCCGCGTCTGTGTGTTCTATATCTGCATCCGCCAGATCATGCCGTTCCGGCTGCCGCTGGATAACAGTCAAAATCGGCCGCCATTGCAGAAGATTATCGGCTGATGCCGGCGGACAAATTAACCTTTTTCAACGACAATTATGCGGGGGCGCCTCCGCGCGGTCCTGTCCGCAACCGGCCTCACAAAGCGCCGATATGTTGTTTTTCCAGCCTGCGAAGAGAAACCGGCAGTTCAAAGTGCATGTCCTCATCGGTCACATGACGGGACTCCACCGTGGCCCCATACCGTTCGACAAGCAGTTTTACGATTTCCTGCACCAAGTCCTCCGGAGCCGATGCGCCCGCCGTCAGCAGCACCGTTTTCACATCATCAAACCAGTTGTAATCCAGATGCGAAGCATCATCAACCAGATACGCGGGGGTGCCGCGATTGACGGACATTTCAACCAGGCGTTTTGAATTGGAGCTGTTCTGGCTGCCGACCACCAGCACCAGATCACATTCCGGCGCCAGCTTCTGCACGGCGGTCTGCCGGTTTGTGGTGGCATAACAGATGTCTTCCTTGGGCGGAGCCTGAATGCGTGGAAATTTTTGCTTTAGCGCCGCGATGATGCGTCCCGCATCGTCGAGGCTCAGCGTGGTCTGGGTAAGGTAGGCAACGCGATGATCGTCCGGAATCTCCAGTTTTTCGACATCTTCCACACATTCCACGATCTTGATGGCGGTGGGCGCCTCACCCAGTGTGCCCACCACCTCATCATGGTCCGCATGGCCGATCAGAACGATCGTGAACTTTTGGCGGGCATAACGAATTGCTTCGTTGTGCACCTTGGTAACCAGCGGGCATGTGGCGTCCACCTGAATTAATCCGCGGGCATTGGATCGTTGCCTCACTTCCGGTGATACGCCATGAGCGGAATAAACGACGGTGCCGCCGTTGGGTACTTCATCCACGGAATTCACGAACACCACGCCCTGCCGGGTAAACCGGTCCACAACGTGGCGGTTATGAACGATTTCATGGTATACATAAACCGGTGCGCCTTTAAGTTCCAGCACCCGATCCACGCACTCAATCGCCATGTTTACACCGGCACAGAAACCCCGCGGATTTGCCAGTAATATTTTCATTTTTCTGCGCTCCGAATAAACCCTGTTTTCAAGTGCACGCCAATCGCCCGCACTGCTTTCATTCATGCCGGCAGGCCGTATCCGCTTGCTTGGCACACCGCCTTCATTTGCAACCCGGCAGGTTTTAGGGACAATATACCGTCCCGCTGCATATATCTTACCCGATTTGGCAGCGGCTGACCAAGTCCGCGGACAGCGGCCCATGGTCGATTTTTGGCTGACAGGAATACCGTACCGAGAACCTCATGCACCGTGATACCGTTACCCAGACATCGCCGGACCCGCCTGTGACGGTCAAAATGGCCATGACTCCCATGAGCGATCCCGAAGCGGCGGCTCGTTATACCTGGGAACTGGCCCATCAACATTATGAGAATTTTACGGTTGTTTCGCGCCTGGTCCCGAAAGACCTGCGCCAGGATTTTTGCAATATTTACGCGTTCTGTCGCACCGCGGATGATTTGGGCGACGAAGTTTCCGATAAGGCCGCAGCCCTTGCCGGTCTGGAGGATTTTCGCAATCAAACACTGGCCTGTTATGACAACAAGGCGACAACGGCCGTCTTTTGCGCCCTGCGGCGCACCGTTCAACGCCATGATATTCCAATTAAGCCGTTTCTGGACTTAATTGATGCATTCATGCAGGATCAACGCATGAATCGGTATCAATCCTTTGATCAAGTACTGGATTACTGCCGCCGCAGTGCCGATCCCGTGGGTCGCCTGGTGCTGTACCTTGGCGGATACAGGGATGCACAGCGGCAAGCCTATTCCGATAAAATTTGCTCGGCGCTTCAACTTGCCAATTTCTGGCAGGATGTTCGCTCGGATATTGTCCGCCGCGATCGCATTTATCTGCCCATGGATTCAATGCAGCGATTCAGCGTTACGGAAGAACAGATCATCGCCGGCCGTTGCGATGACAATTACCGCCGGCTCCTGCGGTTTGAAGTGGACCGCGCTGAGGCAATGTTTATTGAAGGCCGTGCGCTTTTGCCGCTGATCCGGCCGTCATTACGCATGCAGATTTCACTTTTCGGCCGCGGCGGAATGGCGATTCTCCAGGCCATTCGCAATCTTAATTACGACACTCTTGCCACGCGCCCAACCCTGTCAAAATGGCAAAAAATAGGGTTGATGACCCGGGCTGCCGGCGCCATGGCGCTTGGTTCCGTTATCCGCGGAGGCGCCCGATGACGCCGGCGTTGCTTATTTCGGATGGCGCAAGCCTGGCCCAGTCGCAGGCATATTGCCGGCAGGTTACGCGACTGCAGGCGGGTAATTTCTATTACGGCCTGAAACTGCTGCCGCCGGCTAAGCGTGCCGGGATGTATGCGCTTTATGCCTGGATGCGTCTGGCTGATGACCTTGCCGATGATTCCGTGCACCAGCCCGCGGACCGGCGAATTGCGGCATTGCAGGTATTCCGCGACAGCACGCACAAGGCCGTCGCCGATCGTACCCCGCCGGATGCGGATTCATGGCCAGGTTGGCCGGCGTTTATTTCTTGCGTTCACACTTTTGCCCTGCAGACCGACCTCCTGGATGCCATGATAAACGGCCAAGTCAGCGATATTTCATTTAAGCAACCAACCACGTTCAACGAATTGAGGGATTATTGCTATTGCGTTGCCAGTGTTGTCGGTCTGGCAAGCATTCAGATATGGGGTTATACCGACGGGCCGCAAACAACGGCCATGGCGGTGGATCGCGGCATAGCCTTTCAACTTACCAATATTCTGCGCGATATCCGCGAAGATGCGTCGCGTGGCCGTTGTTATCTCCCGATCGAAGACTTGGCCCGTTTTGATCTCCACCCGGATCAACTGTCGGCCGCGGAATACCGCAGCCGGGCGGTGGAATTGCTGCGATTTGAAATCTCCCGGGCAACCGACTATTTCACGCGCAGCCAGGGGCTGGAAGATCATATTAGTCCGGATAGCCGCGGATCACTTTGGGCCATGACGGCAATTTATTCCGGAATACTGCGGAAAATATCGCAAAATCCGGCGGTCGTTTTGGATCGGCGTGTGCGGCTGGGCGGCCTGAGCAAATCCCTGATTGCGCTGCGGGCCCTTGCCCGTTAAATGCCGGCTGGGAACGCGCCGTTCGGCGCAGCCTGGCGCGGGGCGATTTTCCCCCTCAAAATTAATTTGTTCGATGATCCGGCAGTGACATGGACTCCGTCGCGTCCGGCGCGGCGGCAGATTCCACCGGATTGGTGGTGCGTGAATTTACGATTCCGCCCGTGACGGCGAGCGACAATTCGACCAATATCTGCACCACCCTCAACATCGCCACGGCCACGACCACCAATTGCGGAATACCCAACAAAGGCCCGAGAAAGAGCATTTGCACACCATCGCGCACACCCAGGCCGCTGGGGAGCAGGCTGAACATCCCAAGACTCACCGAAAGCGCAAATACGCCTGTCAGCTTGAACATTTCCATCATGCCGATCGGGTGCATCGCCCTGACCGATGCCCACATTGCGATACCGCCGAATATCCAGCACGGCAAAAACCGGATCACCGCCCCGATCATGTCCCGCAGCCGAAAACGCCGGTCCGGCGGAATCGGGCCGCGCTTCATCGATTTAAGCGCAAGATTGATCACGGAAAAAAAGACCCGCGGATGAAAAAAGCCCAGCAGCAGTGCGATAAGCGCCGCGCACATCGCTAGGTACAGCGGATGATCCCGCGCCGCCACAAGCAGCGTAACCGCCCCGACCAGTCCGCCGGAAAGCGTGTACATCGCGTTTTCCAATAAGGTGGACAGCAGACAGATTTCCCGCGTCATGCCGGCTCGATGCGTCCGGCCAAGCCGGATCAGCACCAGGAATACTTTGCCTGGAGCATATTTACCCAATTGGCTGTATACATAAGCCCCCAGCAACGGCACAGTGCGGCAGTTATCCCCCATTCGCCGGGTCAACCACAGCCAAGTCAGTGCATTGGTCGCCATGATGCCGACAAAACAGAGCGGAATCAGGGCAATAAACCGCCAGTCAAGATGAATGGAATACGACCCGACGTTCTGCCAGGCGCGGTGCAGCTTAAGAAATACAAAACCCAGAACCGCGGCCATTACCGCAAATTTGAGAAGGATAACGAGTATTCGCTTCACGCAATCTCACTTGAAACCCAAGGGGATTTCACCGCGGCAGGAACAAACACACCAATGCCTGCCGGATGGACATTTCATGCATGCACCGGCCTTTTTACGGCGGCACAGGCATATTCCGCTGTTGATAAAACGTGACAGACGGACAGTTGTTGCCACGGGCGTTTAAGCATACAACGGCGTGTAACAGAAGTTGCACGCCGTTGTATTGTTTTTTTCGCCTGACTGCCACAATGGCCATTAACGATAAAATTCAATGATCAGATTTGCGTTAATCTGGAAAGGAATCTGCTCCGGATTCGGCAGCACAAGCACCTTTGCTTCCATTTGCGCCGGGTTAAATTCCAGCCAAGAGGGCAGTTGGTGCCCCGCAAGGCCTTCCATATTCTCCCGCAACAACTTATGTACTTTTTCGCGGAAAGTAATGACCATCCCGGGAGTTACCTGAAAACTGGGAACATCCACTTTCTTTCCGTTGACGCGAATTTGACCATGCGCCACCATCTGCCGGGCCGCCCAGATGGAGCGTACCACGCCCAGCCGACGCACCACATTATCCAGTCGGCATTCCAAAAGCTGCTGAAGGGTAACGGCAGTGTTGCCCTTGGCTTTTTTGGCCGCCGCCATATAACGCCGGAAAGGCTTTTCCAGCACGCTATAATGTGCCTTCATCCGCTGCTTCTCGCGCAGACGGATGCCATATTCCGAAAGCCGCTTGGCCCGGAAGCCATGCATACCGGGGGCTACAAATTCTGATTTATTATGTTTTGGCAGATCGGCGATTGCGACGCCCAAACGACGGGAAAGGCGGACCTTCGGCCCAAGATAACGGGACATGAAAACTCCTGAAACCAGCGAATCAACCATGCATAGCGCTGCGTCCGGTGTTTCGCACACGGAACGCCGTCGGCTTGCATGTACCACAGCCAATTTGGCCATTGTACAATGGATGACCGCTCTCAAAGCCGTCGTACCCACGAAAGAACATTCTTTCGGGACCTTCTCGGCGGATGTATAACCGGTGGGATAATACAGCCCCGGGATCGGATGGTCAACATTCCAACTGAACTTGATTGCGAAAAAATCGCAATTAAGCAAATCGCAAATCCGGAGCTTGACACCTCACGCGACCTGCATGTTTTATTTTTGCCGGACATGCCAATCGCAAAAAAGGCCTTCCTCCCGTCACGTTTTTAAGACGGGTCTATACCAGTCACCGCGCGTTCTAGGCCGGCGCACGTTAAAATGTTTCCAACGGCCGCTGCCGCAAGAACTTATCCCGTTGGGAAATCCACGGGGTTTTGTTTGCCGCAATACCAGCTACAGTGGCAGGGCCAATGCAAAGGAGTGCCAATTTGCTGCGTACAACACCTGTCAAAAAGAGCGTTTTATTATACCGAATCCATCGCTTCCGGCTGTCGGCCGCCATTTTATGCTGTATGTGTGCAATCAAGCCCTTGTCCTGTGCGGCAATGACGCTTACGCCGGACAGTATCGCTATTATTGTTAACGGTAATGACCCAAATTCATGGGCCATCGGCAAGCTATACGCCAAAGTGCGTGCAATTCCCCCGGACCACCTGATTGTACTGAACCTCCCTGTTGGTCAGGAAACAATTTCCTCGGATCTGTACCGCGTTCGGATAGCCCGTGCCATTCGGCAAATTTTGAAAATGCGTCATTTACGCCGAAGCATAAACTGCCTTGTCACGACCTACGGTATTCCGTTGCGCGTCGGGCCGGATGCCGGCGGTCCGCATACTGCCGCGGAGCTTGTTGTGGTCCGCTTTGATCTTGGCCGCAGTCTGAAATCATTGCACGCCGGCACAGCCCAATTAAACCAGCTGGGAATAGAAAACGCGGCGCCGTCGCGATCCCCCATTGCCGCTCCGCCTATGCAATCGTCGACCACGCCCGCGGCTATGCAGCACGCGCTGCTGGTATTCCAGCAAGCGTTGACTGCAGCCGCCAGCCGGATGAAACGCTTGGAGCCGGCGCAGCGGACAGCGGCCATGGCCAAGCTATTGCCGTTGATGCAGAAATATGTCGGCCCGGCAGGCCTGTTGCAAATTCTACACGTTAACCCCGACACGCCAAATGCCGCAGCCGCCCGGGCGATGCTGGCACGCAATCGCCGGGTGCTGCGGAAGGATATGCGCGTATACCGGCAATTGGCATTGGCGGGCGAAAGCCGGCGGAACTTGGCGAAAATGCGCAAATTGCAACAGGAATGCTTCGGCGTAACCGGGCTTGCAAGAGAATTGATTTCCGAGGAGGCATCGCTTACCACCCATCGGGGAAATTCCGCTCTGGACAGCGATCTGATGATGTTGTGGCGGGGAAAACTGCGCCGCGGCCGCTGGTTTTTGAATCCCATGGACCTGCGGAACTGGACCGCGAATGCCACGGCGAATCACCCCCGGGTCATGATGGTCTGCCGTCTGGATGCGCCCACTCCGGCAATGGTCAAGCGCATGATCCGTGTTTCATTGTCGGTGGAAAAGACGGGTCTGCGCGGCGTGGCCTATTTTGACGCCCGCGGTCTGCACACCTACAGCCCATACGAATCGTTTGATCATGACCTTCGTGTGACCGCGCGATACATTAAAGCCAACAGCAATATGAAGGTTGTTCTGGAAGATACCCCCGCCTTTCTGCAGGCTAAAAACTGCCCGGATGAGGCTGTTTATTGCGGCTGGTATTCATTGCAGCACTATCTGGATTCCTGCCAGTGGCTGCCCGGATCCGTCGCTTACCATGTAGCCAGTTTTGAACTTTCCACGCTTCACACTCCCGGCACACCGGACTGGTGCCCAAATCTGATCGCCCATGGGGTGTGCGGCACACTTGGTGCAACGGATGAGCCCTATCTTTTTGCGTTTCCTTTGCCTTCGGAATTTTTCCCGCTGCTTTTGTCCGGCAAATTTACCCAGGGAGAAGTGTATTACATGACTACCCCGGTCATCGGCTGGCGCATGGCGTTTGTGGGTGATCCTTTATACAACCCTTTTAAGCATCACCCATATATAAAGGCGGCAACGCTAAAGAAAAATCCGTTGCTGGCAAAGGCCTTTCTGGAATTTCCACAAAACCCGGCTCCCCCCCATTCCTCCGTTGGACCAAATCGCTGAACTCCGCATCGCTAGAGCGTGTTATGCACTTTTGAGCAAGGCGGTGGTATGCTGTGAGAATGGCAAGGAAGCCCTATCCCAGCGACGTCACGGATGACGAATGGTCGTTCGTATTACCTTATCTGGCGCTGATGCGT
>JAKBBN010000091.1:0-279 GCA_021808485.1 Planctomycetota bacterium | reverse complement strand
CAAATCGCTGAACTCCGCATCGCTAAGCTAAATGGTATCGACACAAGCACGCGGCAGCGCAAAGCTCAAAAGCTCCAAGCCGCTTATTGCTCCATTGGACGTGCAATGTTCTGCTCGGTGAAAAGGTGGATGATCACTCGATACTTAAAATGTTGGACGACGAGATCCCCTCGGATAATGCCGTTTAATTCTTTTTATGCCCTTTCGGCGAAACATTATTTCATCATCACGCTGCGGCAGTTGCTTGAATAAGATTCGTGTGCATATTATTAGGTTAAT
>JAKBBN010000090.1 GCA_021808485.1 Planctomycetota bacterium | reverse complement strand
CCGCCCGCAATCCCACTGCGGAAAAAAAATAATTTTGAATGCCTGCAACGGTGTTTGTGGCAGGCTTCACCGAAAGCGGCCTGTCGTAACAGCCGGCCGCCGACCATGGAAACTTTGGAGGTTTAATGAAAAGGAAGCCCTTTTCCCGGCGCAAATTCCGCGCGCATTTTTCGTTGGCTTTACTGCTGCTGACCGGCAGGTGCATGGCCGATACGCCCGCCCCGACAGCGGCACCGGCGCATGCCAAGTCCTCGCCCAAAACGGCCGCAGCCGTCGCCAAGCCGGCCGCACAGCCCGCCGCCACCGACGAAACTCTAACTTGCCCCGACAGCTACAATGACACCCTGGAAGGCGGCTTATTCGGGTACCGGAAAGTTTTGGCGAGTCATGGGATAGAGCTTGGCGGCTTTTATCTGAACGACACAAGTTGGAATCTGCTGGGTGGTATAAGTACGCGGAAGACCATTAATCGGTCGCTTCTGGATCTGGAAATAAAACTGAATACCGATCCGCTTTTTGGCTGGCGCGGTGGCAAGGTTGTGGGGAGTGTGCGATTCCATTTTGGCCCCAATGGCAACAATCAACAGCTTGGATCCATTCAGGGATACAGTCTTATTGACTATAACCCGCCGGCCACGCAGTTGTATGAACTGTATTATCAACAGACCTTGTTGCACGGGAACTGGAAGTTGCGCATCGGCACCATGGATGCCAATGCTATCTTTGACATTCCCGCGGATGGCGCGATTTTTGTGAATCCATCTTCTGAAGATCCGCCTCTGTTTCTGCAGCCCGCACCGGCGTTTTCCGCGCCAGGATTGACAAGCATATATCAGCTGACGCCAACAACCACTCTCCTGGCGGGCGTGTTTTACGACGGTCGGTTTCATCCCACTGTTTTCGATTCTTTTTTAAACGCCATCGAACCGGTAAATCAACCGGTGGGGGCGTTTTTAACCGCTGAACTGGACCAGAATTATCAACTTTCGTCCCGCCAGCCGGGCACTATTGGCATCGGCGGTTTTTTCAGGACGGGACAATTTTCCACCCTTAACGGCGGTACGCAAACCGATGCGGGTGGCGGCTATTTATTCATTGATCAAACACTTTGGCAAACACCACACGCCGTGCACAGACTGGCGGCATTTTTCAATATTACCGGAAATGATCCGCGCGTCAGCGAAATTGACAATTCAATTCAGTCCGGCGTGCTGGCAACCGGTCTGATTCCCGGCCGCGATAACGACCAGATCGGACTGGGGCTGGATTGGGCGCACCTGAGTTCGCGGGCACACACGCCTGATCCATATGAACTGGTGCTGGAGGGATTCTACGCAATTTCGCTGGGACGCGGGGTTACGCTGCAACCGGACCTCCAGTATTTCGCCGACACCGCCGGCGGTCTGTATCCCAATGGGCTAATGGCCATGATCCGAGTCAACCTGAATTTTTAGGGCTTTCATGCTGGACAGTATCCCTGCTCAAACAAATGAAATTCAGAGGTCCGCCGCAAAGCTGATCTTTGCAATGGTACTTGAGGATTGGTCGGCCGCTGCCGCCATGCAGGGCATGAATCGGCCGATGGATAATTGCCGGCGCCGACCCGTGGCACGGTACTTTCATGAAGAACGGGGATATTATTAAGCGGTGGTTTCGGATATGTTGCTGAAACGCTTAAACCGGACCGGAGAAATATGAATATTATGAAGGGTTCCAATGAACAATCATCTACACCGCGCATTGCCATCGTAGGCTTGGGAAATTGCGCCTCCACGCTGGTACAGGGTTTAACCTTTTATCGCCGCACCCAGGAAACCATCGGCCTTATGCACCCCCTCATTGCCGGCTTGGCCGTGGGGGATATACAAATTGCCTGCGCGTTTGATGTGGACCAGCGCAAAATCGGCCGCCCTGTGGCCGAGGCCATATTCGCACGGCCGAACAACAGCCGCATTTTTGAACCTCACCCGGAAGACCACGGCGCCCTGGTTTATCCCGGCATATTGGCCGACGGCGTGGCCGACCATTTACGCGATACCCAAAATTCCCAACATGTGGCTGTGGACTCTGCGGCCAGCCACACCCCGCTGGATCAGGTGATTCAGATATTAAAGTCCACCGGAGCCACCGTACTGGTGAATTACCTGCCGGTCGGCGCGCAACAGGCCACGGAACTGTATGCCCAGGCCTGCCTCACCGCGGGAATCGGCATGATAAACTGCATCCCCGTGTTCATCGCCAGCAATCCGGCCTGGGCGGATAAATTCGCCGATGCCGGTTTGCCGCTTATCGGCGATGATGTCAAATCCCAATTTGGCGCCACCATCGTTCACCGCCAGCTTATGTCCATCGCCCAGCAGCGCGGCATGCAGGTGGATACCAGCTACCAACTCAACGTAGGCGGAAATAATGACTTTCAAAACATGCTGGAACGCGGGCGGCTGGCCAGCAAAAAAACCAGCAAAACGGAGGCGGTCACCAGCATGGTAAAGGGCGGCATCCCGCCGGATGCCATCCACATCGGCCCGTCGGACTATGTCCCCTTCCTGTACGACAACAAAATCTGCTATATCCGCATTAACGCCCGCGGTTTTGGCGGCCTGCCCGTGGAACTGGACCTTAAACTTTCCGTGGAGGATTCCCCCAACAGTGCCGGTATAGTCGTGGATGCCGTTCGCTGTGCCCACCTTGCCGCCCGGCGCCGCCAAGGCGGCGTACTTACCGCGATAAGCGCCGCCCTGATGAAACATCCTCCCCAGCAAATGCCGGACCTAGAGGCCGCCGCGGCCATGGAGGTCTGGCTAAACCCATAAAACCACGCCGCCCCCGGCCCTCCGGAATAGTCCCCATTACGGGCTCCCGGTATTGACCCCCGGTACTGGCCCCGCCCCACCCGGATTCCATTAAAATCATCGCCGGCGGCAGCTCTGCTTTCGCCGCCGGGCATATCAACCCGCTTTTTATTTGACTTTCCCGGCCTGCGCGATATTCTTCACACTGTTCCGCTGGTTGGCGGGCGGTTTTTCACTATGCCCGGGCGGGTGAATCAGCGAAGCTGCTGTACCCGTGTTATTCCACAAAATCGGCCCCAACCGGTCAGATGAATTCAGGAGTACAGGCTATGCGAAAAGTAATTGGGCCATTGGCGATTTCCTCGGCATTGGGTTTAACCGCATCATTAAGCCTTGGTGCAACGCCCGCATCGCTGACAATCGGCACTTCCATCGCCGGCGGAGCCTACGGGGCAAACGGTGCGGCCGGCAGCGCGAATTATGTAAAAGTTCAAGACGCTCCGCCGGACATGGCCGGCGCCGTTGGCGGCACCGGCGGCAGCAACTTCGCCGTGCAAATTATCAACGGCTACGTGGGTATGTGGAGCCTCACCAACACCGGCACCACCACCAACGCCTCCCTGGTTACCCAGGAGACTGACTCGCAATTCTGGACCAATGCGGGCGTCTCCATCGGTTCCTACAACATTCCCTTTGACCCCCGTCTGGTTTACGATTCAAACACCCAGCGCTGGTTCGCCACCGAAGACAGCTTCAGCCAGTCCGGCTATGCCAACAACATCATGCTGGCCGTTTCAAAAACCTCCGATCCCACACAGGGTTGGACCGCTTTTGCGCTGCCCGGTTCGCTTCCCAATGCGGGCGGCAGCTATACCGGACCCGGCACATGGCAGGGCACCACCTATGGCGGCGGCACCGGCACATGGACCGGTACCGTTAGCACAAACGGAGCATGGCAGGGCACCGTCGGCGCCAGCCCCGCAGTCGCCTCGCCCTCCCGCGCCAGCGCCAAAGCCGGGACGAATGCTTCCAGCGGCAGCGGCTATTTCGCCGATTTCCCGACCTTGGGTGTTTCACCGGGATATGTCACCATCGGCGCCAACCTGTACCCCGCCGGGGCGGGAAACGATGTTGCCACCGGCGGCGCCGGAATCACCATTATTTCCATCCCCAAGGCTTCCCTGCTTACAACAACCGCCACCACCACCGGCATTACATCATCTTATAACCTCAACCCCACCACCTACGGCTTTACCCCAAACGCGGTTAATGACATGTCGACCGGCACCACCACGCCAAGTACCGCCTATGTCTTGGGAAATGGCGGCTATTCCGGCGTACAGCAGACAACCATAACCACCAACGCCGCCACGCCGGTTGTTTCCGCATCCACCTACACCACCTTTAATGAAACCGGCCAGACCGTCCAGCAATTACCCCAGCCCGGCACCACCCATACCCTTGCCGCCGGCGACAGCCGGCTTTCCTCTTCCTTGAGCCTGGTCAACATCAATGGCACGCCGCTGATCTGGGGTGTACAAACCATCGGCATCGCCGGGCCAAACAACACCACCGTGAATGGTTTGCGGGTATTCGCCGTTGCCGCCGGCAACAACAAACCTGTTGTGGACCAGATATTCACCGATACCGCAAATCCGTCCGAATCATTGGCGTACGGATCGCTGGCTATCAACACCAGCGGCCAACTGGTGCTCACCTTCAACGAAAGCGGCGGAGCCAACGGCCAGTTTGTTCAAATTCGCGCCGTCGCCGGAACCTTTAACTCCAGCACCAACTCCATTATCTTCGGCGCACCGCAAACCCTGAAAGCAAGCTCCACCGATTATTATCTTCTTGATACACAGGACAATCTGAACCGCTGGGGCGATTACAGCGTCACCGCAGCCGACCCGAACAATGCCGGCGTCTTTTACAGCTTTGCCGAGTACGCTACCGGCGCGGCCACATGGGGAACACAAATTACGCAGCTTACGTTTGTTCCCGCAACGGCCGGCATCGCCGCACCGTCGCTGGCGGTATCCTCGGTGCCTGAACCCGCGGCGCTTGGGCTGATCATCCTCGGCGGTCTGCCGCTGTTGATGCGGCGCCGCGCCGCCCGCTGATCCGCACCCCGCCCACCACAATCGTTTTTTTCCGCCGCCGGTGTTGCCCACCGGCGGTTTTTTTATGCCGCGTATCGGTACCCAACCCGGCCCCGCCAGAATCAACGCTCACAAATATGAACCTGAAGAAAATGCGGTGCTTTTTGCGGCACCGTAAGGCGGGAAATGCGTATTGCCCCTTGGATTCCTGGGAAAGTTTAAGCCTGATGGGGATAACGAATAAGTGGACACGCAATTCACCCATTGCGTGCCGGTGGGCAATACAACGGCCGCACGTTCACGCCGCTCCGGCAAGTGAACGCCGGGGTGGATTCTCAGGCAAGGCACCGCCCCGCGCGGCCCTTATAAAAAAATAATCTGCTTGGACTCACTGATCAGGTTGATAAATGTGCCGACACCAACGTAATCCAAACCGGGATATGCGATCATCTCTTCGGCTTTAAAGCCCATTACCCCCATCGACATCTCGCACACATGAATCCGCACCCCCATCTCCCCGGCGTCTTTCATCAGTTCTTCCAATGATTTGACTCCGCGGTTTTTCATCACGCCGCGGATCATTTTCGGACCGATACCGCACATCTGCATTTTGGACAGCGGCAGCCGGCGCGAATCACGCGGCAGCATCCAGCCAAACATACGATCCAGAAATCCCTTGCGAACCGTTTTGGTGCGATCACGCAGCGCCGCGATGGCCCAAAAGGTGAAAAACATGTCCACCTGAATGTCATAGGCCACCGCGCCCAGCGCAATAATAAATGCCGCGATGGTGCTGTCCAGGTCGCCCTGCATCACGCCGATTGCCAAGCGGTCGTTGCCGGCGGACTTTTCAAGAGCCGCAACACGGGCCGCCAACTCGGTTAGTTTCGCGTCCGTGGAGGATAATTCACCGGTGGTCATGGGGATCTCCTTAAATTGCATGAAACTTTACGTTTTCGCCCCATCGGGGCGGCAACGTGTGCGGTCATCCGGCCACGGGCTCCGCATCCCGCACAGCGAGCAATTTGCCTTCGGCGGCGGCCTGTTTTACTCCGGCCAAGTAAATTGACAGCGGACGATACATAATGTGCGACCATTTGCTGAAAGGCACTTCCACCACCAGCATCGGCACGGCGATGGAAAGGTGAATGATGTATACCACATAGGTCGCCAGGGGAAAGCCGTTAACGCGAAACACATTCACCAGGATGCCGGTGAGCGCCGTTAAAAACAGCATGATCAGAAAAATCCAGTCGCTGGCCTCGCTGAACATATGAATCGGCTCCTTTCGCCGGAACCGTGAAACGATGAAATCACCCGTCGGATACAGCAGGGCCGCCGTGGCGTAGTAGCCCCACAGGCGCTGGGGGTAATAAAACGGATAAACATGATCGGTCTGAAACCATCGCAGCAGTATCAGCACCAGCGTCAGCATGCTTAAATAGCCGGATACCAGCAGCAGGTGTTTCATCCAGCGGACGACACTCCGATGCGTACCGCACCTGCGCCAGCGATTCTGGGAAAACAGTTGAACGAAAAATGCCGGCACCTGCCGAAGGTAGATCGCTGGCGATATGCGCCGCATGGCCGGCCCGCCCAGCGTCCACCAGGCCATGCGGGCGGCTCCGGCCAGCAGGAAGAATGACAGTATCGCCGCCATAATCCAGTCGCCCCGTTCCACCCACTTCACCGGCGCAAAGGTGTTAAGGGCAACGTGATTCAGCACCACCGGCCCGTGCAGAAATACAAACAGCCCGGTCACCAGCAGGCCCACAAGTCCTATGGCGGCGAGCTCGGCCCATACGCTGCGGTAAAACAGCGATGCCAGGCCGGTAAAATCATATCGCGCGGTAAGATACCGTCTGGATGCCATCATCACTTCCGCCGGGTTGGCGTCGCGCGGGCAATTCAGCGTGCAGTCGCCGCAATAGTAGCACAGCCACGGGTCCAGGCTGGCCTCAAGCCGCTTCTGTCGGCCGGTCTGCACCAGCCGTATCACGCGCCGCGGAAACCCGCCTCCGGCATCTTCCGACATCGGGCAGATGCTGGTGCATGTGCCGCAGTTCATGCACATATCCAGGTCCCGGGCCCCGAACCGGCGGAGGTCCTCATGCAAATCAGGATTAAATTGTCCCGCCATATAACACCTCGTCAATCAAGGCCGGCATGCCCCGCGGCAGTGCGTCGTCGGCCTATTTTCCCTCTGCCGGTACCAGTCCGTAAAGGATGTATGAATCCGCTTCGCCGACCTCCCGGACAACGCCGTATTTGCGCATTGCCGCCAGGTGCCACAAAATCTCTTTCTCCGGCCGATTGAGTTTCGCCGCCAGCCCCGGAACGCTTCCCGCTTCCGCCTCCAGCAGCTTGACGATGGATTTGCGCGCCGCAAGAAGTTCCCGGCGCCTTTTAAGTTTGCCTTCGTCGATGCCGCCCTGCCGCTGACGAAAATCCGCCAGCGCCTTTTTTTGTTCCGCGGTCAAAGTTTTCATGGCGGCCATCACACACCTCCGTCAGGCCGGCTGGTTCTGCAAAACCAGTCCGTCAACCATTGCGTCGTACTGCTCCACCCGCCAGCCGTTGATATCAATGGCGCTGTTGGGGCACACCGCCACACACGCGCCACAGCCGATGCACAAACCCGGATTCACCCGGGCGCGACGCACTCCCGGCGACTCTTCAACCATGGTCAGGGCGCCGTCATATTCGCACTGCCCGATGCACTCGCCCGAGCCTTCACACCGCTGCGTGTTTACCCGGGCCACATACGGATTAAGCTCAACTTGTTCCTTGACAAGCATGGCCCGCGCTTTTACCGCGGCGGCGCCCGCGGCGGCCAGGGATTCCTGCAGATTCATCGGCGCCTGGGCAGTACCGGCCAGCAGCACGCCGTTGACCGAAATTTCCACCGGGCGGAGCTTCGGGTGTATTTCCTGCAGGAAGCCGTCTTCGCCACGCGGCAATTTCAACTGGTCCACGATCCGCCCGCACGGGCCCGGCGTCATCCCGACCGCCAGCACAAGCAGGTCCACATCCAGGTCAATCGTCTCGCCCCAGGATAAATAATCTTTGAATGACACATGCACGGATTGATCTTCCGCGGCCGATACCAGCGGCCGCTCGTCGCCGTGATACCGCAAGAAGATCACCCCGGCCCGGGACGCCTCACTGTAATACCGTTCATGCCCGCGCCCATATGCCCGGATATCCTGGTAAATATCGTACACGCGCGTGTCGGCAAAACGGCGGCGGACCTGAATAGCCTGGTTCAGCACCGTGGTGCAGCACACCCGCGAACAGTGTTTATTTAACCGGCCGTCGGGCCCCGGCTCGTGCACACCCTCAATCTGCCGGCTGCCGACGCAATGGATAAACGCCGCCCGCCGGATTTCCCGGCCGTTGACGACCAATCGTTTTCCCTCCGGTGCGCAAGCCAACGCCTCCTGAAAGTCCACCGTGGTGATCACCCCGGGATGCCGGTTGAACAAAAATTCGCCGTCGTGCGGAACATAGGGCTGAAACCCGGTGGCCATGACAATCACACCAACCGACACGTCCACATCCGTTAATGCACCCGAAGGCCCCAGCGGACCGCGGATTGTCACGTCAAAGTTGCCGATGAAGCCTTTGACCCGTGATATTTCGCTCTCCAGCAGAACCTCCACCCGGCCGGTGGAGCGCACATCGCTTTCAAGTTTCTCCAGAATTTGAGTGGAACCAATGCCGGTGGGAAACAGGCTCTGTGGCGACACAAGTTTGCCGCCAAGCCTCCCGGTTCGCTCCACCAGCAGCACCGGAAGACCGGTACCGGCCAGATCGGCGGCGGCTTTCATGCCGGCGGGCCCCCCGCCTACAACCAGCGCCCGCCGCCGGTTGTTAAGCCGGATTTTTTCCAGCGGCCGCGACTGCCGCACTTTGCCGACGGCCGCGCCGATAAGGGCAATGGCCTTGGCGGTAGCGCCTTGCGGATCATGCTTGTGCACCCACGAACACTGCTCGCGGATATTGACATGTTCATACAGGTACGGGTTAAGATTGCCCCGAATGGCGGCGCCGCGGAATGTCAGTTCATGAAGAAATGGCGAACAGGACGCGACAACAATCCGATCAAGCTTTTCCCCGTGAATGTCGTCAATGATGCTCTGCTGCCCGGGGTCGGAGCACATAAATGTATGCACTTTGGATACGACCACACCGGGAATATGCCAGCATATTTCCGCGGCATGTTCGGCGTCCACAACATCGGAAATATTGCCGCCGCACCGGCAAATATACACCCCCACCCGCGGCTGCCCGGCAGGTTCGGCGCCCCGATTTTCGGCGTATGATTGATCCGTGGCGTCCATGGCACTGTCCTTAAATGCATTCCCCGGAACCCCGGCCGGATTGAAACCTCAACAGGCGGACCGCGGTCATACCGCCATCTCCAGCCGGATTGATCGCCCTGCCGCCGACGGCGGCGTCCGCGACTTACCCGCGCGGTCCGCGAGGTAGCGCCCCGCCAGCATGGCCGCGGCGCCCGCATCCGCGATGGTGTCCACAATGTCTTTGGGGCCGGCGGCGGCGCCGGCGACAAAAATTCCGGGAACATTCGTCGCGCAGGGATCGGCGGTGTCCGGCGTGGCGACAAACCCATCCTCCCCGATGTGCACGGGCGAAACGCCCGCGGGATTCCATTGCGGGATCATCCCCTGCGACAGCACCACCAGGTCATGTTTCTGCCGGCGAACGCAATCCACCGGCTCTTCGGTCATTTCCACATGAACCAAAAGGTCATCATGCGGGGCCGCGTCAACGCGTGCGACCTTGCCGCGCACAAAATGGATGCCCATCGCCTTTGCCATTTGATAAAACTGTTCATATCCCTTGCCGAAAGCGCGAATATCCATGTAATAAATCGTGATATCCGCCATCGGCAACGATCCGGCCAGCAGCATGGCCTGCTTGATTGAGTACATGCAGCACACGCGCGAGCAGTACGGCACACCAATCGTTTGATCACGCGATCCGGCGCACAACACAAAAGCGACGGAGTCCGGAATCTTGCCGTCCGACGGCCGCAGCACCCGGCCGTAAGGACCGTGCGGGGCCAACAATCGCTCCAGCGTCAACGGCGAAATGACGTTGGCATTTTGCGCCGCGGCGTATTGCGGTTTAACCGTGAGGCTGTTGAGTTGAAAGCCGGTGGCCACAATGACACTGCCGGCCGTAATCCGCTCTTGCCGGGGCCGCTGGTCAAATTCAATGGCATCCGTGGGGCAGGCGCGCAGGCAAAGGCCGCACGACAGGCAATAATCCGCCAGGAGCACGGCCTTCTGCGGGATGGCATTGGTGAAAGCCACGGAAATAGCCCGCGTCGCCCCAAGGCCCTGCTCAAAAACATCCGGCAATTCCGAATCGCAGGCATATTCGCAAAGTCGGCAGCCGATGCACTTTTCGGCATTCACATAAGTCGGTTTCCGCGTCACGCTCACCACGTGGCCGTCCGCGCCGGCAACGATGGAGTCGATCTCGGTAAAAGTCATGATTTCAATATTTTCATGGTGAGCCGCCGCCGACATTTTGGGTGTTGTAATGCAGCTTGCACAGTCCATGGTGGGAAATACCTTGCTCAGACTGATCATGCGGCCGCCGATGCTGGCCTCCCGCTCCACGATAACCACCTTGTAGCCTTGATCGGCGATATCCAGTGCCGCCTGCAGGCCGGCGATGCCGCCGCCAATGACCAGTGCATCCGCATATCCCTTTTCCATGATTTGAGCCTGCATGGTTCATCGCCTTTCAGACACTCGCCCCGGCCGGTGCATTGTGCCGTGCGGCCGCCGCCTCCTGCATTTCCCGGCGCACCGCGATCTGGAGTGCGGAAGCGATTTGCCGGTTCACCGGGCCGATACCGCGGAGTTTCTCATCCAACTGCCGGACTTCCTTGAGAAACGCGGCTATACAAACCGTGCAAATGGCGGTCAGCCGGATCCGGGCGATTTCCAGTCCGCCGGCTTTCATCCGGCCGGTCAATCGGTCGATCCGCGCCGCAAGGCGGTCATAGGCGCCGCGATAAGGGCAATCCGAGCCGCAGGCGGCCAGCAGGATTCCGTCTATGCCGCGGGCATATGTCCGCAGATAAAAATCCTCCGGAAAAAGCACGGGCGAGGGCACGCGAAACACGTATACATTGGCCCCATATTCCAGGTGCGCCTTGCCTGCCGCGTCGGCGCCAGGATAGGCACAGGCCTCCGTTGCCAGTACAAGAATCGTCGGGTTGAAACCATTGGGATCCATTTGTCAGCCCCTTTCTTAACACGCCGGTCCGCCGGCCTATTTGCCGCGCTTTATAAATATGCGGTCATGGCCGTCCGTCTCGATCACGCCGACAAATTGATGCCCCATCTTGCCCGACCAGGCGGCGATGTCTTTTCGCGAACCGACATCATTGGATTTGATCTCAAGTATCTGCCCGATGGTCACCGTGCCGATCCCCATCTTCGCTTTAAGAAGCGGCCCGGGACAGGCGGTACCCCGCGCGTCAATAACCTTCGCCGCGGAAATCGGTCCAAGTTCTGCTGCGTCCATTTACGATACTCCTTTTTTAATCCAGTTCCGGCCCGCCGCAATGGCCTGCCCGGCTTTTTAACACCGCTGCCGTCACCGCCGGTCAGTCGCGGCCTGCGCGCCGGTCGCCGATTCGTGTCAATTCCGTCTGCCGCTGCTCCAGCACCTCGGCGATCAATTCCGCGGCCCTCAACAGCCGCTTGTCGCTGAGACGGTAATACCTCAGATTGCGCTTTTTCGTGCAACGCACCGCCCCAAGGTGGCGCATCAGCCGCAGATGCTGCGACGCGTTGGGCAACGCGATCCCGACCCCGTCGGCGATCCGGGAAACCGTCAGCGGCCCGTCTTTAAGACAGCAGAATATTTTCACGCGGACGGCCGAAGCGAACAGGCGGAAAAACTCGCCGAGCAATTCGCACCGCTGATTGTGTTCAAGCCTTCGCATTCCGAACCTCGCATGGCAGGCCTTATCCATACCTGCATACATATGCAATCACTGATTGAACAATACACCGCTGCCCGCCGGGGAGTCAATATGATCCGCGGGACAAAACATCGCGCCGCGGCGCCGCCCAATCTGTTTGCACATCCGCTTCCGCGCCCGGCTCCCCGTCGCGGCAATGCGTTTTCCCGGGGAAAAACGGGCTTTCCCCGGCGGCCGCGACATGGCTTCATCATGCCGCGGAAGGGTTGAAACCTAGCGATAATTAGGACAAGACCCTACATCATGAAGCAGTCCGAATCTTAGAGCCTGTTTGAGAAGTTCATAAAATGCCGATAGGTAAGGAATGAAAAGGAATTCATACCCCAGTGACCTCACGGATGAGCAATGGTTGTTGATCGAGCCGCACATTCCGCCG